>JAFDWO010000125.1 GCA_018268415.1 Actinomycetota bacterium | reverse complement strand
GCCCGGGAACACGTTCCGTACTTTGACCCTGCCATGGCAGGGTCAAAGTACGGAACGCGTCCGTGAGCGTTGGACAACACGGGAGGAGGCGTGGAGTTCCCTACGTCTCCGTGACGAGATCCCTCTTCCGTGACGGTCCCGTGACGGATCGGTCGCACCCTCCGCCCCCGGGGCCGGGATCGGGGGGTCCGTGGGACGCGCGTCGAGTTCTGGTTGCTGAGCAACCAGAACTAAACACGGAGATCCTTGAGCAATGGAAGGGTCGGGAGGAAGGGTGACGTTCCCGACGCCTTCGTGACGGGGTCCCGGTCCGGTGAGGGATCCGTCACACCTCTCGACCCCCGGGGGCGGGATCGGGGGTCCGTGGGCCCCCGCGAGGGATCCGCCCGCACCCTCCCCGGGGGCCTTCCGTGCTTCCCCCGCCCGCTCCCCGCACCCCCGACCGTCTCGGCCACGGCCACAGCCGGCCAGGGCCGTGGACGAGACGGCCGCATCCCTTGCGCGACGGGCGGCAGCTTCGCGAGGCCCCATCACTTTCCGCCACGGGCGGCAGCTTCTCCAGGGCCTGGGGCCTTCGCCTGAAGGCGCCAGCTTCAGACGGCCGAGGCCCTTCCCGGGCGCCGGCTTGAAGCGGCGGTGGTCTTCCCCGACCCCATCCTTCCCGCGCGCCGGCTTGGAAGCGCCGCGAACCTTCCCTCCCCCACCCAACCCTGCAGCCCCCGCATCAATCATCTAGCGTCGCGCCGATGCTCCTCGGGGTAGACGTCGGCGGGACCTTCACGGACGCCGTCCTGCTCGACGACGGCACCGTCCACACGGTGAAGGTGCCGACCACGCCGGGCGAGGAGTCGGCGGGGGTGATGGCCGCCGTCGATGCAGTCATCGCGGCGGCGGGCGCGACTCCCACCGACGTCGAGGACTTCTCGCACGGGATGACGGTCGGCACCAACGCGCTACTGGAGGAACGCGGCGCGCGCACGGCGCTGATCGCGACCAAGGGCTTCGCCGACCTGCTCGAGATCGCCCGCCAGGACCGCCCCAGCCTCTACCACCTCTGCGCGCCCAAGCCGACGCCGCTGATCGCCCCGGAGCTGAAGCTCGAGGCCGACGAGCGGACCGGGCCGGACGGGATCCTCGAGCCGCTCGCGACGGGGGAGCCCGAGCGCCTCGCCGCGGCGCTGGCCGACGCGGAGGCCGAGTCGGTGGCGATCTGCCTGCTCTTCTCCTACCTCGACCCCACCCACGAGCGCCGCCTTGCCGAGCACCTGCGGGCGCGCCTTCCCGACCTCCACGTCTCCGTCTCCCACGAGGTGCTGCCGCGCTTCCGCGAGTACGAGCGCGCATCGACGACGGTGATCGACGCCTACCTCTCGCCCCTCCTCGCCCGCTACCTCGGCCGCCTGGAGGAGGCGACGGCGGCAGCGGGCCTGCCGGCGCCGCAGGTGATGCTCTCCTCCGGCGGCGTCGCCCCGGCCGAGGAGACGGCGCGCGCCGGCGCCTGGAGCGTCCTCTCCGGCCCGGCCGGCGGGGCGATCGGCGCGAGCCTCCTCGCCCGCCTCTCCGGTGACGGCAACGCCCTCGGCTTCGACATGGGCGGGACCTCCTGCGACGTCTGCGTGGTCGAGGACGGCACCGTACGGCGCTCCGACTCGCGCACCATCGACGGCCGCCCGATCCAGCTGCCGACGGTCGACGTCCACACCGTCGGCGCGGGCGGCGGCTCGATCGGCTGGCGCGATCCCGGCGGCGCGTTGCGGGTCGGACCGCGCTCGGCGGGCGCCCAGCCGGGCCCCGCCTGTTACGGCCGCGGCGGCACCGAGCCGACCGTCACCGACGCCAACCTCCTGCTCGGCAACCTCGCCGCCGACTCGACCCTGGCGGGCGGCGTCGCCCTCGACGCCGAGGCGGCGGCACGGGCCGTCGGCGTCCTTGCCGCGGAGCTGGAACTCGACCCCCTGGAGACCGCCGCCGGCATCGTCCGCGTCGCCAACCAGGAGATGGTGCGGGCGCTCCGCGTCGTCACCGTCGAGCGAGGGGTCGACCCGCGCCGCTTCGCCCTCCTGCCCTTCGGCGGCGCCGGGCCGATGCACGCCGCGGCGATCGCCGAAGAGCTTGGAATCGACCGGCTCCTCTGCCCACGCGCGGGCGGCGTCCTCTCCGCCTTCGGCCTTTGCGCGTCGGACCGCCGGCGTGACACGGCCCGCACCGTGATGCTGAGCGGCGAGGACCTCACCGCCGCGCGGATCGCCGCCTCCGTCGCCGAGATGCGCGCGGCGGCGGGCGCGGGACTCGACGGTACCCGCGCCGAAGTCGTGTACGGGATGCGTTATGCCGGCCAGGCCTTCGAGCTCCCGGTCCCCGGCGATACGGAGCCCGACCCCGCCGATCTGGTTACCCGCTTCGAGGAGGCCCACAAGGACCGTTACGGCCACCGCGACCCCAACGGCGAAGTGGTCCTCGTCGACATCCGCCTCGCCCTGGTCATCGACGGCCCCAAGCCCCGCCCGGCCGCTGCCGCGGACGGCTCAATCGAGGAAAGCACCCGCAAGGTCCGCTTCGCCGAGGAATGGATCGACACGCCGGTCCTCCGCGGCGAGCCCCCGGCAGGCCGCACTGCCACCGGCCCCGTCATCTTCGAGCTCCCCGAGGCGACCTTGGTGCTCCCTCCTGGTTGGAACGCCGAAGTCGACCCGCACGGCACGATAGTCGCGACCCGAACACCGCAATCGCCGGGCGAGGAGGACCCTGAACGAACCTCCCCGCAGTTCGTGAGAGAAGGGTCCCCCTCGCCCGGCGAGGCTCGGGCATCAAAGGAATCGGAGCGGGCCAAATGACCATCGACCCGATCACCCTCCAGGTGATGATCGGCGGCCTCCGCGCCGCCTGCGACGAGATGGGTGCGACCCTGATCCGCTCGGCCTACTCGGCCAACATCAAGGAGCGCCACGACTGCTCGACCGCGCTCTTCGACGCCGCCGGCGAGCTTGTCATGCAGGCGGAGCACATCCCGGTCCACCTGGGCTCGATGCCCGACGCGGTGGCCGCCGTCCTCGACGAGGACCACGAGCCGGAGGTCGAATGGATCCTCAACGACCCCTACCGGGGCGGCACCCACCTCCCCGACATCACCCTGATCTCCCCGGCCTTCGTCGACGGCGAGCTCTTCGGCTTCGCCGCCTCGCGCGCCCACCACGCCGACGTCGGCGGGCCGACCCCCGGCTCGATGCCCGCCTTCTCGCGCCGCCTCGACGAAGAGGGCGTCGTGATCGCACCCACCCGCGCCACGCCCGCTGCCCTTGACGCTCTCGTCGCGAAGATGCGCAACCCGCGCCAGCGCCTCGCCGACCTGCGCGCCCAGCAATCGGCCAACCGGATCGGACGCCTGCGGCTGAGGGAGCTCGCCGAGCGCCACGGCGCGGCCGGGCTGCGCGCGGGGATCGCGGAGATCCTCGCCTACGCCGAGCGGCGCACCCGCGCCGCGCTCGCCGCACTCCCCGACGGCACCTACGTGGCCGAGGACTTCCTCGAGGACGACTCGCCGGATGGCACCGAGCGCGACGTGATCCTCCGGGTCGAGGCGACCGTCGCCGGCGAGTCGCTGCACCTCGACTTCGCCGGCACCGACCGCCAGGTCGAGGGCAACCTCAACTGCCCCCTCTCGGTGACGAAATCCGCCGCGTTCTTCGCCGTCCGCGTCCTCACCGACCCCGATGCGCCGCCCTGCGCCGGCGCCCACCGGCCGATCGCGGTCGCCGCCCCACGTGGCTGCCTGCTCAACGCCGAGCCGCCCGCGGCGGTGGTCGCCGGCAACGTCGAGACGTCGAGCCGGGTCGCCGACCTGGTGATCACGGCGCTCGCCGGGGCCCGCCCGGTCCCCGCCCAGGGCCAGGGGACGATGAACAACCTGACGTTGGCGGGCGAGGGCTTCACCTACTACGAGACGCTCGGCGGCGGCCAGGGCGCCTGCCCCGACGCCACCGGCCCGAGCGCGATCCACGTGGCGATGTCGAACACGCTCAACACGCCGGTCGAGGCGCTGGAGACCGAGTTCCCGCTGCGCGTCCGCGAGCTGGCCCTCCGTCGCGGCTCCGGCGGCGACGGCGCCCACCGCGGCGGCGACGGGCTCGTCCGCGAACTGGAGGCCCTCGCCCCGATGCGCTTCACCCTGCTGACCGAGCGCCGCCGCCACGCCCCCCGCGGACGTGAAAGCGGCGCCCCCGGGGCGCCTGGTAAAAACCTCCTGGATGGGAATTCGCTCCCGTCCAAGAGTGAGGGAGTTTTGGCTCCAGGGAGCCGTTTGAGAGTGGAAACGCCGGGTGGCGGCGGGCATGGGCCTGCCTAAATTCCGACGTTAATCATTTGGTGTTTCGCGCCGCGTTCTCTAGAATGCGCACCCTCGGGTGGGCACACGGCCCTCACACGGCCTTGATTCACGCCCCGCCCTCATACATCGAACACGACCTCCCCAGGTACTGACTTCAAATGCCAATCGCTCTCAAGGAATGGGCTGTAACCGTCCGCGCTCTTGCCGAGGGTGAGCAGCTGCTCACGCTTCGCAAGGGTGGAATTCGCGAGGAGAACAAGCACTTCGAACTCGAGCACGAGCGCTTCTTCCTCTACCCGACCTTCGACCATCAGCGGAACGACCTCGTCCGGGAATCGCATCACCCGGAGCTGCGCCGCGCGCTCGAGGAGGGCGTCTGGCCCGACGAGGAGCCGCCGCCGAAAGCGCTGATCCAGGACGGTGGGATCCCCCAGCCCGACCGCGTACGACTGCGCGCGTGGGCCGAAGTGACCGACCACGTCACGATCGAAGACCGGCGCACGCTCGACTGCCTGTCGCCGTACTACATCTGGACGCCGGACTACGCCGAGAAGCGCCTGGCCTGGAAGCGTCGTCACCCCCTTCACATCCTGCTGCTGCGGGTCCATCGCATTCCCCGCCCGGTCACCGTGCGGGTGCGCGACGAGTACCACGGTTGCCGCTCCTGGGTCGAGATCGACCGCGAACTGCCCTTCGAGGGCACGCCGGTGATGGCCGACGAGGAGTTCGACCGGGCTCGACAGGAGATCCGCGAAGTTTGCGGTCAGGCTGAACCTGCGCTCGTCTGACCGGCGCATGCCGGCGTCCTCCTCGCCCACGTGCAGAGCGCGCTCGCTCGTGCGTCCTTGGTCTGCTTGGTCAGCCGGGCGCAGGGTTTAGCCTGGGGTCATGCCTTGGGTCGAGACGGAGTCGTTGAGCTTCACCGCACGGCACGACTCCAACGACGCCGCCTTCGCCGATCGCACGCTCGACCGACTGGAGACGCTGCGACTGCGACTCGAAGACCGCTTCGAGAAGATGCCCGCCGAGGTCACGGTCGTCATCCACACCAACCCGGTGTCGCTGACGATGGCGCACCCCTTCCTGCCCGCCGCCCGCTGGGCCGCGGCACCGGCCGGGCGCCGTTACCTGGCGGGCTGGCCGATGGAAACCGAGCTCCACGTGCTCAACGACCGCCACATGGAACGGCGCGCCGCCGGCGAGGACTCGCTGGAAGCGCTGCGCGGCACCTCCGAGCGCCTCTACGCGCAGCTCGTCCTCGCCACCAATAACACCGCGCTGCCGCCCTCCTGGACCCCGCGCCGCTTCGCCCGTTACCTGCACTGGGCCTGGCTGGTCGAAGGCGGGGCCCAGTACTTCGCCCGCCAGGTCGGCCTCTACCGCGCCGCGGTGCTGCTCCGCCTGCGCAACTCGGGCCGCGTCTCCTTCCCGCCCTCGCGCCGTGACGCGGTGATCCTGGGCGGCACGATCTTCGACCTGCTCGAGAACGAGCGCGGCCCCGAGGCTTGCGAGCGCCTCGTCGACGGCCTCCTCCCCGGGGGCCCCGCGGTCACCCTGGAAGACGCCTTCGACGCCCGCTTCCGCGATATCGAAGCAGCCTGGCGCGATTACCTGCGCGAAATGGTGCGCGGGCCCGCCGGCGTCAGCTGAGCAGCGCCCGCCTCAGCTGATTTCGTAGACGACCCAGACGATGACGACGGCGACGACGAAGGCGACGCCGACGTAGAGCGCCAGCCGCCCCGGGCTGACCGGTTCGCCCCCTGCCCTTCGCCGCCGCGCCTCCCCTTCCAGCTCCTCGCGCTCCTCCGCTTCCGACTCGGTGAGCGTCTCCGCCAGCAGATCGCGGGCCGCTTGGGCGTGATCCTTGCTCACCCAGATGTCGTGCGGGCCGGCGGCCAGGAAGTCCGGGTTGTCGAAGCCGGCCGACCGTTTGAGGACGCTCGGAATCCCGGACTCGAGCAGCAGGGCCTGCAGCATTTCGGCTTCGGCTTGATTGCGGGCGAAGCCGACCTTGACCAGCTTGCCGCCGCCCCCACCACCGCCACCGCCACCGCCCTCGCCGCCGTGGCCGCCACCACCGTGTGACCCCCGCGAGTGCGCGCCGCGATGCTTGGTCGCCTCGGCCATGGCTACTTCTACCCGATCTCGAGCTCCGCGCCGGCGATCTTCAGGTCGGCAAGGTGGAACCCCTGCACGTCCGGATTATCGGCATCGGCGAGCGAGACGATCAGGTAGATCGGTTCGGGCCAGTTCTGCGCCTGGTTCACGTCGGTCTGCGACGGATACGCGGCGCTCTTCGTGTGCGAGTGGTAGATCGCCAGCAGCTCACCGTCGCCTTCGATCTCCTTCAACGCGTCGAACTGCCCCTGCGGGTCCATCTCGTAGCGGAGCGGGCTGGCGGCCGAGTTGACGACCCGCACCACCTTGGTCGCCATCCCGTCCTTCCCACCGACCATGCCGCAGCACTCGTTGGGCAAATCCTCGCGCGCGTGCGCGACCATCTCGTCGACCAGCTGTTGGGAGATCTTCACGCCCGCGAGGCTACTGGAGGAAGCCGGCTCCCCGACTACCACCAGACGGTGGAGTCGAGGTTCTCGATCTCCTCCAGCGGCTTCGTGTAGATGCCGGAGGAGAGGTACTTCCAGCCGTCGTCGGGGATCAGGAAGACGACGTTGCCGGAGTCGAGCTCACCCGCGATGCGGGCGGCGACGCGGGCGACGGCACCGCCGGAGACACCGGCGAAGACACCCTCCTCCTCGAGCAGCTTCTTCGTCCAGACGATCGCATCGCGGTTGGAGACCATGATTTTGCGGTCGAGCAGGGAGAGGTCGATGATCGGCGGGATGAAGCCGTCGTCGAGGGAGCGAAGGCCCTGGACGAGCTCCCCCTGCATCGGCTCGGCGGCGACGACCAGGGTCTCGGGATCGTTCTCCTTGAGGCGGCGGCCGTTGCCCATCAGGGTTCCGCCGGTGCCGAGGCCGCCGACGAAGGCCGCAACCGAGTCGAGCTCTTCGAGGATCTCCAGCGCGGTGCCGTTGTAGTGGGCGAGCGGGTTGGCCTCGTTGCCGTACTGGTAGGGCATGAAGAAGCCGGGCTGCTGGGCCAGCTCCAACGCCAGCTCGACCGCCCCGTTGGAGCCCTTCGCGCCCTCCGAGTAGACGATCTCGGCGCCGTACATGCGCAGCAGCTGGGAGCGCTCCTCGGTGACGTTGTCGGGCATCACCACCTGCAGCGGGTAGCCCTTGCGCCGGCAGATCATGGCCAGCGCGATGCCGGTATTGCCGGAGGTCGGTTCGAGGATCGTCTGGCCCGGTTCGATCGCGCCTTCGGCCTCCGCCTTGTCGATCATCGAGCGGGCGACGCGATCCTTCACCGAGCCGGTCGGGTTGTGGCCCTCAAGCTTCGCGTAGATGTGGACGTCCGGACTCGGTGACAACCGCTTCAGCTCGACCAGCGGCGTATTGCCGATCGATTCGACGACGTCGCCGAAGCGTCCCCCGCAGGGTCTGTTCAAGACTGGATCTGGTGCCATCGCGTGCCGGGTCCCCTTACTTCAGAAAGTGTAGCGATGCGCTTTGGCCATTTGGATAGACGTGACCCCCCGAAACGGGTGTACGCTCGCCCGGGTACAGCAATTTGTTGATCGGAGGAAGTTTTGTCCAGTAAAACGCGGCTGGCCGCCTTGATGGCGGTACTGCTTGTGGGGGCCGTGGCGCTCGTCGTCACGGGGTGCGGCGGAGGCGGCAGCTCCAGCTCGGAAAAGACCGGGAGCGAAGAATCCGCCGAAGGTGGCGGCGCGGCCGGAGAAGGCGGCGGCGAAAAGTTGGCCGTTGGCTCCGACATCCCCTATCCCCCGTTCGAGCAAGGCAAAAAGGGCAGCTACACGGGCTTCGACGTCAACCTGATGGAAGCGATCGGCGAAGAAATCGGGCGCGAACCGGAATTCATCGACTCTTCGTTCGAAACGATCTTCCGTGACGTCGCTCAGGGCAAGTTCGAAGCGGTGATGTCGGCCGCGACTATCACCCCGGAACGCGAACAGGTCGTCTCCTTCTCGCTGCCCTACTACCTCTCCGAGCAGGCGATCGTGGTCACCGAAGGCAGCCCGATCAAGGGTCTCTCCGATCTCAAGGGCAAGGTCGTCGCCGCCCAGCAGGGCACGACCGGACTCGCCCTCGGCAAGGAAAAAGCCGAAGCGTCCGAACTTCGTCCCTACCCCGAAGGCCCTGACGCGATCAACGCGCTGAAGGCCGGCACGGTCGAAGCGGTGATCATCGACAACCCCGTGGCCGTCAAGGCGACCGAAGAACTGAGCGGCATCGAAATCGCCGAAAAGGTGGCGACCAACGAAACGTACGGAATCGCGGTGGCGAAGGAAAGCACCGAACTGCTCGAACAGCTCAACGAAGGCCTGAAAAAAACCATCGAAAACGGCAAATACGCGACCGTCTACGAAAAATGGTTCCACGAGGCACCGCCCAAGGAAGGCCTCCTCAAGGCGATCGAAGAAGCCGAATCGAAATAGCGGCAGCGCGATAACGCAGGACTGGTACGACGGAGGGGGCGCCGCGGGCGGTGCCCCCTCTTCGATTGGGAAACGCAGGACCAGGAGCGAAATTTGAAGGTCTTTTTCGAACAGTACTTCGACTTCAACGTGATGGGAGAACACTTCGGCGAAGTCTTCGAAGCTTTCCTCCAGAACCTGTTGATCTTTGCGGTCGCGACCGTCGTCGCCCTGGCCTGGGGCCTCATCCTTGCCCTCCTGCGCCAGTCGCCGGGAAAGAAGTTCCTCCCGATCCGCTTCCTGACGATCGCCTACATCGACGTCTTCCGGGCGATCCCCCTGCTGATCGTGATTCTGCTGATCTCCGGCGGCGTCCCGTTCCTCACCTTCCTGCCGAAAAGCATCCGCATCCCGCAGTGGTTCGGCGAGCCAGACCCCTACTGGTACGGAGTCACCGGCCTCGTGCTCGTCTACGGCGCCTACACGGCCGAGGTCTACCGGGCGGGGATCGAAGCGGTGGCGGGCGGCCAGATGGAGGCGGCCCGGTCGCTCGGGATGAGCCACTTCCAGGCGATGCGTTATGTCATCGTCCCGCAGGGCGTGACCAAGATCCCGGCGCCGATGCTGAACGAATTGATCTCGCTGCTGAAGGACACGACGCTGGTCAGCGTCATCGCCTTCGGCGAGTCGGTCCTGGTCAGCCGTGAAATCCTCGCCGAACGGCTGAACAGCTCGGCGCTGATCCTCACGGCCTTCTTCTTCCTTTGCATCACCCTGCCGATGGCCCGCCTGGTCGACTACCTGATCAAACGCAACCAGGCGAAAATCACCCGCGGTGCGCACATCGAGGTCGCCTGATGGCCGAGCCGATGGTACAGCTGAAAGGCGTGCGCAAACGCTTCGGCAGCCTCGAAGTCCTGAAGGGGGTCGATCTCGAGGTCGGCAGAGGCGAAGTGATCTGCATCCTCGGGCCGAGCGGCTCGGGCAAGAGCACGCTGTTGCGCTGCGTCAATCTCCTGGCACCGCCGGAGGAGGGCGAGATCTTCCTCGAGGGCCGGGACATCTGCAAGGGCCCGGGTTCGGGCACCGGCGAGTCGAGCTGGAACCTCGACTTCGTGCGCCAGCGGGTCGGCATGGTCTTCCAGCAATTCAACCTCTTCCCCCACAAGACGGCGCTGGAGAACGTCACCCTGGCGCCGCAGAAGGTGCTCGGCAGGTCGAAGGCCGAGGCGGAGGAGAAAGGCCGCGCCCTGCTGGAGCGGGTCGGCCTCGGCGACCGGCTCGGCCAGTACCCGGAAACCCTCTCCGGCGGTCAACAGCAGCGCGTCGCGATCGCCCGCGCCCTCGCCATGGAACCCCACGTGATGCTCTTCGACGAGGTCACCTCCGCCCTCGACCCCGAGTTGGTCAAAGAGGTCCTCGACACGATGCGCGAGCTCGCCGGCGAAGGCATGACGATGCTGGTCGTGACCCACGAGATGGGCTTCGCCAAGGAGGTCGGCGACCAGGTCGTCTTCATGGACGGCGGCGTCGTGGTCGAGCAAGGCGACCCGAGACAGGTCCTCGACAACCCGCGCGAAGAGCGCACCCAGAAGTTCCTGGGGCTGGTGTTGGAGCGGTAGCTCGGGGGCGGTGCTGGGACGGCGTGCCTCGGGGGCGAGGCGGCCGGCCGAGGTGGGGTGCGATTTTGGCCGCGGCGGGCGGCCGAGGTGGGGCGCGATTTTGGTCGGGGCGGCCGGCCGAGGTGCGGCGCGGCGCGGCCGCAGCCCGGGTGGCTCGGCCGAGATGCGCCCCGCGGGCCGGGTGGCGGCGCGGTCCACGGACGCCCCGCCGTCGTCCGAGACCGCTCCGCTGTTCCTTATGCGCCTCATAGGCGCATAAGGAACAGCGGAAGGGACGAGACCCGTCAAGAAGGGACCGGCGCGACCCTGGCCCTCCCGGCCGTCCGAGATGCGGTGTGGCCCGCGGCCCCTGCGGCCGTCCAAGATGCGGTGTGGGGCGAGCGTGGCGCCGCGACCCCGGCCGCCCCACCCGTCCGAGATGGTCCCGGGCGCCTCATGGCGCTCCTGGCAGGCTGTGAGCGCCATGAGGCGCCCGGGACGGGAGGGGGTCGTGGGAAGGCGGCACGGGGGACAGGAGGGGGTCGTGAAAAAGACGACACAGGGATGGGGGACGCGCAGGGATGGCACGAGGTCGGACTTCCGTGACGGGTCCGTGCGGGAGGGGCCACACCTGGGCCCGATCGGTGACTAAGACGCCGGGAACGTCACCCTTTCCTGAACCTTCGGTCTCTTTTCGGGCCTCGGGAGAGGGCCCGAAAACGCGTTCCGTACTTTGACCCTGCCATGGCAGGGTCAAAGTACGGAACGCGTCCGTGACGGTTGGACAACACGGGAGGAGGCGTGGAGTTCCCTACGTCTTCGTGACGGGGTCGCTCCTCCGTGACGGTCCGTCGCACCTCCCGGCCCCGGGGCCGGGATCGGGGGGGATCCGTGGCACCCTCCGGCCCCCGGACGCCGGAATCGGGGGAATCCGTGGGACGCGCGTCGAGTCTCGGTTGCTGTGCAACCGAAACCAAACACGGAGATCCTTGAGCAATGGAAGGGTCGGGAGGAAGGGTGACGTTCCCGACGTCTCCGTGACGAGGTCCCCCGTCCGGTGAGGGATCCGTTACACCTCCCGACCCCCGGGGGTCGGGATCGGGGGGATCCGTGGGGGCGCCGTGTCCCTCACGCGAGGGATCCGCCTCGCTCGCCCGCATCCTCCCGCGAGGGCCTTCCGTGCTTCCCCCGCCCGCTCCCCGCACCCTCGGCCGTCTCGGCCACGGCCACAGCCTGCCAGGGCCGTGGACGAGACGGCCGCATCCCTCTTCGCAGTGGGCGGCAGCTTGATGGGGCCGGGGGCCTTTCCCACGGGCGTCAGCTTGAAAGGGCCAGCCCCGGCCCTTTCCGGGGCTCGGGCGCCGCCTCCGTGGCGGATCGGCCGGCTAAGCGCCGCCGGCCATCGCCGGCAGGATCACCACGGTGTCGCTGTCCTTGACCGCGGTGCCGAGGCCGTCGAGGACGCGGACGTCCTCGTCGTTCAGGTAGACGTTGACATAACGGTTGAGCTCGCCCTCGGTATCGAAGAGCTGGGCCGAGGTGTCCGGGTGCGCGTCGGTGAGGGCGCGGAGGACCTCGCCGACGTTGCCGCCGGGAGCATCGACCTCGGGGGAGCCGCCGGTCTTCGGCCGCAGGACTGGTGGGATGCGTACGGTCGCCATCGAGCGCTGATCCTAGACGAGTCGGGGACCGCTCAGCGGTCCCCGCCGGCGCCGGCGCAGAAAAGGTCGTAGTCCGGGAACTGACCCATCTCCGACTCGGGGATCTCGGGCGCGTTCTCACCGCAGATCGGGCAGTCCGGATCGCGGCGGACCTTCAGCTCGGTGAAGGTGGTGCTGAGCGCCTCGTAGAGCAGCAGGCGGCCGATCAGTGGCTCGCCCTTGCCGAGCACCAGCTTGATCACCTCGTTGGCCTGCAGCGTGCCCATCGTCCCGGCCATCACGCCGAGGACGCCGTTGGCGGAGCAGCTCGGCGCCAGCTCGGCGGGCGGCGGGGTCGGGAAGAGGCAGCGGTAGCAGGGGCCCTCGTAAGGCATGAAGGTCGAGACCTGCCCGTCGAAGCCGAGGATCGAGGCGGAGACGACCGGCTTGCGCAGCCGCACCGAGGCGTCGTTCAGCAGGTAGCGGGTGGGGAAGTTGTCGGCGCCGTCGACGACGATGTCGTAGTCGGACATGACGTCGAGGACGTTGCCCGCGTCGAGGCGCCCGTTGTGCTCGATCACCTTGACGTCGGGGTTGAGCCCTTCGATGAAGATCCGCGCCGAGGTGGTCTTCGGCATGCCGATCCGCTCGGTGTTGTGGATCACCTGGCGCTGCAGGTTGGAGGCGTCGACCACGTCGTCGTCGACGAGGCCGATGGTGCCGATGCCGGCGGCGGCCAGATAGAGGGCCGTCGGCGCGCCGAGGCCACCGGCCCCGAGCAAGAGCACCTTCGCGTTCAGCAGCTTCAGCTGGCCGTCGACGCCGACCTCGGGGAGCAAGGTGTGACGGGAATAACGCTCACGCTGCTCCGGGGTCATCCCGGATGGAGAGACGACCGGCAGGCCCTGCTCCTGCCAGAGGACGATCCCGCCGGCGACCGAGGCGACGTCGGTGTACCCCATCGCCTGCATCTGCGCGGCGGCGATGCCGGAGCGATTGCCGGAGCGGCAGTAGACGATCGTGCGGGCCGACTTGTCCGGCGCGACGGTCTCGATCTGGTCGGCGAGCAACGCGGGCGGCACCAGCTTGCCCCCGTCGAGGTGGGCCTCCTGGTACTCGTGAGGCTCGCGCGAGTCGATCAGGACGATGCCGCCGCCCTCGATCTCCTGCGCCGCCTCGAACGGTGCGATCTCCTCGATCACCTGCGTCTGCTCGGTTCCTGCGCCAGTCGCCATTTCAAAATCCCCTAATTCGGATCAGCTTTACTTCAAAAAGTATAGCGAGCCTCTTCGGGGACGTGTCAAGTGCGCCGGAACCAATCGCAAAGCCGAATGCGCGCGCCGCGGACCAGACGGCAAAGAAAAAGCGCCGCGGCCGTCGTCCAGACCGGACGGCCGCGGCGCTGACTTAGGTCACCGGACGAGACCTAGCCCTTCGGGAGCGCCCTAGAGACTCGGACGCATCTGACGAAGTCTGCGAACCCGCTCCTCGATCGGCGGGTGGGTCGAGAAGAGGCCGGCCATGCCTTTTCCCTTGAAAGGACGGACGATGTAGAGCGGCTCGGCGGCCTGGTTGACCTGCATCGGCATCGCTTCGGCGCCCTGCTCGAGGCGCAGCAGCGCACTCGCCAGGGACTCCGGGTTGCCGCACAGTTCGGCGCCGCCGGCATCCGCCGCGTACTCGCGCTGCCGCGAGATCGCCAGCTGGATGATGCTCGCCGCGATCGGGGCCAGGATCACCATCGCCAGCGCCGCGACCAGGCCGAGCGGCCCGTTGTCTTCGTCGCCGAAGAACATCAGCATGTAGGCGACGTAGGTGATCGCAGTACCGATCGCCGAGGCGACCGACTGGATCAGGATGTCGCGGTTGCGGACGTGGGTGAGCTCGTGGCCGAGCACCCCGCGCAGCTCGTCCTCGGAGAGCAGTTTGGTGATCCCGCGGGTGACCGCGACCGCCGAGTGTTTCGGGTTGCGGCCGGTCGCGAAGGCGTTCGGCTGGTCGCTGGGGATCATGTAGAGGCGCGGCATCGGCAGCCCGGCGCGGGTCGTCAGTTCGCGCACCATCTGGTAGAGGCGCGGCGCTTCCGATTCGTCGATCGGCTTGGCGCGGCTCGCGGCCAGGGCCAGTTTGTCGCTGAAGAAGTAGGAGCCTGCGTTGATCAGCAGGGCGAGGATCAGGAAGAACCCTGCTCCCCTGGCACCGCCGACCAGGGCCCCGATCACGACGAGCAGCCCGCCGAGCGAGGCCATCAGGATCGTGGTGCGCAGCGTCGCGCTGAAGGTCGACTGTTTGGTGGTTTTCATCTTTCAGATCTCCTTGGGAGATGTGGTCGGGGAAGTATCACCGCGGATTGGCCCCTGCACCATAGGGGCCACCCCCTGAAGGAGCCCGGGGAAGTCCCTAGGGCGACCGGGGCCGCCCGTGGCGCGCCTAGGCTTCACCCGTGCGAAGAAGGGCGCTCTTCACCCAGGTCCTGGTCGTCAACGCGGTGATGATCGGGGCGGTCGCGATCGTCGCCGGGGCGATCGCCGGCCTCTCGGCGTGGGAGATCCTCGGCATCGCCGCGCTGGCCGTGGTCGCCGGCGCCACCGCCAACGCGATCCTGCTGCGGCGCCGGTTTGCCCCGCTCGAGGATCTGATCGACGAAATGGAGCGGGTCGACCTCTCGCGTCCCGGCTCGCGTCTCCCCCGCTCCATCGACGGGGTCGGCGAGACCGAGGAGGTGGAGCGAATCGAGCTCGCCTTCCTGCGCATGATGCGGCGCCTGGAAGCGGAGCGGCGGCGGGCGGGCTCGGCGGCGCTGCACGCCCAGGAGGAGGAGCGGGCGCGGGTGGCGCGCGACCTCCACGACGAGGTGAACCAGTCGCTCACCGGCCTCCTGCTGCGCCTCGAGGCCGCGCGCTCGGCGGCGCCGCCGCAGCTGGAGCCGGAGCTGGCCGAGACCAAGGCGCTCGCCAACCAGGCGATGCGCGAGCTGCTCTCCCTCGCCCGCCAGCTCCGCCCCTCCGCGCTCGACGACCTCGGCCTGGCGGCGGCGATCGCGGGCCTGGTCGAGCGGCTCGGCGAAGGGGAGATCGAGGGGACCGTCGCGATCGAGGGGGACTTCTCCGACCTCGGCGACGACGCCCAGCTCGTCGTCTACCGGGTGGCCCAGGAGGCGCTCTCCAACGCGGCGCGCCACTCCGGCGCCGCCCACGTCGCGGTGACGCTCCGCCGCGATGCCGTCGGCGTCGAGCTGGTCGTCGCCGACGACGGCAGCGGCTTCGCCTTCGCCGACTCCGAGCGCGGCCTCGGCATCGGCGGCATGCGCGAGCGCGCCCTCCTGGTCGAGGGCGAGCTGACGATCGAGTCCCGCCCCGACGCCGGCACCACCGTCCGCCTCACGATCCCGTGATGTTGATGGGCCGAAAACTCAACTAGAGGTTGAGTTTTCGGCCCATCAACAAGAATGTCCTTATGAAGGTGCTGATCGCCGACGACCACGGGATCGTGCGGTCCGGGCTGCGGCTGCTGCTGGAGCGCCAGCCGGACATCGAGGTGGTGGCCGAGGCGGCCGACGGGGCCGAGGCACGCGACCTGGCGATCCGCGAGCGGCCCGACCTGGCGATCCTCGACGTGAAAATGCCGAACCTGACCGGACTGCAGGCGACGCGGGAGATCAAGCGCCAGGCGCCCGAGGTGTCGGTGCTGATCCTCTCGATGCACGACGACGAGCGCTATCTCTTCGAGGCGCTGAAGGCGGGCGCCTCCGGCTACGTGCTGAAGGCCCAGGCCGACACCGACCTGCTGGCGGCGATCCGCGCGGTCGAGCGCGGCGAGCCGTTCCTCACCCCGGCAGCCCAACGGACGCTGATCAAGGACGTGCTCGAACGCGGCTCCTCCGGCGAGGAGGAGCTGACGCCGCGCGAGGAGGAAGTCGTGAAGCTGGTCGCCGAGGCGAACACGACGAAACAGATCGCCGAGCTCCTCCACCTCTCCGAGAAGACGGTCGAGAACCACCGCGCCAACGCGATGCGCAAGCTCGGCATGCGTGACCGGGTCGAGCTGGTCCGTTACGCGATCCGCCGCGGCCTGATCGAGCCGTAGCCGCAAAACCTAGTGCTCCGATAGGATTTGGCTTGATGCTGTTCTCGACCAAAGCCGAGTACGGGGTGCGCCTGATGATCGAGCTCGGTCGCCAGCCCGGCTCGACACCGATCTCGCTGAACTCCGTTGCCGAGGCGGAGCGCCTGCCGCTCTCCTACCTCGAGCACCTGGTCGCGAAGCTACGCAAGGCCGGCCTGGTCACCTCGACCCGCGGCGCCCACGGCGGGTACCGCCTCGCGAAGCCCGCCTCCGAGATCACGATGGACGCGGTCGTCGAAGCCCTCGAAGGGCAGATCGCGCCAATGGAGTGCTTCCACGAAACGCCGGAGGGCCGCGTGCTTTGCTCGCACGAGGACGACGGCGCCGGCGGTTGCGCGACCAAGCTGCTGTGGACGCGGGTGCAGAACGGCGTCACCAAGGCCCTGGCGGGCACGACGCTGGAGGAGCTCGTCGGCTTCTCGGCCCCGTACCCGCAACCGGCCTCCGAAGCGCGCGCCAAGGCGCCGGTGGTCCACGCCCTCTAGGCGACGACGAGCGTCACCGAACTTTCCCGAAAGACCCCAGAAACGGAGCAAAATGGCTGAGCTGGAGATACGCAACCTGCACGTCAAGATCGAGGAGAAGCAGATCCTCAAAGGCCTCGACCTCGACGTCGAGAAGGGCCGCGTCCACGCCCTGATGGGTCCGAACGGGTCCGGCAAGTCGACCCTCGCCAACGTGATCATGGGCCACCCCGCCTATGAGGTCACCGAGGGGACGATCACCTTCAAGGGCGAGGACATCACCGAGGCCGCCCCCGAGGACCGCTCGCAGGCGGGCCTCTTCATGGCCTTCCAGTACCCGGTCGCGATCCCCGGCGTCTCCGTCTCCAAGTACCTGCGGATGATCATCAACGCGCATCGCGAGGCTCGCGGCGAAGACCAGATCAAGATCAAAGACTTCGCCCGCACCGCCCAGGAGGCGATGGAGCTGGCGAACATCCCCAAAGACTTCTCCAGCCGGTACCTCAACGACGGCTTCTCGGGCGGCGAGAAGAAGCGGATGGAGCTGCTGCAGCTGGCGCTGCTGCGGCCGGAGATCGCGGTGCTCGACGAGACCGACTCGGGCCTCGACATCGACGCGCTGCGCACGGTCGCCGAGGGCGTCAACAAGTTTGCCGGGCCCGACATGGGCGTCCTCATCATCACCCACTACCAGCGGATCCTCAGCATGGTGAAGCCGGACCAGGTCTCGATCATGTTCGAGGGCCGGATCGTCAAGGACGGCGGCCCGGAGCTGGTCGGCATCCTGGAGGAGAAAGGCTACGGCTGGATCCGCGAGGAGGTCGGAGCGGCGGCATGACGGTCACGGCCGGGGCCTTCCCGATCGAGCGGGTGCGCGAGCAGTTCCCGCTGCTCGAGCGCGAGATCAACGGGACCCCGGTCGCCTACCTCGACTCGGGCGCGTCGTCGCAGCGCGTCCTCGCCTCGATCGAGGCGGTCGACGACTACGAGCGGCGCCACCACTCCAACGTCCACCGCGGCTCCCACACCCTTTCCGGCGAGGCCACCGAGGCCTACGAGGGGGCGCGCGGGATCGTCGCCCGTCACATCGGCGCCACCGACCCCCGCGAGGTCATCTTCGTCCGCAACGCGACCGAGGCGCTGAACCTCGTCGCCCGGGCCTGGGGCGACGCCAACGTCGGCGCGGGCGACCGCATCCTGCTCACCGAGATGGAGCACCACTCCAACGTGGTGCCCTGGCAGCAGTTGGCGGAGCGGGTCGGCGCGGCGGTCGACTGGGCGCCGATCGACGACGACGGGCTGCTCGACCTCGATGCGCTGCGCGCGCTGCTCGAACGCGGCCCGAAGGTCCTCGCGATCACCCACGTCTCCAACGTCCTCGGCACCGAGAATCCGCTCGCCGAGATCAGCGCGATGGCGCACGACGCCGGTGCGCTCGTCGTCGCCGACGGTGCCCAGGGCGCACCGAAGCAGCCGCTCGACGTGGCCGCGCTCGGCGTCGACTTCTACACGATCACCGGCCACAAGCTCTACGCGCCGACCGGCATCGGCGCGCTCTGGGGCAGGCTCGACCTGCTGCGGGCGATGCCGCCGTTCCTCGGCGGCGGCTCGATGATCCGCAAGGTGACGCGCGAGGGCACCACCTACGCCGACGTCCCGGCGCGTTTCGAGGCGGGCACCCCGGCGATCGCCCAGGCGATCGGGATGGGCGCGGCGATCGCGTGGCTCGACGCCGAGCTGGGCATGGAGGCGGTCCGCGATCACGAGCGCGCGATCGCCGACCACACCCTCGCGCGCCTCCCCGAGGTCCCGGGGCTGAAGATCTTCGGCCCGCCCCCCGGTCCGGAGCGCCTCGGCCCGGTCTCCTTCGAGATCGACGGCATCCACGCCCACGACGTCTCCGAGATCCTCGACCGCCACGGTGTCGCGGTCCGCGCCGGCCACCATTGCGCCCAGGTGTTGATGGAGCGCCTCGGGGTCGCCGCCACCGCCCGCGCCAGCTTCGGCGTCTACACGACCACCGAGGAGATCGACCGCCTCGTCGATGGCCTCGAAGACGCGCGCCGCGTGTTCGGGCTTTGACCCTTCGCTAGCCTCAAACCATGGACGAGCTCTACCGCGACCAGATCCTCGAGCACTACAAGCGGCCCCACAACTTCGGGGTCGTCGAGGCAGCCGACCTCGAGTACGAGGACACCAACCCGTTCTGCGGCGACGAGCAGCACGTGACGATCAAGCTCGGCGAAGACGATCGCGTCGCCGAGGTCGCCTTCGAGGGCAAAGGCTGCGCGATCTCGACCGCGGCCACCTCGCTGCTCACCGACGAGTTGGTCGGGATGACCCGCGACGAACTGCTGCGCCTGCCGAAGGAGTACGTGCTCGAGCTGCTCGGCATCGACATCTCGGCGACGCGGATGAAGTGCGCCATGCTCGGCCTGAAGATCGTCAAGTCCGCCGCCCTCGGCAAGCCCGCCGAATGGGAGGACGAGGGCGAGGCCGGGAACCCGGCCGAAGCCGCGGCGTTCTAGGCCGCCGACCCGGTCAAGGCCCGAGGCTCAGCCCCACCGCCTGCCGCCGGGGCTTGGTGCCCTTCCCGGCGACGCTGACGACGAGCTTCGCCGCCACCGCGCGCCTGCCGAGCTTGCGCAGGGCCCGCGGGCTTGCCTTGAGGCGCAGTTGCACCGTGCCGGCCTTGGCGGCACGCTTCGTCGCCACCGCGACGGCGACCTTGCCGACCAGGAGCCGCGCCGTCGCGGTGGCACCGGCGACCACCTTCACCTTCACCGGCCAGCCGCGGCGCAGGGTCGCAAGCGAGAGCTTCTCCGGCACCTTGCCCGCGATCAGCCGAACCTTCGCGCCGCCTTTCCCAGGGGGCTTCGGCTTCCCCGCGGGGGGAACCGGACCCGGGGAGGGCACTGGCGCCGGGCCGCCGGAGACGCCGACCGAGGTCGTGAGCGGCGCCGAGACGTTGCCCCCGGTTCCCGGCATGAAGCGGACCGTGAACTGCACCCGCCCACCGGTCTGGTCGGCCGGGCACGGGCCGGCATTGCACCATCTCTCGGGGCTGGTGGCGAAGCTCTGCACCGTGCGGGTGAAGCGGATCGGCACCTGCAGGCGCGTCTTGTTCAGGCCGTCACTAACCGGCCAGAACGCCGGCTGCCCCGAGCGTCCGTCGGCCAGCAGCGTCCCACCGTAGTCGCCCGGAACGGTGATCGCCGGGCACGGCGAGGCAGGCTGGAGCGTGTCGAAGCCGCAGAGGGCCGGATTTTCGGAGCTGAGCGCCAGCTCGGTTCCCGGCGGCGGGATGATTTCGATGGCAGCCCCGGTCCCACCCTCGCGGCGGCAGTAATCGCCGCCGGTCGCGTACCACTGCACGCGCACGTACTCGACGCCGCCGAGGACCGGCGCCGCCGGGTCCAGGAAGACCTCGGCATAGTCGACCGAGGGCAGCACCTCGTCCAGCACGCCGCCTTCGGTCCCCGCGCAAGGGAGGTAGCCGGTCGACTGCTCCGCCACGGCACTGTCGTGAAGCCAGGAGGCTTCAGCGTGCGCAACGGCCGGGACGAGCAGGCCGAGCGCCAAGGGGACGAGAACGGCGACTCTGCGGAGCACGGGTTGATCACGCTATGCCCGTTCCGGCGCGGCGCAAACCATCGCTCACGGGATCATCACAACCCGCCGGGCGATCGCTCCCGCACGCGTGATCCGCGCGCGGGAGCGATCGCCGACCCGGGCGTCAGTTCTGCGGCAGGGCGATCATCGCGAACACCGCCATCGGGGCATTCGGCTCGCTGACCACCGCGAAGCGGCCCGCGTCGATGGTGACCGGGCCGAATTTGAGGTCTCCCCCGGCGGCTTTCGCCGTCTCCACCGCGGCGTCGGTGTCCTCGACGCCGAAGTAGACGAGCCAGTGGGCGGGGACCTCGTCGGGAAGGGCGCCGCCGATGTCCATCATCCCGGCGATCGAGCGGCCGTCGCCGGCACGCTGGAACTCGACGTAGGTCTCCGGACCGGGGTCGCCCTCGTTGCGCTGGATCTTGTTCTCTTTCGCCGTCCAGCCGAAGACGGAGCTGTAGAAGGCCTTCGCCCCCTCCGGGTCGCGGGTGCCGAGCTCGTTCCAGCAGATCGCGCCGGGCTCGTTGACGCGGCTCGCGCCGGCGAACGTCCCCGGCTCCCAGAGGCCGATCACCGCGCCGCCCGGATCGCTGAAGACGGCCATCTTCCCGAGCCCCATCACGTCCATCGGCTCGAACATCACCGTGCCGCCCGCCTCTTTGACCTTGGCGATCGTGGCGTCGGCGTCCTCGACCGAGACGTAGGTGCTCCACACCTGCGGTTGGCCCTCCTGCATCAGCGGCATCGCCCCGGCGACGTCGTCGCCGTCCAGCTGGGCGCGGCGGTAGCCACCCATTTCGGCCGAGTTCGGCAACTCCGGCACCTCCCAGCCGAGCAGATCGCCGTAGAACTTCGCCGACGCCTCGAGGTCGGCGCTCGCGATATCGACCCAGCAGGGCGTCCCGGGCTCATAACTCGTCACTTTGCTCATCTCTGTCCTCCTTGGAAGGGGTTACCACCGATAAGACCACGCCCGCGACCGAAAGTCATCGCTGTCTCGTGAACAACTCGTACGAACGGGAGATCAGCCGGCTGCGAGACCCGGAAACGGGTCGCCCGCGGGTGCCGCGGCAGGGCCGTCGAGGCCCGACCGCTAAAATCCCGACCACGGCAGTAGGTTTACGTCTCACCAGTCTCAAATGGGGCCTTGAGCCGCCCCGGGAAGCGATCACCCTCTTGACCGACACCGCAGCAACCACGATTTCAGTCTGCCCCGCCGCCGAGCTGCCGCCCGGCACGAGGCGCATCGTCGAGCACGATGGGATGAAGATCGGTGTCTTCAACTGCGACGGCACGATCTACGCGATCGAGGACCGTTGCTCGCATGACGATGGGCCGCTCGCCGAGGGCGAGTTCGACCCCGCCGCCTGCACCGTCGAGTGCCCCCGGCACGGCTCCCTCTTCGACCTGACCACCGGCAGGCCGAGGACGCTCCCCGCATTCAAGCCGGTGAAGACGTTCGCGACCGCCGTCGCGGACGACACCGTCACCCTGGAGGTCGCATAAGAACATGGCTACTTCGCCCGAGGTAATCGCCGAGAAAGAGTCGCTCGCCGGGATCAACTCCGACTACAAGGAGAAGTTCGGCTTCAACGATCCGGAGACCGGTTATGCCTACAAAGCGCCGAAGGGCTTGACGCGCGAGGTGGTCGAAACCATCTCCGAGTTCAAGGACGAGCCGCAATGGATGCGTGACTTCCGCCTCAAGGCGCTCGAACACTTCGAACAGCGCCCGACCCCGACCTGGGGCGGCGACCTCGAGCAGATCGACTTCGACGACATCCATTATTTCGTCCGCGCCTCGGAGAAGAACTCGCGCGACTGGAGCGAGGTCCCGGAGGACATCAAATACACCTTCGACCGGCTCGGGATCCCGGAGGCGGAGCGCAAATTCCTCGCCGGCGTCGGCGCCCAGTACGAGTCCGAGGTCGTCTACCACCAGGTGAACCAGAAGCTCGAGGAACAGGGCGTGATCTTCACCGACATGGACAGCGCCCTGCGTGAACACGAGGACCTCGTGCGCCAGTACTGGGCGACGGTGATCCCGCCCAACGACAACAAACTGGCGGCGCTGAACTCGGCCGTCTGGTCGGGCGGCTCGTTCGTCTACGTCCCCGCCGGCGTGAAGGTCGAGATGCCGCTGCAGGCCTACTTCCGGATCAACACCGAGAACATGGGCCAGTTCGAGCGGACGCTGATCATCGCCGAGGAGGGCGCCGACGTCCACTACATCGAGGGCTGCACGGCGCCGGTGTACTCGAGCGACTCGCTGCACTCGGCGGTGGTCGAGATCGTCTGCCACCCGAGCTCACGGGTCCGTTATACGACGGTCCAGAACTGGTCGCAGAACGTCTACAACCTCGTCACCAAGCGCGCGGTCGCGCACGAAAAGGCGACGATGGAGTGGGTCGACTGCAACCTCGGCTCGAAACTGACGATGAAGTACCCGTCGATCTACCTGCTCGGCCAGGAAGCCCACGGAGAGATCCTCTCGATCGCCTTCGCCGGCCACGGCCAGCACCAGGACGCGGGCGGCAAGATCATCCACGGCGCGCCGAAGACGTCCTCGTCGATCTTCTCCAAGTCGATCTCCAAGGACGGCGGGCGGGCGACCTATCGCGGCCTGATGGAAGTCGCCGACGGCGCGAGCGAATCGCGTTCCAAGGTGGTCTGTGACGCGCTCCTCCTCGACGAGGACTCGCGCTCGGACACCTATCCGACGATCCGCATCGACGAGAACGACGCCGACGTCGGCCACGAGGCCACGGTGTCGAAGATCGGCGACGAGCAGCTCTTCTACCTGCAGAGCCGCGGGCTCGACGAGGCGGAGGCCTCGAAGATGATCGTCAACGGCTTCATCGAGCCGGTCACCAAGGAACTGCCGATGGAGTACGCGGTCGAGCTGAACCGACTGATCGAGCTGCAGATGGAGGGTTCCATTGGCTGAGCTCGCGACGGAGCCGGCCTGGCTCGAGGAGCGGCGGCGCCAGGGTGCCGCGCTGACCGAGTCCCTCCCCCTCCCCGACCACAAGTCCAAGGGATGGGAATTCACCGACCTGGCGAACCTCGACCTCGATTCCTACGCCGGCGCGAGCACGGCAGTGGAGCTGAGCGGCGGCGAGGGCGCGACGGTCGTCTCGCTGGCCGAGGCGGTCGAGACGCACGGCGAGCTGCTCGCCGGGGCGCTCGGGTCGCTGGTGTCGATCGAGGATCCGTTCGTCGCCCGCAACGAGGCCGACTGGCGCGACGGCGTGCTGGTGCACGTGCCGCGCGGCGTGAAGCTGAGCGAGCCGATACGGATCGAGGTCCCCCTCGAGGCGAGCGGCAGCGCGGTCAGCTGGCGCACGCTCATCGTCCTCGAGGAGGGCGCCGAGGCGGAGGTCTGGGAGCACTGGTCCTCGCCCGACGACGAGGTGGACGCGCTGCTGAACTCGGTGGTCGAGCTCTCCGTCGGCCAGGCGGCGACGCTGCGCTACGTCAACACCCAGGACCTCTCCGAGAAGTCGTGGATCTTCGCCACCCAGCGCGCCCAGGTGGAGCGCGACGGCAGGCTCGACTGGTCGGCGCTCGGCTTCGGCTCGGGGCGCGGGAAGGTGCGGATGGAGACCAAGCTCGCCGGCCAGGGCTCCGAGGCGCGGGTGACCGGCGGGTACGCCGGCGGCCCCGGCCAGCACCTCGACTACGACACGACGCAGGAGCACGCGGCGCCGAACACCAACTCCGACCTCGCCTTCCGCGGTGTCCTCGCGGCGGGCTCGACGGCGGTCTGGCGCGGCATGATCAAGGTCGATCCCGGCGCCCAGCAGACCGACGCCTTCCAGGAGAGCCGCAACCTCCTCCTCTCGACCGAGGCCCACGCCGACGCGATCCCCGGCCTCGAGATCCTCGCCGACGACGTCCGTTGCACCCACGCCGCGGCGATCGCCCAGGTCGACAAGGACCAGCTCTTCTACCTCACCTCGCGCGGACTCGGCGAGGCGGCGGCCAAGAGCCTCGTGATCGAAGGCTTCCTCGAGGCCCTGGTGGAACGGCTCGCCGAGGGCCCCGTTCGCGACGAGATCTCCGCTGCCCTCGAGCGCCGCCTCAGCGAGATCCTCTAGTCCGTTTGTCCTCCCGTTCGCGCTTCTTCTCCGCCCGGGTCGAGCGGATGATCCCGCCGACCACGATCAGGACCGGGATCACGTAGAAGACCCAGAGCCAGTGGCCGAGGTGAGCGGACGGGATGGCGATGGCCGCCGACATCAGCTCGCTCCCACCGAGAGCAGGTAGAGGCCGAAGCAGGTGAAGGCCACCATCACCGCGAGCATCCAGTACTGGGAGCGGGAGGCGCGGCGATAGTCGCGCCAGTAGACGAGGGCTTTGTCGTGGGCCAGGGTGAGGCCGAGGACGTGGCCGGCGAGGAGCGCGGCGACCTGGACGTACCAGATGGCGTTCGGGGAGAGGGCGTTGAAATCGATGCCGTATTCGGCGGTGCCGAAGAGGTTCGTGGTCGAGGTGCCCAGGGGGTCCGAGAGGAGGTAGGTGAACTGGGCCTGCTCCTGGTAGACGAAGAGGCTGAAGTAGTGGGCGATGAGGTAGGCGAGGGCGATCGGGATCAGCGAGTGGGCGAAGCCGCGGACCAACTGCCTGAACGGCGGCGCGCCGGGGACCGACCGCATGCCCTTCACCCCGAGCAGGTAGACCAGCGCGACACCCGCGACGGTCGCCGCCATGAAGATCGTGTCGGCGATGCGGATCGTTGCCAGCGGGCCGATCCCGGCGTCGGTGAGCCACCTCTCGACGTGTTCGAGGGCCGCTTTGTAGGCACCATCCTCGGCGCCGTCGAAGCTGGTCGTGGCGATCGAGGCGATCACCACGGCGGTCGAGCCGGGGACGCTGGTCGCCCACCTGGTCGCGGCGGCGAGGGGCCGGCGGCGACCGATCCGCCCCTCCTTCATGCCGAATGGCGCGAGCTGGGAGAACATCCCGAAGTAGACGGAGAAGATCTCGCCGCGCGCGCACCAGGTCTCCGAGCCGAAGAGGGCCATCATCGCCAGCGTGTAGCCGGTGTAGACGCAGGCGGCGACGCCCGCCGCGTGCGGTTCGAGACCGACCGCGACGCCGCCGCTTGAACCGTAGACGACCTCCAGCCAGACGAAGCCGAGCAGGCCGGCCGCCGCGGGCCAGCGACCGAGCCGCTCCGGGTAGGCGAGGTGGCGCATCGGGCGCCTGGCGAGGAGACCGTAGGCGCCGCCAACGACCCTCGCGATCGCCCGCCAGGGGTTGAAAGGAGGGAAGACGTTGCCCAGCAGCGCCGAGGCGAACGGGAATCCGATCCAGACGGTGACGAAGAAGAACGTGATCGCGAAATTGCGGTCGGGCGCTTCGGTGCCGTGGATCCCGGAGTAGATGCCGACCCCGAGCAGGAAGACGGCGAGGCCGCCGCAGAGGACCTGGATCGGCCAGGAGCGCAGGACCGCGGTCAGCCAGGCCGCCGACGGGCGCCAGCGCTCCTCCTCGAACCGCGGCTTGCGCCAGGCGGCGGAGAGGGCGAAGAAGGAGACGACGAGGACTATCGACGCCGCCCAGGCGAAGAGCCAGGCGGGAAGCGGCAGGTCCTGCTTGGCGACGAGGGCGTGGGCGTAGGGCAGGGCGGGGATCATCGAGCGAGGCCTCCGTCAGGCACACGGTGGGGCACGCGGGGACGAGAAGGGGCGGCGCCGATCCGCGGCGCGGCGCGCCAGGATAACGTCCCGCGCTCATGCGCCCCGGACGCGACAACATCGCCGCCCCCGACCTGCCCGCCGGACTCGAGTGGGTCGGCGTCGAACCGGACTCGATGCCGGCGCTCACCGCGGGCGGCCCGGCGATCGTGCACTTCATCGACTTCGCCCAGCTGAACAGCATCCGCACCCTCCCCTACCTCGGCGAGTGGGCGCGGCGCTACCGCGAGGCCGGGCTCTCGGTGATCGGCGTGCAGTCGCCGCGCTTCGGCTTCGGGGCCGATCGCGCGACGGTCGCGGCCGGACTGGCGCGGCTGGGCGTCGAGTTCCCGGTCGCGATCGACGCGGAGCGCGAGCTCTGGCACCTCTACGGCTGCGAAGGATGGCCGAGCCTCTTCCTCTGGTCGCTCGGCGGTGCGCTCACCTGGGTCCACTTCGGCGAGGGCGAATACCTGGGGACCGAGATGGCGATCCAGGAGGAGCTGCGAGAGGCCGATGCGCTGCGCCCGCTGCCGGAGACGATGGCGCCGCTGCGCCCTGTCGACGCGCCGAACGCGCGG
This sequence comes from Actinomycetota bacterium, assembly GCA_018268415.1. Classification (GTDB taxonomy): domain Bacteria; phylum Actinomycetota; class Thermoleophilia; order Solirubrobacterales; family 70-9; genus VAYN01. The sequence goes on along the minus strand of JAFDWO010000125.1, from coordinate 12,407 downwards.
GTGATTGCGCCGAGCACCGAGCTCTTCCCCGGCGGTGACTGGGAGCGACCCTGGGTCGGGGGCGACGAGGCCGACGAGCTGGTCGTCGAGTACGAAGCGGGCGGCGTCTGGGCAACGGTGGAGGGGGTCGGATCGCTCGCCGTCGCCGTCGACGGTGAGCCCCGGGGCAAGCTCGAGATCCCCGGCCCGGGGATCTACGAGCTCGCCGCCCACGAGCGCCACGGAGCGCACGCCGTAACCCTCATCCCCGAGGCGGGGATGAGGGTCTGGTCGGTGAGCTTCGACCCTGGGCTGCCGTAGGGCGTGGTGGCTTACCGTCGGTATCCGACGGTAAGCCACCACAGTGGCCGCGGAGGCGAGCCTCACGCCGTCGCCTTCCGTCGACTGCCGAGCACCGCGGCGGCAGCGACCAGCAGCGCGATCACGGCCACGACCAGCGCCGCGATCGCGAGGCCGTTGTCGTCGGAGCCACCCGAGCTCGACTCGCTCGCGCTGCCACCGGATTCGCCGCCCGACGCTTCGCCGCTCGGGCGGGCGACGGAAGTGGTCGTCGTCCCCGGCTCCTTCGGCGGCGTGACCAGGACCTGTGGTGCCGGGTGTTCGGTTTCCGGCGCCCCGATCCAGTGGACGACTTCCTTTTCGTACGTCTGCACCGCCTTGAAGGTCAGCTCTTCGCCTGCCTTGCCGGGGATCTGCACGGACAGCGGGAAGTCCTGGAACTCCCCCGGCGGCAGCTTGCCGCCGCTGAAGATGACCTCGCTGACACCTTCGGTGACGGTGCCGTCATCGGTCTGGATCGGCTTCTTGAGCTTCGCGTGGACGACCTTCACGCTCCAACCGGGCACCGCCTGGTAGGAGACGTCGCCGAACCCTTCCGGGAACTGGACCGCCACCTTGGTCGTGTTTTCGCTGTCGCTCTCGTTCGGCACCCGTACGTCGAGCACCGTGTACGCGCCTTCAGGCGCTTCGCTCGGCTGCAGCGTCACGTGGGCCTGCGCCGCCGCGGGGACGAGCAGGGCCAGCGCGAGCAGCGCCGCCGGGACGAGGGTCCTGACCTTCATCTGAATCCTTTCTTCGCAGTTGACGTCGGCCGGCGCCGCCGCGAGGGCGGCGCGCGGAGCCGACGGCGGCGCGCGGCCGGCGAGGGCGGCGCCGAGCAGGGCGCCGCCGCGCGGCAGTCGCCGACGGACGAAGAGCAGCTGGCCCGGAGGTGGCACCGCGGCGATGCCGCGCACCGCCCGCCGGCGGACGGCGGCGAGGTGCAGCCGCAGTCGCTCACCGGGGTAATGGCCGAGAAGCAGCGCGACGAGCAGCGCCAGCGCCGGGACGAGATAAAAGAGGACGGTCACCCGACCGGCACCTCGACCCGTTCTTCGAGCTGTTCGAATTCGGAGACCCGCAGGGTGATGGCGATCTCCCAGTCGCCGGGAGCGTTGAGGAGGGCCGCGGGGACGATGTAGTGACCCGGCCCACCGCTCTGGACGCTCAGCGGGAGCGGCCCGATTTCCTTGTCGGGCAGGGTCGCGGTGATGGTCAGTTCCTTGCCCTGCCTGAACGGCGCGCCGGTCTTCGAGTCGAAGAAGTAGACGTGCATGACGTTGGCGCCGACGCGAGCGGGGTCGACGTCCATCTCCAGCGTCGTCGGGCCGACTTCGGTGGTGAGCGCGAACGGCCCGGCCTGGGCGGAGACGGGCGGCGCGTAGCCGGCCAGGGCGGCAGTGACGCCGATCACGACCGCCAGGAGCGCCACCTCGGCCCGCAGGGCGCGGCGGAGCAGGACGCCGGCCCGGCCGGGGGTCTCGCCACGCTCGGCGAGCGCCTCCAGCTGGGGAACCGACTTGCGACGGTTGTAGGCCGCTACGCCGATCACGAAGAGCAGCAACAGGAACTTGACGAGGACGGCGCGTCCGTACCCCGTCGAAAGGAGGTCGCCGACCTGACGAACGTAGACGTAGGCCTGGACCAGGCCGGTGGCCATGATCAGGGCGACGCTCGCGAGGGCGACATTCGAAAACCGCGCGAGTGGTCCGGCAAGGAGACGGCCGCGGTCTGCAGAGTTCGCCGCGGAGCGAGTCGCCGCGGGCAGCACCAGGAGCATCGTCCCCAGTCCTCCGAGCCAAACTGCCATCGCCGCAACGTGGATCGCGTTCATCGTGAAGTTGAGCGCGACCGGCGACTGGCTCGAGCCGTGTCCGCTCAGCGCCGGGCACAGGACGAGATAGGCCAGGGGCACGATCATCAGCAGCGTGGCGAGGGGGTGGATCATGGGACCCCCTCTCTCACGAACAGCAGGGAGGTTCGTTCGGGGGTCCCCTGATCCACCCGTCGCGAGCGGGGTCAGGGCTGCAACTGCCACCCAGGCGAGAAACGCAAATCCCCAAACCGTCCCGAAGCGGGTTCCCAGGGTCTCTTCGATGATCGTCTTCGCGATCGCCGAGAAGCCGGAGATGCCGGCGGCCTCGGCGCCCTCGAGGACGATCTGGGCGGCCGTGGCCACCAGGCCGATTCCGGTGGCGATCCAGAGAACGATGCGCAGGCGTCGCCTGAAAGCGCGGGCGGCGGCGCGGCGTGACTCCTCCCCCACCTTCGCCGCGGCGCCCACCGCGGGCAGCCAACAGAGCAGCAGGAAGGCGACGCCGCCGACCGCGAGGGCGATCGCCGCGTACTCGAGCCCGCGCGCCAGCCCGTAGGCGACCTCGGTCACCTTGCCGACGCCGGCGCCGCCGATGAGTTCGCCGACGGTCTCGCTCGGCGCCCTGCCTTCCTTGCCGATCGAGAAGACGTAACCGCTGGAGACGATGTGGCCGTCGGCGGAGACGACCCGGTAGGTGGCGGTGTAGCTGCCGTCGGGCAGGCCCGGCTTCAGGTGGACGCCCAGCTTCGGGCCATCGCCGTTGGGATGAAAGGCGTCCCCCTCGTCGACCCGTTCCCCCGCCGCGTCGTAGACCCGCACGGCACCGAAGTTGCCCTCCACCGGCTCGTCGAATTCGAAGATGACCGCGCTCGGCTCGTGCTTCACCACCGCGCCCTGCGGCGGGACGGTCCCTTCCAGGCGCGCGTGCGCCGACCCCGTCGCGGGCGCCAGCAGCGCCAGCGCGACGAGCGTCGCGAGCAAGCCGACCAGGGACCGTCCCTTCACCTACCAGGCCTCCCCCACGGGCTCGTTCGATGGCGACTCGCCCGACCCGCCCTCGGCATCGCCGTCGTCGCCACCGTCCCGCCGCCGCCGCAGCCACAGCACCAGCGCGCCGCCACCGAGGACGATCACGATCGCGGCGATCACAAACGGCAGCTTCGAGGTACTGGCGCTGCCGACCCACCAGAGCGTCCCGTGCAGGGTCGTCTTCGTCCCGTCCACCGTCATCGGGACCTCGTACGTGAAGATCTTCGTTTTCTTGCCCTTGTCCTTGACCTGCGGGGGCAACTGGCCCGCGACCATCCAGTGCATGCGGTGGTCGTGCCAGATGAACGTCCCCGAGTCGTCGACGGTCTTCCATTCCGGCGGCGCCTTCGGGTCGGCGCTCTTCGGCACCGCCGCGTCGGTCTCGAAGCGGCTGTCGTTCAGGTAGGTCGCGGGCGACTTCTCGTTGACCTGGACGGTTCCGTCCTTCTCGATCCGCGCGTAGGGCTCGCCCTCATAGCCGTCGAGGACGACTTCGTGGCCCTGCATGTCCTTCAGCTGCAGGTAGCTGTCGTAGTCGAGGACTTCGACCGAGACCCCGCTGGGCAGCGGCGGCTGGATCGAGTTGATTTCCGACCTGAAATTCGGGTTGCCCCCGTGGGCGAGGGCTTGGGCGGGTACCAGCGCCGGCACCGACACGAGGGCGAGTGCGGCGACCAGCAGCGCCCGTCTGGCGCTCCTCATCGTTTCTCCTTGCTTTGTGGTTCGGCGCGCCGCGAACCACGCTGCGTGCCTTTTCCACCCCATGGGGTGGAAAAGGCACGCAGCGTGCTCGGGCGCTAGGGCGTCGCGGGAGCGAGCGGTGGGGCGCGGCCTGCCGCGGCACCCGCCAACGGCACCGGCCGTGGCAAGGCGAGGCGACGGGGTCGCGGGGCGGGCGCCGGACGCCCGTGCAGGGCCTGAGAACGGCGGTGGCGCGCGGCGGCCCAGCGGATCGCGGCACGCGCTCCGCGCAGGGCCGCGGCGATCACGAAGCCACAGGCGAACGAGAGCGGGACGGCCCACCAGCCACCGTTGCCGAAGACGCCGAGGAAGCCCCCCGGGTGGCCGCTCGAAAGCATCCCCTCGAGCAGCTCCTGGCACGAGTAGATGGTCAGCAGCGCGCCACCGGTGGTGAGCGCCAGGCGCAGGAAGCCGCGCCACGCGGAGGCTCGCGACCCGGCGCCGCGGGCGCCGAACGCCGGCCCACCTGCCCCATTCTCGCCCTCACGCCAGGCGCTCGCCAGGCGGGCGACGAAGAGGCCGACGACGATCGCCACCGACATCGCGATCGGCACCGCCAGCGCGCCCAGGTACTGATGCCCCTCCTTCTCCAGTTCCTGCCCCGTCCCGCGGCCGTAGGCGAGCAGGTAGCGCAGCTGGTGGACGGTGAGCACCGCGGCCGGCATCAGCGCCGCGGCCCGCAGGCGCGGCGACAACAGCCTGTCGATCTGACTTGACACCACCCGTCACTCTATGGTCTGGACACAGCGACCACTTTCCGGAGGAGGAGCGGATGATCACCAAGCTGGACTTCGTCGGAGTCCCCTCGACCGACGCGGAGCGCTCGCGCAGCTTCTACGTCGACACCCTCGGGCTGCGCCCCGACGCACACGGCAAGTACGAGTTCTGGGCGGGTGACACCTGCTTCGGGATCTGGGAGCCGGCCCGGCTCGGCATGGAGTTCGCGCCGCAGAAGAACGCCCACCCGGCGCTTCACGTCGACGACGTCGCCGCGACCCGCGCCGAGCTGGAGGCCAAGGGCGTCGAGTTCCTCGGCGAGACCCTCGACACCGGCGTCTGCCACATGGCGCTCTTCACCGACCCCGACGGCAACGACCTGATGCTGCACCACCGCTACGCCCCGGTCGAGGCGGGCGCGAGCGACGAGGGCGCGACGCCCTGAGCGCAGCCCGGCGGCCCTCAGCCCTGGGCCGCCGGCGCCGCCCCGCGAATCTCCTTCGGCAGCATGAAGCGGACGTCCTCGTGGACGGTCCGCAGCTCGCCGACGTCCTCGGCGCCGCGCTCGCGGAAGAAGTCGACGAGGCGCTCGACCAGCTCCTCGGGGGCGCTGGCGCCGGAGGTGATGCCGACGGTCCCGACTCCCTCCAGCCACCGGTCCTGGACCTGGGTGTGGTTGTCGATCAGGTGGGAGGCGGCGCCGTGCTCGCGCGCGACCTCGACCAGGCGGTTCGAGTTCGAGGAGTTCGTCGAGCCGATCACCAGGACCAGGTCGCACTCCCGCGCCAGCTGCTTGACCGCGATCTGGCGGTTGGTGGTCGCGTAACAGATGTCGTCGGACTTGCTCGAGACGATCGACGGGAACTTGGCGCGCAGGGCGGCGATCGTCTCGGCCGTCTCGTCCACAGAGAGGGTCGTCTGGGTGATGAAGGCGACCTTGTCGGGATCGGCCACCTCGAGTGCGTCGACCTCGGCGGCGGTTTCGATCAGGACGATCGAGCCGGGCGCCTCGCCCATCGTCCCTTCGACCTCCTCGTGGCCGGCGTGACCGATCATCACCATCGTGTAGCCCTCCGCGGCGAAGCGCCGGGCGGAGACGTGGACCTTGGTCACCAGCGGACAGGTGGCGTCGATCGTGCGCAGGCTGCGGGCGGCGGCGTTGTCGTGGACCGCCGGGGAGACGCCGTGGGCGGAGAAGACGACGATCGCGCCCTCCGGCACCTCGTCCTCCTGGTCGACGAAGATCGCGCCGCGCTTGGTCAGCTCCTCGACCACGTGTTTGTTGTGGACGATCTCCTTGCGGACGTAGACGGGGGCGCCGTGGATCTCCAGAGCGCGCTCGACCGTCTGAACGGCCCGATCGACCCCGGCGCAATAGCCGCGCGGAGCGGCGAGCAGGACCTTCCGTGGGCCCGCGGTGGCAGTGCTTGGCATGACTCCAGGGTACCGATAGCCTGATCGGGAAATGAGCACGCAGGGACGCCACCTTGACCGACTGACGGCCGTCGACGCCTCGTTCCTGAGCAACGAGAGCACCTCCAGCCACATGCACGTGGGCGCGATCCTGATCTTCGAGGGGCCGCCGCCGCGCTACGTCGACCTGGTCGAGCACGTGCGCGGGCGCCTCCATCAGGTCCCGCGCTTCCGCCAGAAGCTGGTGGTGCCGCCGCTGGAGACCGGCCGCCCGCTCTGGGCCGACGACGTCAACTTCAACCTCAGCTACCACATCCGCCACACCGCGCTGCCCGAGCCGGGGGGCGAGGCGCAACTGATGCAGCTGACCGGGCGCGTCTTCTCCCAACAGCTCGACCGTTCGAAGCCGCTCTGGGAGCTGTGGCTGGTGCAGGGACTGGAGCGCGACCGCTTCGCCCTGCTGACCAAGACCCACCACGCGATGGTCGACGGCGTCTCCGGGGTGGACATCGGGACGGTGCTGTTCGACCTCGAGCCGGTGCCGGAGCCGGCGGCGGTCGCAGACGACTGGGTGCCGCAGCGCTCGCCCTCGACGACCGAGCTCGTCGGGCGCGGGCTCGGCGACGCGATCGGGCTGCCGATCAGGGCGGCGGAGAAGGCATTCGAGGCGATCCGCCATCCGGAGAGCGCCGCGCGCAAGGCGGTCGAGGCGCTCGAGGCGCTGAGCGAGATCGTCAGCCAGTTCGCCGACCCGGCCCCTGACGTGCCGTTGAACACCGGGATCGGGCCGCACCGGCGCTACGTCTGGGCACGGTCGGAGCTGGACACCTTCAAGCGGATCAAGGACACCTTCGGCGGGACCGTCAACGACGTCGTGCTGGCGGTCGTCACCGGGTCCATCCGCAGCTGGCTGCACGGTCGCGGCGTGCGCACCGAGGGGCTGGAGCTACGGGCGCTGGTGCCGGTCTCGATCCGCGCCGAGGACGAGCATGGCAACCTCGGCAACCGGATCACGCTGATGCGCGGCCCCCTGCCCGTCTACATCGAGGACCCGGTCCGCCGCCTCCGCACGATCAGCGAGGAGATGGCGGGCCTGAAGGAATCCAAACAGGCGCTGGGCGCGGAAATGATCTCCCGCTTCAACGACTTCGCGCCGCCGACCCTGCTCGCGCAGGCCTCGCGACTCAACTTCTCGACCCGCCTCTTCAACCTGCTGGTGACGAACGTGCCGGGGCCGCAAATCCCGCTCTACGTGCTCGGACGAGAGCTCGAAGAAGTCTTCCCCGTCGCCTTCCTGCCGCAGGACCACGCACTCGCGATCGCGATCATGAGCTACCACGGCAAGGTCGGCTTCGGCCTCCTTGCCGATTATGACTCGATGGACGACATCGACATCCTCGGCGACGGGATCAACGCCGCGCTCGACGAGCTGCTCGCCGCCGCGGGCGAGTCCGCGGCGGCGGCGTAGAACCACGGCGCGAGCCGAAGGGGCGGCCCGGCTACCCTCTGTCGATGGGCCTTCTTCTGGTTCTCGCCTTCATCGTCGTCCCGATCGCCGAGCTCTTCGTGATCATCCAGGTCGGCGGGCTGATCGGCGTCGGGCCGACCCTGCTCCTCCTCCTACTTGATGCCGTCCTCGGCTCCTGGCTCCTCAAGCACCAGGGCCGCAGCGCCTGGCGCCGCTTCAACCAGGCCCTCGCCGAACGCCGCCTGCCGGCGAAGGAGGTCGCCGACGGCTTCCTCGTCATCCTCGGCGGAGCGCTCCTGATCGCACCGGGATTCATCACCGACGTCTTCGGTGTCCTCTTTCTGCTGCCCCCCACCCGCGCCGTCGCCCGCCGCGTCCTGCGCCGCTTCACGGTCGGGCGGGTCGCCGTCGCCGGTTTCCCCGGCGGCGCCACGATGGGCGGGTTCGGCGGCGGAGCCGGCACGCGGTCGGGAGCGAACCGCTCCTACGACTACGACATCGACGCCGAAGAGGTCCCCGAGGACGCCGGCTTCGACCACCGCCTCCCGCCCGCGAGCGGGTGAGCTAGGCAGCGACCCAGGAGCGGGCCTCGCCCTCGTCCCCTGGGTCGAAGAGCTTCAGCTCGACCGGGAGCACCGTCGTCAGGCTCGGGAACAGGCGGCGGACGAAGAAGTTCGCCTCGGCGACGACACCGACGCGCCGCCAGTCCTTGCTGTGGCCGAGGTCGAGCTCCGGGTCCTTGCGCGCCGCTTCGAAGCGGGCCTTCAGCGAACCCAGGTCGAACCCCTCGGCCCCGACCAACAGCAGCCGCACCTCACCGTTCGACGCCGCCGCCTTGAGCGCCGGCGCCAGCACGTCGCCGTAGTCGGCGTCGGTCAGTTCGCCGGTGACGCGGAACCCGACCGTCCCGGCCGGCATGTCGGAGATCGGCTCGATCAAGCGCTCAGAAGCCGAGGGCGAACTTCGCGTCCTCGGTCATCATTTCCGGCGACCAGGCGGGGTCGAAGACCATCTTCGGGTGGACCGCCGAGACGCCGGGGAGGTCGCCGACGAACTCCCGCATCTGCTCGGAGACCTGGGGGCCGATCGGGCAGGCGGGCGTGGTCAGGGTGAAGGTGACGTAGACGTCCTCGTTCTCGATCGCGACGTCGTAGACGAGGCCGAGCGAGACGAAATCGAGGCCGAGCTCGGGGTCGATGACCTCCTCGAGCGCCTCGTAGACGTCTTCCTCGGTCACCACTTCGGGGTGGCTATCCGGGCCGTCCGCGGGGGACGCCGCGGCGTTCGGCTGCTCCTGGACCGGCTGCTGCTCTTGATCTGCCATGCGCAGATGGTACCCGGGTCAGGTGGTCGGCCCCGGTTGCGTGGGTGGCGCGGGGGGTCGGCGGCATCCGGTTGCAGGAGGAGCTGCCAGTAGCCCACGTCGTGCCAGGAGCCCAGCTTCCAGCCCACTCTGGAGAGGACTCCGATCGACTGGAAGCCCATGCGCTCGTGCAGGGCGATGCTGGCCGGGTTCGGCAGCGTGATCCCGGCGACCGCGATGCGGAAGCCTTGGACGCGCAGCCGGTCGAGTAACTCGGTGTAGAGGGCGCGGCCGACGCCCCTCCCTTTATGGGCGGAATCGACGTAGACGGAGACCTCGACCGCCCAGTCGTAGGCGGCACGCTCGCGCCAGCGACAGGCGTAGGCATAGCCGACGACGTGCCCGCCCGCCTCGCCGACGAGGAACTGATGGGTCGCCGAGCACCCCTTGATGCGGCGGGAGAACTCGGCGGCGTCGGGCGGCTCCAGCTCGAAGGAGATCGGCGTCGACTCGACGCTCGGCGCGTAGATCGCCGCGCACGCGGCGGCGTCACGGTCGGGATCGGCGGGCCTGATCGTCATCGGGAGCCCGCCCACAATAGGCTGCCGGCGATGAGCAAGGACTCCGAACGGGTCATACGGCGCTCGATCGGCATCGTCTTCACCGACGGCGGCCTGCTGTCGCTGAGCGGGACTGCGCCGGCGCGCGGCGGCCACGGCGACGAGCCGCTGCTGGCGGTGCTCTGCGATCCCGACGCGGCGCCGGTGGCCTTCGAGGAGGCGTTGCTCTCGACCGAATACGGCGAGGACGGCATACAACGGCGGGCCACGCTGGAGCTGTGGCTCGACGCCTCCGGTGGCCGCCCGATCCGCGGCGGCGGAACGCTGATCAGCGCGGTCGAGGCGGTGGTCGACGGGCTGGAGACGCGGATTGCCTTCTTCCGCTGGTCGGTCGAGGGACGCGAGGGGCTCGGCCATTATGAGATCGCGCGGACCCGTGGCTGAGGCGGGCGGGACGATCGAGGCGGTGGTCTCCGACTTCGGCGGGGTGCTGACGACGCCGCTGATGAACTCCTTCCTGGCGCTTCAGGACGCCCACGGGATCTCCGCCGAGGTCTTCGGCAAGGCGATGGCCGCGGCCGCCGAGGCGGGCGACGGCGAGAGCCCGCTGTTCAAGCTGGAGCGCGGCGACGTGACCGAAGCGCAGTTCCTGGAGACGCTGCGCGATGGGCTCGAACCGCTGCTCGGCCACCGGCCCGAGCTGCATCGCTTCCGCGAGGTCTTCTTCGAGGCGCTCGACCCGAACGAGCCGATGATCGAGCTGATGCGCGAGTGCAAGCGGAGCGGCCGGCGGATGGCGATGCTCACCAACAACGTGCAGGAGTGGGAGCCGCTCTGGCGCACGATGCTGCCGGTCGACGAGATCTTCGAGACCGTGGTCGACTCCGGCTTCGTCGGCTACCGCAAGCCGGAACCGCAGATCTACGAGATCACCGTGGAGCGCCTCGGGCTGCCGGCCTCGGCGTGCCTCTTCGTCGACGACCTCGAGGTCAACTGCGAGGCGGCGCGCGAGCTGGGCTTCACCGCCGTGCAGTACCGCGACGCCGACCAGGCGATCGCCGAGGTCCGCGCCGCCCTCGCCTAGCCCGGCTCGCCAGGGGCGCCGACGGGCACTCGGGTGTACTCGCGCCAGCGGCGAGCGAAGGGGAGGCGCCAGCTGTGGGGGGCGATCAGGGCGCCGATCTCGGCCGGGCCCCAGGAGCCCGGCGGGTACGGTTTCACCGCGGGCGGGTCCTCCAAGAGCGGGGCCGAGACTTCCCAGAGCCGCTCCATGTCACGGGCGCTGGTGAAGAGGGTACGGTCGCCCGCCATCGCATCGCGGATCAGCCGCTCGTAGGCCTCCAGCGTGTCGTCGCGATAATCGGTTTCCTCGAGCGAGAACTGCATGCTCGCCTTGTCGAGGACCATTCCCATGCCCGGCCGCTTGCCGTAGAAGGAGAGGGAGACGCGCGAGGATTCGTCGAGGTCGAAGGTGAGGTGGTCGGGGCCGTAACGGCCGACCCGCGAGTGGGCCGGGAACATCGACTGCGGCGGTTCGCGGAAGGCGATCGAGATGATCCGCGCCCCTTCCCCCATCCGCTTGCCGGTGCGCAGGTAGAACGGCACGCCGCTCCAGCGCCAGTTGTCGAGTTCGCACCGGAGCGCGACGAAGGTCTCGGTGCTGGAGTTGGGATTGACCCCCGGTTCGTCGGTGTAACCCTCGTACTGGCCGCGCACCACCTGGTCGGGATCGAGCGGCAGGAGACTGCGGAAGACCTTGTTCTTCTCCTCGGTGATCGGCAGCGAGGCCAGCGCGGTCGGGGGCTCCATCGCGACGAACGCAAGGATCTGCATCAGATGGGTGACGACCATGTCACGGAAGGCGCCCGTCTTCTCGTAGAAGCCGGCGCGCGAGCCGACCCCGAGCGTCTCCGGCACGTCGATCTGGATGTGGTCGATGTGATCGCGGTTCCAGATCGGCTCGAACAGCCCGTTGGCGAAGCGCAGCGCGAGGATGTTCTGCGCCGCCTCCTTGCCGAGGAAGTGATCGATGCGGAAGATCTGCTCCTCGTGGAGCACCGCGTGGAGGGTGTCGTTCAGCTCCCGGGCGCTCCGCAGGTCGGTGCCGAACGGCTTCTCCATGATCACCCGCGCGTTCTCGGTGAGCCGCGCGTCGGCGAGCATGTGGATGACGTCGGCCGCGGCGGCAGGCGGGACGCTCAGGTAATGCAGCAGGTGGGCGTCCGGGCCGAGCAGCTCCACCTCGTGGTCGACCGCCGCTTTCAGCCGCTCGGGCCCCGCCCCGGCCGGAACGTAGACGATCCGGCGGGAGAATTCGGCCCAGTCGGCCTCGGAGAACTCGTGCCGCCCGAACTCCTCGCAGGCATCGTGGACGATCTCCCGGAACTCCTCGTTGCCGATCTCCTCGATCGAGGTGCCGAGCACCCGGAATTCCGGCATCAGCTCCGACTGGAACAGCCGCAGCATGCCCGGTAGAAGCTTCCGCTTCGCCAGATCCCCGGTGGCGCCGAAGATGACGATCAGGTAGGGCGGCAGCGGCTGGACGACCCGCGCGTCCATTTCTTCGGTGACGTGCTGCTCGTTCTCCCGGTGGGTGGTCGGTACACCGTCGTGGCCTGCCATGCGCCCCAGGGTAACCACCTCGCGTCGTCGAGCCTGGCTGATCGATCCCACGAGTGCCGGGGGTGGAACCGGGGCCCGGGAAGGGATGGGGTCTCGGGAAGCTGTCGCCCGAGGGGAAAGGGATGCGGCCGTCCCGTCCACGGCCCGGGCAGGCTGTGGCCGTGGCCGGGACGGCCGGGTATGAGAAGCGTGGCGGAAGGCCCGCCCGAGGCTCACGCGTGTGCCACGGCTCCGTCACCGATGTCCGACCTCGTGACGAAGACGTCGGGAACTCCACACTTCCTCCCGTGTTGGCCCACCGTCACGGACGCGACCCTCCGGATCAGGCCCGGAAGGCGATCGAAGGCCGGGAAGGGTGACGTCCTCAGCGTCTTCGTCACCGATCGGGTGCCTCGGATCTCCTTGCTGTGGCGCGAAGGT
>JAFDWO010000124.1 GCA_018268415.1 Actinomycetota bacterium | reverse complement strand
GCTCCCCCCGCCCGCTCCCCGCACCCCCGGCCGTCTCGGCCACGGCCACAGCCTGCCAGGGCCGTGGACGAGACGGCCGCATCCCTTTCCCTCCCGGGCGACAGCTTCAGGGGGCTGGGGCCCTTACCTCACGGGCGACAGCTTCCTCAGGCCTCATCCCTTTCCGGGCGACAGCTTGAAGGGGCCTCATCCCTTTCCCCTGGGGGCGCCGGCTTGCAAGGGGCCCATCCTTTTCGGACGCCGGCTTGCGAAGGCCCGATGCGTTGAATCAATCATCCAGCCGATTGGACGCCGCGATGGCCGAAAGCGCGGTCGGGCTTCTGCCCCGGCGTCGGTTGCGCCGGATGGGCGGCGCGCGAAACGATGACGCGATGAGCTCCGATTACTCGCAGCTGCCTGCGGGCCTGCCGGTCCCGGTCGACGACGGGGCGGCGGACGACCTGGCCGGGAGCGAGGTGCCGGATCTGGCGCTCCCGGCGACCGGGGAGGGTGCGCCGCGACTCGCCGGTCTCGCCGCCGGGCGGCTGGTCGCCTACGTCTACCCGATGACCGGTACGCCCGGCCGGGCGCTCCCGCACGGCTGGGACGACATCCCCGGCGCCCGCGGCTGCACCCCGCAGAGCTGCGCCTACCGGGACGCGCTCGGCGACTTCAAGCGGCTCGAGGCGACGGTCGTCGGGATCAGCGCGCAGTCGCCCGCCGAGCAGGCCGAGTTCGCCGCCCGCGAGCACATCCCGTTCCCGCTCCTGAGCGATGCGGACCTGCGCCTGCGCGAGGCGCTCGACCTGCCCACCTTCGAGGTCGAGGGCCGCACCCTCTACCGCCGCCTCACCTTCGTCGCCGAAGGGGGTCGGATCGTCAAGGTCTTCTATCCCGTCTTCCCGCCGGACCGCGATGCGGGTGAGGTGCTCGCCTGGCTGCGCGCCGCCGCCGGGTCGGAGGCGGCGCGGTGAGCGCGCTCGCCGAGACGATCGCGATCCAGGGCCGGGTGCTCGACCACGTCCTCGACCTCGACCTGGCCCCGGCGGTGGCGCGGCTCGAGGGTGCCGAGCGGGTCTGGCTCGTCGGCACCGGCACCAGCGAGCACGCCGCCTGCCTCGGCGCGGCGATGCTGGCGACGGCCGGCCTTGACGCCCGCGCCTCCGCCGCCGCGGCTTTCGTCGCGGAGGGGCTGCTCGATCCGCGCTCCGCGGCGGCCGGCTTCGGCGCCGACGGTGACCACGACTCCGCCGCCACGGTCACCGACGGTGCGAGCGCGCCGGGACCGCGGCCCGGACCCGACGACGCGCTGGTCGTCATCAGCCACACCACCGAGACCGCCTTCGCGCGGCGGGTCCGCGAGGACGCGCTGGCCGCCGGCACCCGCCTGGTCACGATTACCGCCGAAGGCAAGGACTGGCCGGAGGCGATCGAGGCGGCGCCGCCGGAGCGCTCCGACACCTACACCGCCAGCTATCTCGCCGCGCTCCTCGCCCTCGCCCGCCTCGCCCTCGCGCTCGGTGGCGCGGGGTGGACGGCGGGCGACCTCGCCGCCCTGCCCGCCCTGGTCGAGGACGCGGGCGTCGAGCCGCTCCCGGTCGAGGCGCCGCCCGCCCGCCTCACCGTCCTCTTCGGCGCCGGCCCGGCGGCGGTCACGGCCCGCGAGGGCGCGCTGAAGCTCCGCGAGGCGGCGCGGGTCCTGGCGGAGGGCTTCGAGGCCGAGTACCTGCTCCACGGCTCCGCCGTCCCACTCTCGGGCGACGACCACCTGATCGCCCTCGACCCCGGCGGCGACCCCTCCGGCCTGACCGCGTCCCTCGCCGACGCCGCCGCGTGTGAACGCATCCCGGTCGCCTTCCTCGACCCGCCGTCCGACCTCCACCCGCTGCTGGCCCAGCTTCCCTTGACGGTGCGCCTCCAGGCCCTCGCCTCCCGCTGGGCCGATGGCCGGGGCGTCAACCCCGACCGCGTCATCCTCGGTGCCTGGGCCGACCGCGCCCTCTGGTCCCTGGGCGCCCCGGACGCGACCGCCCGCTGACAGGTCGGGCGGGCGGGTTCTCGGAAGGTCAGGCCGGCGGGTTCTCGGCGAACTGCTCGGCGTTGTCGCCGATCTGCTCCCAGGGGGCTTTGTAGGCGACCTGGAGGTGGAACGCGGGAGTCATGTCGAGGTCCCGCATCAGGCCCGCCGCGACGAAGTATTTCTCGCCCAGGTCGTCGTAGATGCTGGAGCCGCAGTTGCCGCAGAAGTTGCGGGGCGCGAACTCGCTTTCGTAGGTCTCGACCAGGTCCTCGCCGTCGGTGAAGTGGAAGTTCTCCTTGGCGACGACCACCCCGGCGAGGCTCGAGCCGGTCCACCGCTGGCAGCGGCTGCAATGGCAATACCCCATCGACTCCGGATCCTTGACCTCGTACGCGACGCTGCCGCAGAGGCAGGCACCTTTCAGCGTTTCAGCCATGACGCACTCTCCTCGAAATCGGCGTTGTTTGACCCACCGACGAAGCTACCACCGCGCGTCCGGCCGCCCACGGGTTTTCCGCGGCGCCGCGCCCCGGCGGGCGGCCCGGAGTCCCCGAGTCCTATTCTTCTGTGCATGCCGATTCGCGACGATCGGCGCCACGTGGCGCCGACGGCGATCGCGGTCCGAAGCCTTAAGGCGTCCCTCGTCCTGGTGGCCGTCTCCATCGCCGAGCCAAACTTGAACCCCGCCTCGGGGAAGGGCGTCCGATGAGTGTCTTGCCGCTCGCCGGCGTCGTCGACACCTTCTGGGCGGTGATGGAGGTCGCGGTGCCGCTGGGGATCGCCGCTGCCTACCTGAAGCGCGCCAACTCACTCGCCGACGAGGGCAGGCCGGTGCCGATCTGGCGCCAGCTCTGCTTCGCGCTCGGGATCATCGTCGTCGGTGGATCGGTGGCCGGGCCGATCGACGATCAGGCCGACAAGCTCCTCTGGGTCCACATGATCCAGCACCTGATGTTGGCCGATGTCGCCTCGCTGCTGATCGTGCTCGGCTTCACCGGCCCGCTGCTGCAGCCGCTTCTCAGCTTCCGCGCCGGCCGGCCGCTGCGCCGTCTCACGCACCCGGTGGTGGCGATCTCCCTCTTCACGCTCAACCTCTACATCTGGCACATCCCGTTCCTCTACCAGGCGGTTCTCACCGACACCTCGCTGCACGTGCTCGAGCACCTGCTCTTCCTCGGCACCGGCATCCTGCTCTGGATGCCGCTCTTCGGCCCGCTGCCCAAACCGCAGTGGTTCGGCAAGGGAGCCCACGTCATCTACACGGTCGGCATCTGGGCGCCGGCAATGATCCTGGCCAATGTCTTCATGTGGTCGGACGTCGTCTTCTACCCCGACTACTCGGCGACCGCCGAAGCCGTCGGGATCACGCCGATCGCCGACCAGAGCACCTCGGGGGCGATCCTGATGGGCGAGTGCACGTTCCTCGCCCTCGGCATCTTCGCCTGGGTGTTCCTGAACTGGGCCAAGGAGGACATCGAAAAACAGGACCTCCTCGACCTCGCGTTCGACCGCCACGTCGAGCTGAGCGCGGCGCGCGCGGCCCGCGCCGTAGCCGCCGGTCGCGGCCCTGAATTGCGTGCCCGGATCGAAGCCGGCCAGACGATCCCCGAGCATCCACCCCCGGGGGCGGGTGGGGGATAGGGGCGGGACGCGGCCGCGCCGCGCGTGGTGACGGGCCGACCTGCACGGGTCGCAGGACGGGGCCCCATCGCCCCGCTGTTCCTTATGGTCCCGTGGGGACCATAAGGAACAGCGGGGCGATCCCGGGGACGGAGGGATTGGGTCTGCGGCTGCGGGTGCGGTCGCCCTTGGGTCCGGTAGGGGGACGTCAGGTCGACCGCGGGGGCTTATCTGGGTGGCGTATTGAGGGGGATCGGGCGGGTTCGACTCAGTAAACGCCCAGGGTTCCCCTAGGCCGCGCTGAGCGTTGGCGGGAACGATCGGGCGGGTGAAGATTCGGTCTCGTTTCCGCCTGCCGTTGCCGCGGCGCCCGCTCGAGTGGGGGCTGGCGATCGTCGCCGCGGTGTTGGTCGCGATCGGGGTGACCTCGCTCGGCGGAGCGTCCTCCAGCAGCTCCGCGGCGACCAAGCGCACCGTGACCGTGGGCAAGGGAGTGGTTCAGTCGACGGTGTCGGGCAACGGCACGCTCGAACCGGCACAGAAGGTCGAACTGAACTTCGGCGCCTCCGGCGAAGTCACCGCGATCCGGGTCAAGGCGGGGGAGAAGGTGACGAAGGGCGAGGTCCTCGCCGAAGTCGACTCGAGCTCGGCGCGTGCCTCGCTCGCGTCGGCGGAGGCGCAGTTGATCGAAGCCGAAGAAGCGGTCGAAGCGGCTGAAGAAGCCGAAGAAGAAGGCGAATCCGAAGGAGTCGCCTATGAGGGCGGCGCGACCGCCGAGTTTGTCGGACTGAGGTCGAAGGCGGGGACCGTCAAGGGCGAAGTGGCGACGCCGAGCGCGCGCGGCAGGGAAGAAGTGGCGAAGCAAGGGGCGGGGACCTCGGGCGACGCGACGACGGAAGGCACCGGGAAGTCGGACGGTGTCGCGAAGGAAGGCGCGGGGGCGTCGGAAGAATCTGCGAAGGAAGGTGCGGGGAAGGCGGGAGGAGCGACGGGGGAAGGCGGCGGGACGACGACCGGCAGCACCGAATCGGTGGCTCCCGGCCAGGAAGGCGAATCCGCGGCGGGCCAGGGCACCGAATCCGGCTCGACCGCGAGCCCCGAAGCGTCGGCGGCGACCGAAGGCTCCGAACAACCCGCGGCGACCACCGGCGGATCGACCACCGCCGGCTCGACCGGGGTGGCGGAATCGGGCGGCAGCGCGGGCGTCAGCCTGCCGACCGCCGAAGCGAACCTGCGCGAGGCGCGCCTCGCGGTCAAGAGCGCGCGGCAGGAAGTGCGGGAAACGACCTTGCGGGCGCCGATCTCGGGGACGATCGCGGCGGTCTCCGGGTCGGTTGGCGAAGCCGTCTCCGGTGGATCCTCGGGCGCGGGGGGCACCTCCGAAGCCTCCTCGCCCGGGGCCACCGGCGGCGAATCCACGGGCTCCGGCTCGGGATCCGCCTTCATCGTCCTCGCCCAATTGCACCGGCTGAAGCTGGAAGTCAGCTTCAGCGAGTCCGACATCGGCAAGGTGCGGGAGGGGCAGACGGCGACGGTCGCGATCGACTCGATGGAAGGGACCGAACTGGCGGGGCGCGTCACCAAGGTGAGCGTGCTGCCGAATGAAGGGTCGTCGAGCGTCGTCGAATACCCGGCGACGATCCTTCTCACCCAGAGCGCCAAGGGCCTGCGGGCGGGGATGTCGGCGAGCGCCGAAGTCGTCGTCGAACAGGTGAAGAACGCGCTCACCGTGCCGAGCGAAGCGATCTCCGCGGCGGGCCGCAAGACCGTCACCGTCGAAGAAGACGGCAAGGAAGTCACGAAACAGGTGATGACCGGGCTCGAAGGCGACGAAACCACCGAGGTGGTCAGCGGTCTGAAGGCAGGGGAGACGATCGTCCTACCGGAAGTGACGGTCGCCGCCGCGGCGAGCGGCGAAGGCGGCGGCGAAACCGGCGGCCTCCCGGGCGGCGGGGCGCTGCCCAGCTTCGGTGGCGCGGGCGGCTTCTCCGGCGCCCCTCCCGCGGGCTTCGGCGGGGGGCGATGATGGCGAGCGAGGCGGGCCGTCCCGCGCGGGCGACGGGCGGCACCGCGCCTCGGCACGCCGAGCATCCGGTCATCCAGATCGACGACCTGGTCCGCACCTACGTCATGGGTCGGGCGCGCGTGCGGGCGCTGCGCGGGGTCTCGCTGACGATCGAGCGGGGCGAGTACGTCGCGATCATGGGGCCTTCGGGCAGCGGCAAGTCGACGCTGATGAACACGCTCGGCTGCCTCGACGCGCCGACCGCGGGCCGCTATCGGCTCGATGGCGTCGACGTACGGCAGCTCGACGAAGACGCGCTCTCGGACCTGCGCAACCGCAAGATCGGCTTCGTCTTCCAGGGCTTCAACCTGGTGCCGAAGATCTCGGCGCTCGCCAACGTCGAGCTGCCGCTGGTCTACGCCGGGCTGCCGCGGGCGGCGCGGCGGCGGCGCGCGACCCGGGCCCTGCGGGCGGTGGGGATGGGCGAGCGGCTCGACCACGGCTCGAACGAGCTCTCCGGCGGCCAGCAGCAGCGGGTCGCGATCGCCCGCGCGATCGTCACCAACCCCGCGTTGATCCTCGCCGACGAGCCGACCGGCAACCTCGACTCGCGCTCGACCGCCGATGTTCTGGCGATCTTCGAGGAGCTGAACGGCAGCGGCCGAACGGTGGTGATGATCACCCACGAGGACGATGTCGCCGCCCACGCCGAACGCCTGGTGCGGCTGGCCGACGGGCGGATCGTCCGGGACGAGTTGCTGGGGCCGACGACGACCGAGGCGGTCGGAGCCCGGGCGGGCAGCGTCTGATGGCGCTCGAGACGCTCCGCACCGCCTGGGTCGGGCTGATGTCCCACCGGCTGCGCACGGCACTGACCGTGCTCGGGATCACGATCGGCATCGCCTCGGTCATCGTCCTGATCGCGGTCGGCAAGGGCTCCTCCGACGCGGTCCAGGAATCGATCGACGCGCTCGGCTCGAACACCCTCACCGTGACCGCCTCGGCCGGGGTCGGCACGCTCGGCGTCGCGGCCGCCGCGGTAACCCTGGAAGAGGGCGACGTCGAAGCGCTCGAAGACTCCGAACGCGCGCCGGCCATCGCCGCCGTCTCTCCGGTCGTCAACGCGAGCGGGACCGAACTCTCCTACGGCACCTCCACCTACGAACCGGGCGAATTCGTCGGCACCACGCCCGCCTACGCGGAAGCGCGCAACTACGAGGTGCAGGCGGGCAGCTTCTTCACCGCGGCGCAGGTGAAGGAACGCGCGCGGGTGGCGGTGATCGGCCCCGAAGTCGCCACGGAACTGTTCGCCGGCACCAGTCCCGTCGGCAAGACGATGCAGGTCAACGGCGTCAACTATCAGGTCGTCGGGGTGACGAGGTCGAAGGGCTCGAGCGGCACCGGGAGCCAGGACAACGGCGTGCTCGCGCCGATCACCGCGGTCGAAGACACGCTCGCCGGCTACGGCGAACTGAGCTCGATCACGGTCGAGGCGACGAGCAAGGACGCGGTCGCCGCAGCCGAAGCGCAGGTCACCGCGATCCTCGACGAACGCCACGGGGTCAGCGAAGGCATCAACGTCATCAATCAGGGCTCGATCATCGAAGCCTCGAGCTCGAGCGAATCGGTCTTCACCACGCTGCTCACCTGGGTGGCGGCGATCTCGCTGCTGGTCGGCGGGATCGGGGTGATGAACATCATGCTGGTGAGCGTCACCGAGCGGACGCGGGAGATCGGTATCCGCAAGGCGATCGGTGCCCGCCGCGGCGACATCCTCGCCCAGTTCCTCTGCGAGGCGCTGCTGGTCTCGGCGATCGGCGGCCTGCTCGGCATCGCGGTCGGCCTCGTCGGCAGCCAGTTCCGGATCGCCGGCGTGCAGCCGGCGGTGGCGGGCTACTCGGTGGCGCTGGCGGCGGCCGCCTCGCTCGGCTCCGGCCTCTTCTTCGGCACCTACCCGGCGATGCGCGCTGCCCGCCTGCGCCCGATCGAGGCCCTGCGCTTTGAGTGAGCACACCGACGACCAAGTGGAGGACGAGGAGATGACCCGCGTGATCGAGACCGACGCCCGCGAGGACGACCTCGACCGGGAGGACGAGCGTTGGGTCGACTCCGAGTCCCGGCCGGAGGACCCAGCCGACGACGGTGGGTGCGACGACTACGAGCCGATCGCCCCGCGGCCGCGGGGCCGGTTGCTGCGGCCCGTGCCGCTGGCCCTGATGGCGGTGACGATCGCCGCCGCCGGGTTCCTCGGCGGGGTCCTGGCGCAGAAGGGCAGCGAAGGCGGGGGTGGCGTCGCGGGCGGACCACCCGCCGGGCTCGCGGCCCTGGCGACGGGCGGTGGCGCGACGGAAGGAGGCTCCGGAGTCGCGGCGGGCGGCGAAGGCGGTTCTGGTGCGCCGGCCGCGGAAGGCGGCGCCGAAGCGGGCGCACCGGCCGGCCTCCCGTCCTTCGGCACCACGAACGCGGCCGCGGCGGGGACCGTCACCGCGGTCGAAGGCCACACGATCTACGTCAAGGAAGCTGACGGGACCGTCGTCGCGGTGAAGGCCGGTGACGGGTCGAGCGTCACACGCGATGCGAACGTCGCCGCGAAGAAGGTCCACCCCGGCGACACCGTCGTCGTCGAAGGCTCCAAGCACGGCTCGACCGTGAAGGCGAGCTCGATCGCGGCCACCGAAAGCGGCGTCGAATCGTCGGCATCCGCCACCGGGGCCACCGATGCCTCCTCGGTCGAATCGCTCTTCGGCGAATGAGCCGGCAGATCCCCGAAGGAAAGGAACGAAAGATGAACGGAAGATTCCCGGCGAAGACACGGACTTTCGCCCTTGTCCTGGGCCTCCTGTTCGGCGCCCTGGTGCTGGCCGGATGCGGTGGCTCGAGTGGTGCGAGCTCTGGATCGAGCACGACCGCGGGTACCTCCGGCTCGACCACGGAAGGCCGATCCAAGCCCGGCGGCTTCGAAATCTCCGACGAAGAGAGTGCCTGTCTCAAGGAAAAGGGCGTCGAACTGCCCGAATTCAAAGGCGGCGCAGGCGGCCCGCCGGCGGGAGGGGAAGGGGGCGAACCGCCGGAAGGCGTCGAACCTCCCGCGGGCGGGGAAATGCCCGAAGGCAGCGAATCCTCCGGAGAAGCGCCGCCCACCGGGGCGGGCGGTCCGGGCGGGGAAGGATTCACGGAAATGAGACAGGCCTTTGAAGAATGTGGCATCGAATCACCTGGATTCGAAGGTGAACCGGGCGGTGAAGGCGTTGCACCGGTGAAATCTGCGGTTTTCAGGAAGCAGGTGAGGCGTTACGCTGCCTGTGTCCGTAAAAATGGGTACGAACTCGCCGCACCGAACTTCTCGGGCGAAGGGCCGGTTTTCAAGCAGTCGGAATCGGAAAGTGCAGCGTTCAAAAAGGCAAGTGCGAAGTGCCAGAGTCTTCTCGGTGGGCCCATTGGCGGCCCGGGGTCGGAAGGAAACAACGAAACTTGATCGATAGGCGCGATCGGCGCGCGGCATACGCGGTGGTGACGGTCCTCGTCGCCACCGCTTTCGCGTTCCCGGCGCTCGCCGCCGCCGAATCCGCCGAAGAAGGCGCCGTCGTCGAATCCCTCGCGCCGGTGCGCGACGGGACGCCGGGGCATTGGACCCGCGAACGACTCGAAGAAGCCCAGCCACTGCCGATCGTCACCCTGCCGGACCCGGAAAGGTCGCAGGGCCAGGGGCCCTCGGGGGACGAGGGATCCTCGGCAGGTAAGGAATCGGGCACGCGCGTCGAACCATCCTCCGCGGCGTCCTCCGGAGTCGCTCGCACCGTGGCCCTGCAGGCTGCGGTCAGCGGTCAGCTCGGCCCGCTCGAAGGGGTCGAAGTCGCCGCCGCCGAATCGACGCTCTTCCCCAACAGTGCCAACGGCAAGCTCTTCGGTGCCTTCGAAATCCGGATCGGCCCGCACGAATACAAGCGCGAGGACTACGTCTGCTCGGGCAGCGTCGTCAACTCCCCGAGCCACGACATCGTCCTCACCGCCGGCCACTGCCTGATCGAACCCGAAACGGGCACGATCACGAACCAGGAACTGATCTTCGTCCCCGGCTATCGCAACGGCACCCCGCCGTACGGCGTCTGGCGCGCCGAATACTTCACGACCACGGAAACGTGGAAGAAGACGGCGAAGCTGGGATCGACCCCCAACGAGGGCGGCGACCTCGCCTTCGTGGTCCTGCGGGAAGCCGAAGGCAAGAACGTCGAAAAGGTGGTCGGCGCACTGGGGATCGGCTTCGACCAGGCGTGTAACCAGTCCTACACCCAGTTCGGGTACCCGGCCGAATACCCCTACAACGGCGAACTCCTCTACTCGCACACGGCCGGTTACGCCGGTGCCGACACGAGCGGGCAGTTCGCCCCGGTGCCGATGAAGATCGCCAGCGACTTTACCCGCGGGGCGAGCGGCGGTCCCTGGGCGATCGGGGTAGGCAGCGGCACGCCGACGGTCCTCTCGCTGACCGCCTACGGTTATGCGAGCCAGCCCGGCTATCTCTACGGCCCGTACTTCGGCGAGGGAGCGAAGAGGGCCTACGGCATCGCCGGCGGGCAGACCCTCCCGGTGGGGACCGAAGAAACCTGCGCGGCGCTGCCGCCCGCGCCGACCCCGCCGCCGCCGACTCCGGCGCAGCCCCAGCCGGAAGCCACGCCCCAGCCGGAAGCCACGCCGGCCCCGAAGCCGGTGACGCTGAAGCTGACCCGGGTCCGCCGCCGCGCCAACGGCTCCGCCGTGCTGACCGCGAAGGTGAATGCCGCCGGCACGCTGAAGCTGAGCGGCACCGCCGTGCGCGCCGAATCGCTCGGCACCCCCGCCGCCGGCCAGTACCGGATGGTGGTCGCCCCGAAGGGCGCGACGAGCCGTCTGTTGCGCCAGGTGGGACGGGCCAAGGTCGGGGTCAAGGTTGCCTTCAGCGCCTCCGGCAGGACCAAGCGCGTCTCCCGGGACATCCAGCTCAGCCGCCGAGTTGCCGTTCCGCCCGCCCATTAGGGCCGGCCGATGGCGGCACGGTGAAAGTTGCCGGCCGATTCGGATCGTCCTCCGATGCGTCCGCCGATGCTTACAGCACTGGTGGGAGGGCGGCGAGCCCCGACTCGCGGGCCGCGCGGTGCAGGCGGATGTCCCAGGTGGCGACAGGGACCTCGGCTGAGAGGAGCAGTGCCGCGGCCAGGTGCAGGGCGTCGAGGCTGCGCAGCTCGGCCTCGAAGGTGAGCTCGACGGGGTGACCTTGCCGGCCGCGACGAGCTTGCGAAGACGCTCGGTGCGGCGACCTGATCCTGCCGGGACGATTTCGGCGACCAGGGAGCCGCGTCGCATCACGCGCACCTGCTCACCCGCCTCCACCGCCCGCAGCAGGCTGCTCAGGTCTGCCTTCAGCTCGCGAATTCCGATCTCGCGCATGTGGTCACATCGCCAACGATGTGACCACATCGCGGGAAGCGCCGCAAATTGCGCGGGAGGTGGCGCGGGGAGGCGTCCGAGCCGCGTCCTACCTTCATCTGTGCCCGTGATAGCGGGTGGCGCGGAGTTCAGCGAAGTCCGGTTAGAGCCCGGCGCTGTCCCGCAACGGTAAGGCTCCCCGGAGGGGGAGACGAGCCCGGTCGCCTGACCTGCGTCGTTGGAGATGTCCTCGGAAGAAGGGCAGCCCAAGCGGCGCGCGGCGCCGGGCCATTCCTTCCTCCGACCGACCGGAGGAAGCCGATGCAGAAGACGTACACGTTGGGCACGAGGACCTTCGTCCTCGATCAGGGGAAGGCCGAGGAGGCGCTCGCGGCGAAGCGGGTGATCGGCGGGCGGGAGACGATGACCTTCAACCTGTTGCCGCTCCGTTACGCCTGGGCGTACGAGCTGTACCGGACGATGAAGGCGAACCACTGGGAGCCCGAGGACGTGCCGATGCAGAAGGACGTCGAGCAGTGGCGCGACGCGGCGGCCCTGTCCGACGTCGACCGCTGGATCGTCCGCATGGGGGTCGGTTACTTCTCCGCCGCCGAGGGGATCGTCGGCGACAACGTCATCCACGTGGTGCGCGAGCTCCTCACCGCCTCGGAGCTGAAGCTGGTGCTGGGGCGCCACGCGCACGAGGAGAACATCCACGCCGACTCGCTGCTCTACATGATCTCGTCGCTGGGGATCGACCCGCACGAGTGCGAGGCGATGTTCGACGACGTGCCGACGATCGTCGCCAAGAACGAGTTCGTCACGCAGGTGTCACGAGAGCTGCGCCGCGATCTCGACCTCACCGATCCGGCGGCGAAGAGGCTGCTCGCCCGCAACGTCTTCGTCTTCGGCCAGTGCATGGAGGGGACCCAGTTCTACGGTCTCTTCGGGATGATCCTGTCGCTCTACCGGCAGGGGAAGCTGACCGGAATCGGGACGATGTTCCGTTACACGCTGCGGGACGAGTCGAACCACATCGAGCTCTTCCGGCGGCTGTTGCTGGAGCTGATCGCCGAGAACCCGGAGATCTGGGACGACGCCTTCCGCGCAGATCTGCGTGAGCTGATGGCGGAGGCAGTAGCGCTGGAGAAGGCCTTCATCGCCGATTGTCTGCCGGTGGAGGGCGTCGGCCTCTCCGCCGCCGAGTTCTTCGGCTACATCGACTACATCGCCGACCGCCGGCTGCAGGGGGTCGGCCTGGAGCCTCTGGTCGGCGGGGTCGAGAACCCGCTGCCCTGGCTGGCCGAGCTGATGGACGTGCGCAAGGAGCAGAACTTCTTCGAGGGCCGGGTCACCGAGTACCAGAAGACCGCCGCCCTCGCGATGGCCGCCGACGACGAGTTGTGAGTGATGAAGCCGTGACGAAGACCGTGAAGAAAGGAACCACGAAATGGTGATCCCCCTCGACGAGATCCTCGCCGACCTCGAGGCCAAGCACGCCCGCGAGGCCGGGCGCGACGACGACGGCCTGGCGGCGGTGCTGAACCGGCTGGAGGGCGCCGGCGCGCCCGCGGTGAGCGCCGGCACGATGAAGCTGATCCGCCGCTCCGGCCAGATCGTCGGCTGGAACGAGACGAAGATCGAGGTGGCGGTGGCGAAGGCCTTCGCGGCACTCGGCCGCGATCCCGAGCCGGCGACCGCGATCGCCGCCCGGGTCGGCGAGCGGGTCCGCGCGCTCGGCGTCGCCTACGTCGACATCGAGACGGTCCAGGATCTGGTCCAGGAGGAGCTGGTGCTGGGGGGCCACATGCGCGTCGCCGAGCGCTACATCGTCTACCGGGCCGAGCGTTCGCTGCTGCGCACGCGGCTCGCCGCCGAGGGCGACGCGCCGCCGCGCCCGGCACCGCTGACGATCCGCGAGGTCGACGGCACCGCGTCGGTCTGGGACGGCGAGGACCTGCGGCCGCGGATCGCCTTCGCCTCGATCGGCCTCGACCTCACCTTTGACCCCGAGCGCCTGGAGACCGAGCTCCGCCGCTCGATCCAGCCGGGCATCGGCCGCGCCGAGCTGGCGAAGCTGATCGTGCTGAACGCGAAGGCGCTGGTCGAGCGTGATTCCGACTACTCGCGCTTCGCCGGGCGGATCCTGCTCACCTACGTCTACGAGGAGACGCTCGACTGGAGCATCGTTCGTGACGGCGTCGTCGGGCTGCGCGAGGCGCACCGCCGAGCGCTGCGACCGCTGCTCGAGCACGGGGTCGAGATCAAGCGGATCGACCCGCGGCTGCTCGATTATGACCTCGACCGGCTCGCCGCCGCGATCGACCCGAGCGCCGACCTCGACTTCGACTTCCTCGGCCTGCAGACGCTCTACGACCGTTACCTGATCGTCGACAAGACGGGGGAGCGGGCGCGGCGGCTGGAGGCGCCGCAGCTCTTCTGGCTGCGGGTCGCGATGGGCGTCTGCCTGGCCGAGCGGGAGGAGGAGCGGGAGGAGCGCGCGCTCGACCTCTATGCCGCCTACAAGGAGCGCCGCTTCTGCTCCTCGACGCCGACGCTGTTCAACGCCGGCACCCCGCACTCACAGCTGTCCTCGTGCTACCTGTACGTGATCGAGGACACCCTCTCCTCGATCGTCGGGCGTGGCATCGCCGAGAACGCGATGTGCTCGAAGTGGGCGGGCGGCCTCGGCGGCTCCTGGACCAAGGTGCGTGGTACCGGGTCCCACATCGAGTCGACCAACGGCGAGAGCCAGGGCCTGGTCCCGTTCCTGAAGCTCCACAACGACCAACTGGTCGCGGTCAACCAGGGCGGCAAGCGGGCGGGCTCCGGTTGTGCCTACCTGGAGAGCTGGCACAACGACGTCTTCGACTTCCTCGAGCTGCGGCGCAATACCGGCGACGACCGTCGCCGCACCCACGACATGAACACCGCGAACTGGGTGCCGGACCTCTTCATGCGCCGGATGGAGGCGCGCGAGCACTGGACGCTCTTCCGCTCCAATGACGTGCCGGATCTGCACGAGAGCTACGGCCAGGAGTTCGAGCGGCTCTACCTGGAGGCGGAGGCGCGCGCCGAGGCGGGGGAGATCTTCGGTCGGCGGATCGAGGCGCTCGAGCTGTGGAAGCAGATGCTGAAGATGCTGTTCGAGACCGGGCACCCCTGGATCACCTTCAAGGACGCGTGCAACGTGCGCAGCCCACAGGACCACGCGGGTGTCGTCCACAGCTCCAACCTTTGTACCGAGATCACCCTCAACACGAGCGAGGAGGAGACCGCGGTCTGCAATCTCGGCTCGGTGGTGATCGACAACCACCTGACCGCCGACGGGGAGATCGACCACGCCAAGCTGCGGGCGACGGTGCGGGTCGCGGTGCGGGCGCTCGACGACGTGATCGACGTCAACTTCTACCCGACCGACGCGGCGCGGACGGCCAACGAACGGCACCGGCCGGTCGGCCTCGGGGTGATGGGCCTCCAGTACGCGCTGTACGAGAAGGGGATCGAGTTCGGCTCGCCGGCGGCGGTCGAGTTCTCCGACGAGATGATGGAGGCGATCGCGATGTACGCCTACGAGGCGTCCTCCGACCTCGCCGCCGAGCGCGGCCGCTATCGCTCCTACGAGGGCTCCAAGTGGGACCGCGGCCTGTTGCCACAGGACACCGTCGACCTGCTGGAGGCCGAGCGCGGCGCACCGGTCGAGGTCCCGCGCGGCGGCAAGCTCGACTGGGGTCCGGTGCGGGCGAAGATCGCCGCCCAGGGCATGCGCAACTCGAACGTGATCGCGATCGCCCCGACGGCGACGATCGCCAACATCATGGGCACCTCGCCCTGCATCGAGCCGATCTACAAGAACCTGTTCGCCAAGTCGAACCTCTCCGGCGACTTCACCATCCTCAACGCCTACCTGGTCCGTGACCTCAAGGCCGCGGGTCTCTGGAACGAGGAGATGGCGGCGCAGATCAAGTACTTCGATGGCGATCTGACCGAGATACCCCTGGTCCCCGCCGAGATCAAGCGCCGTTACCGCACCGCCTTCCAGATCGAGCCGGAGTTCCTGATCGACGCTGCCGCCCGGCGCCAGAAGTGGATCGACCAGTCGCAGTCCCTGAATCTGTTCCTCGCGGCGCCCGACCTGAAGACGATGAGCCACATGTACCGGCGCGCCTGGCGGGTCGGCCTGAAGACGACCTACTACCTGCGCACGATGGGCGCCTCGGCGATCGAGAAGGCGACGGTGAGCGCGCCGCCGGCGGTGCAGGAGCGGACGCCGCGGACGCCGACCGACCAGACCGCGGGCGCCCCGACCGCCGCGGAGATCCAGGCCTGCTCGCTCGAGGCGATGCGGGGCGGCGAAGAATGTGAGGCCTGTCAGTAGGGCTGACCGAGGAGGAGGACCGACCGTACGAGGCCGCGCCGACCAGCCGAACTAGGATCGGGCCGGTGAGCGAAGCCGGCCAGGAGCAGACCACGGCGCCCGCGGGCATCTGGACGCCCGCGGCGATCCTCGCCGACCTCGACGGCACCTTGGTCGACTCGGTCGCCTCCAGCGAACGGGCCTGGGGCGCGTTCGCGCGGCGGCGTGGGCTCGACGAGGAGGAGACGCATCGCTTCGCGATGGGGCGGCCGACGCGGGAGACGGTCGCGCTCCTCGTCCCGGAGGGCGAACGCGATGCCGAACAGGGGCAGATCGACCGCGACGAGGTCGACGACGCCGACTCGGTGATCGTCTACCCCGGCGCCGCCGAGCTGCTCGCCGGGCCGATCCCGATCGCCGTCGTCACCAGCGGCTCGACCGCGCTGGCGACGGCGCGGCTGCGCGGCGCGGGCCTCGAGCCGCCCGCCGTCCTCATCACCGCCGACCGGGTCACCCGCGGCAAGCCCGACCCCGAACCCTTCCTGCTCGGTGCCCGCGAGATCGGCGTCGACCCGGCGCGTTGCCTGGCCCTGGAGGACGCCCCCAGCGGGATCGAGTCCGCCCGGCGCGGCCGGCATCCCCGTGGTCGCCTTCCGCACCTCCCACCCCGAAGGGGAACTGGAGGGCGCCGACGAGATCCTCGACACCCTCGCCGAAGCCGTATCTCGGCTACTCCCGGACTGAGGGACGCTCGCTGAGTCAGGGGCGTCATAGCGCCCTCAGCTCAGCGAGCGAGGGATCCGACGCGGCCTGCGTCAGCCCGCGGCTGCGCCGGCGGGAGCGCCGAGCTCCGCCGCCTCGGCCAGCAGCTCGACCGAGCGCACGCGGTTGTCGACCGAGTCGGCGTAGTGCACCGTGATCAGCTCCTGGACGCCGGTCTTCCCCTGGAAGTCGGCGAGGTAGGCGGCGGCCTCGGCGCCGGTGCCGATCGCCGAGTAGGTGAGCATCTCGTCGACCGCCCGGGCGCGGGGAGAGTCGAGGATCTGGTCGACTTCCTCCTCGGTCAGCTTGCCGCCGCCCGGCGTCTTGAAGAGGCTTTTGACCCGGATCCGTCGGGTCACCTCCAGCTGGCGGTCGGCCTCCACCCTGTCGCCGGCGGCGATCACCCCGACACCCGCCATCGCGTAGGGCTCGGCGAGTTGCGCGGAGGGCTTGAAGTTCTCCCGGTAGACCTGCAGCGCGTCGAACAGCGAGTGCGGTGCGAAGTGGGAGGCGAAGGCGTACGGCAGTCCCAGCACCGCGGCGAGCTGCGCCCCGAAGAGCGAGGAGCCGAGGATGTAGAGGGGAACGTGGGTCCCTTTGCCGGGGATCGCGATGACGCCGGAGAGCGGGCTGTTGTCGGAGAGCAGGCCCTGGAGCTCCTGGACGTCCTGCGGGAAGCGTTCGCTGGAGAGCTCGTCACGGCGGAGTGCCCGCATCGCCGCGGTGTCGGAGCCGGGGGCGCGACCGAGGCCGAGGTCGATGCGGCCGGGGTGGAGGGTCGCGAGGGTGCCGAACTGCTCGGCGATCACCAGCGGCGAGTGGTTGGGCAGCATGATGCCCCCGGCGCCGAGGCGGATCGTCTCGGTGTGGGCGGCGACGTGGGCGATCAGGACTGCGGTCGCGGAGCTCGCGATCGAGCGGATGTTGTGGTGCTCGGCGTACCAGATCCGCCGGTAGCCGAGCCGCTCCGCCGCCTGGGCGAGCCGCACCGAGCCGGCGAAGCTCTCGGCGATCGACTCGCCCGGCCCGACCGCGGCCAGGTCGAGGATCGAGAGGGGGACGTCGGGACGGGCGGGGGCGTCGGTCGGGTCGGTCATCGCCTAAGCATGCCGAACCCGGTGCGCCGGCCCGCGTGGTCGACCGGGCGGCGCCCGCGCGGCCGACCCGGGCGGCGTCCTAGATCCCGGCCCCGACCTTGCCTGCGCGCGCGTCGGCCCATTCGTCGACGCCCGATTCGAAGTCGACGATGCGGTCGATCTCGGCGAGCTCCTCGGCGGTGAAGTCGAGGTTGTCGAGGGCGCCGACGTTCTGCTCGAGCTGCGCCACCGAGGAGGCGCCGACGACCAGCGAGGTCATCCGTGGGTCGCGCAGGCTCCAGGCGAGCGCCATCTGGGCCAGCGACTGGCCGCGTCCCTCGGCCAGCGCGTTCAGCTCGCGAACCCTGCCGATCACCTCGTCGTTGATCCAGGTGCTGTCGAAGGCGCCGTAATCCTGCTGGGTGGCCCGGGAATCCGCCGGAATGCCATCGAGGTAGCGGCCGGTGAGGAGGCCCTGGGCGAGGACGGTGAAGCCGATCACGCCGACGCCGAGCTCCGCGACCGCGTCGAGCAGCCCCTCGTCCTCGATCCAGCGGTTCAGCATCGAGTAGCTCGGTTGGTGGATGAGGAGAGGGGTGCCGAGGTCCGCGAGGATCGCGGCGGCGCGGCGGGTGTGCTCGGCGTCGTAGGAGGAGATGCCGACGTAGAGCGCCTTCCCCTGGCGGACGGCGGTGTCGAGCGCGCCCATCGTCTCCTCCAGCGGGGTCGAGCCGTCGAGCCGGTGCGAGTAGAAGATGTCGACGTAATCGAGGCCCATCCGCGCCAGCGACTGGTCGAGCGAGGCGAGCACGTACTTGCGCCCGCCGCCGCCCTGGCCGTAGGGGCCGGGCCACATGTCCCAACCGGCCTTGGTGGAGATGACCAGCTCGTCGCGGTAGGGGCCGAAGTCCGCCCGCATCAGGCGGCCGAAGTTCACCTCGGCGGCGCCGTAGGGCGGGCCGTAGTTGTTCGCCAGGTCGTGGTGGGTGATGCCGAGGTCGAAGGCGCGGCGGGCGATCTCGCGCTGGGTCTCGAACGGGCGGTCGTCGCCGAAGTTGTGCCAGTAGCCGAGCGAGAGGACCGGGAGGTCGAGCCCGGAGCGCCCGCTGCGCCGGTAGGCCATCCCGCTGCCGTAGCGATCGTTGTCTGCGTCGTAGTTCATCGCCTCGATTTCTACCCATTGAGCGGCTTCGGCATTCGGATCTGGTCCCGATCGGTACCCGAAGGGGGAGAGATCGCGCCGCCTGGACCTTGGGGGTCCATGAGCAGACGCCGAGATTCACACGCACGCCAGGTGCCGGAGCTGGAGACGACCCGCGAGCTGGTCGAGGAGGTGCTGCGCACGGCGATGGCCCTGGAGGACGTGGTGGTCTCGCTGCTCCAGGACCTGCCCGATGGCGCCTTCCCCGGCGAGGACAGCGGCCTCGTCCTGCTCGAGATGATCGTCGGCAGTGTCCACCCGGCCGTCGTCGCCGCCGGCGCCCACGACACCTACACGGCCACCGCCCTGGTGGTCGCGATCCGCGAGCGCGTCCTCGCCGACCTCCATACCGCTGCCACCCTGGCCGACGAACGCGAACGAGGTGGGTGAGGCGGAGTGCGATCCATGGGCGGGGGCCGGCCGAGGTGCGGAGCGGCCCGCGGCCGGGGCTGCCGTCCGAGTTTGCGGCGCGGGGTGCGTGGAGGCGCAACCCCGACCCCCGCGGCCGTCCGAGATGCGCCGCGGCGGCGCGTTGCGGCGGGTCCCGGCCCGCGCGGCCGTCCGAGTTGCCGCCCGACCCCGGCCCCTGCGGCCGTCCGAGATGCCGCGCGACCCCGGCCCCCACCCGTCCGTGTCGCTGCCCGACCCCGACCCCCGCGCCCGTCCGAGCTGCGTCCCGGCCGCCTCATGGCGCTCCTGGCAGGCTGTGAGCGCCATGAGGCGCCCGGGACGGGAGGGGGTCGTGGGGAAGAGGGCACAGGGACGGTAGGGGGTCGTGAAAAAGGCGACGTAGGGACAGGGGGAGACGCAGGGACGGGGGAAGGTCGTGAAAAAGGCGGGACAGGGATGGCACGAGGTCGGACTTCCGTGACGGGTCCGTGCGGGAGGGGCCACACCCCGCCCCGATCGGTGACGAGGATGCCGGGAACGTCACCCTTCCGGGAGCCTTCGGTCTCTT
>JAFDWO010000123.1 GCA_018268415.1 Actinomycetota bacterium | reverse complement strand
TCCTCGGCTTCACCGACCAGATGAGCGACTGGATGGCGGCCGCCGACGCGATGATCCACGCGACCGCCGGCCTCACCGTGCTGGAGGCCCACATCCGCGGCTGCCCGGTGATCTCCTACGGCTTCTCGGCCGGGCACCTGCGCGCCAACAACGCCGCCTTCGAACGCTTCGGGATCGCCGAGGTAGCGCGCTCCGACCACGAGCTCGAGTCGACCCTGCGTCACGTCGCCGGCGAGCGGCAGTCCCCCGACTCCTCGTTCGCCTCGCTGCCGTCGATCGCCTCGCGCTCGCTCGCGGTGCGGCCGCGGGTGCGCCAGGAGCCGGTCTGGCGGCTGCGCACCGCCCGCGCCGTCGCGGTTGCCTGCCTGGCGATCATCGCGGTGGTGCTGGTGATCTCCGCGGTCCACCGGGAGAGTCCGCTCAAGCCGCTCCGGCCGGTCACCAGCCGCATCCACATCGGTAGCGACAACGACGAAACGCCGCAGGCGACGCAGGCGGCGAAGAATCTCGGCCCGACCGGTTCCTCCCGCGAAGCGGCGAGCGAAACCGCCGAAACCCAAACCACTCCTTGAGTCGCGCGCCAGGGGGGCGCGGGGCGAGCGCCGCGGAGAGCGGGCGCGGCGGCGCTGGCGCGCGGCGCGCGGTGGGCGGCGGGGCGCTCGCTCTCGCCGCGGCGATCCCGCACGCGGGGCCGGCACTGGCGCCGATCGTGCCGGCCGTCGGTCGGCGGCTCCCGGTGGTCCTCCGGGACGAGGGAAATCCGGGTGTCGCTCTCACCTTCGACGACGGCCCGCACCCGCAGGGCACGCCGGCGGTGCTGGAGATTCTGCGGGAGGCGGACCAGCGGGCGACCTTCTTCCTCGCCGGCGAGCAGGTCGAGCGGCGCCCGACGCTGGCGGCGGAGATCGTCGCCGCGGGCCATCGGGTGGAGCTCCACTGTCACCGCCATCGCAACCAGCTGCGGCTGACCCCGCGGGCGATCCTCGATGACGCCGAACGGGCGCGGGCGGCGATCGAGGAGGCGACCGGCCAGGCGATCGCCGACTATCGGCCGCCCTACGGCATCTTCAGCGGCGCCGGCCTCGCGGCGGTCCGCTCACGCGGCTGGCGGCCGGTGCTGTGGTCGAGGTGGGGACGGGACTGGACGCGCCGGGCAACCGCGGAGTCGATCACGCGCAAGGCGACCGACGGAATCCGTCCCGGGGACATCGTCCTTTTGCACGACGCGGACTTCTATAGCGCGCGCAACTCTTGGGAGCGCACCGCGTCGGCTCTGCCGAGGATTCTCGACGAGCTCACGACGCGAGGCCTGAAGTCGAGCGTGCTTCGCCGCTGAACCGGAGGTGCGATGGTCCACTCGTCGCAGCCCGCGAAGGCTTCGTCGAGCAACCGGGCCATCGTGCTGCGCGGCCGGTCCTGGTCGAAGATCTGCTGAGACATGGCTCTCCGTCCTCAATCGGGGGGTTTGAAGAAGATTCACCCTCCAGTCGGACGAAAAAGTTGCAGTTTGCGGATTTTGCGAACAGTTGTTCGCGGGCGTGCTATGGCGACGGCGCAAAGTCGGCGATTGCCGTGGCGAGGTGGGCGGGCTGATCGAACGGGACGAAGGTCGCCGAATCCGCGATGCGGACGAGCTTCGCGCCGCCGATTTCCGCGGCGAGCCGTTCAGCGTATGCGATCGGGAAGAAGCGGTCGCCGGGCGCCCACGCGAGCAGCAGGGGGAATTCGGAGCCGCGCAGGCGCTCCGCCGCGGCGAGCGTGTACTGCTTGTCCATCCCGCGGGTGACCTTGCCGAGGTCACGGCGGATCGCCTTGTCGCTGCCGGCGGGGACGGCCCAGGACTCGACCAGTCCGGCCGGGGGCCTGGTCTTGGCGAAGGGACGGAAGGCGGTGCGGGTGATCGCCGGGACGCGGAAGGGCAGGGCGAGCATCGTCACCCCACCGGGCAGCTTGGCCAACCGCGGCAGCGCCTTGAAGATCCCCGGCGGAAAGTTGTCGTGGGTGTCGCAGTTGGTGAGGACGAGGCGGCCGACCCGGGCGGGGCGGCGGGCAACGAGCACCTGGCACATGGCGCCGCCGGAGTCGTTGCCGACCACGGTGACGTCCCGGAGGTCAAGTGCCTCGAGGAAGCTCTCGATGATCGACGCGACTCCGGGCGGGGTGAGGTCGGCATCGGGCTCCAGCGCCACCTGCTGGGCGCCCATCGGCCAGTCTGGGGCGATACAGCGGAAGCGGTCGGAGAGGGCATCGACGACGCCGTCCCAGAGCCGGCCGTCGACCAGGTAGCCGTGGACGAAGACGATCGGCGGCCCAGAACCCGCCTCCCGGTAACGGATAGTTCCCTGCGGAAGTCGAACCTCTCGAGCCTCTGCCATCACGAGCCTCCTAGCCGTGTTTATGGAACTAACATACATACTGAATGAATGAAGTTCAACGGAACGAGAGTGGGAACGAGGGCGGTGACGACCAGTCGCGTCCTCAGGTGGCGCGGCGCACCCAGGCCGAGCGCACCCAGGCCACGCGCAAGGCGCTGATCGCGGCCGGGCGAGATCTCTTCACGGCCCGTGGCTATGACGACGTCGGCGCGGAAGAGGTGGTCCGCTCCGCCGGGCTCACCCGCGGTGCGCTCTACCACCACTTCCCGGGCGGCAAGCCCGCGCTGCTCGAGGCGATCTACGAACGCATGGAGGCGGAATCGACCGAGCGCGTCGCCCACATCGTCCTCGACTCCGAGATGCACAGCCCGCTCGCGGCGATGAAGGCCGGCGTCGGCGCCTTCCTCGACGAGTGCGCCAAGCCGGGCTTCCAGCAGATCGTCCTCCACGACGCCCCCGCCGTACTCGGTTGGGAGCGCTGGCGCGAGATCGCCGCCGCCAACGGCCTCGGCCTGATCGAGGCGAGCCTAATCGCCGCGATCGAGGCGGGGGAGATCCGCCCGCTGCCGGTCAAACCGACCGCGCACCTCCTGCTCGGGGCCCTCGACGAGGCGGCAATGCTGATCGCCCGCTCCCCCGACCCCGCCGGCAGGGCCGAGGTCACGTCGGTGCTGTTGGCGCTGATCGACAGTTTCGCGGTCCCGTTGCCGGAGTAGGGCCGGGGCGGACGTCCGAGGTGCGTCCCGGTTCCGCCCCCGCGGTTGTCCGTGTTGCGCGCGACCCCGGCCCCCACGGTCGTCCTTCGATCCGGCTACCGGACGCCCCTCCCGGATCGCTCCGCTGTTCCTTATGCGCCCATGAGGCGCATAAGGAACAGCGGAAGGGACGGAGCCGTCGAGAAGGGACGGGCCACCCCGGCCGGGGCGAGTGTTCGAGATGCGTCGCGCCGGCGCGTGGCGGCGGGGGCCCGGGCCCCCGCACCGGTCCGAGTCGAGCTGCGGCCCCGACCGTTCCACCCGTCCGAGATGCGTCCCGCCCCTGGCGGCGCGGCCGTCCGAGTTGCGCCGCGGCGGCGCGTGGCGCCGCGACCCCGGCCGCTCCGGCCATCCGAGATGGCGCGCGACCCCGGCCCCCGCACCCGTCCGAGATGCGTCCCGGGCGCCTCATGGCGCTCCTGGCAGGCTGTGAGCGCCATGAGGCGCCCGGGACGGGAGGGCGGTCGGGGGGAGGGCGGGTACAGGGACGGGAGGGGGTCGTGGGGAGACGGGCACAG
>JAFDWO010000122.1 GCA_018268415.1 Actinomycetota bacterium | reverse complement strand
GACGGATCGGTCGCACCCTCCGGCCCCCGGGGCCGGGATCGGGAGGGACCGTGGGAGCGCCGTGTCCCTCGCGTGAGGGATCCGCCTCACCCTCCCGCGGGGGTCCTCCGTGCTTCCCCCGGCCGTCTCGGCCACGGCCACGGCCTGCCAGGGCCGTGGACGAGACGGCCCGTCCCTTTCCCTCATGGGCGACAGCTTGAGGGGGCCGCATCCCTTTTGCCCTTCGGGCGACAGCTCGAGGGGGCCGGGGCCTTCCCCGGGGTCCCGCCGGCCAACGCCCCCGACGCGTTCGCACTTTGCCGTACCGGTCAGGGCAAAGTGCGAACGCCGGTCTGGCGAGGCTCCATCCCTCTCCGGCGACAGCTCGAGCGGCTCATGGTCCTTCCGGGGCGCGGGCGCGGCTTCCGTCCAGCTCCTCAAATCAATCACCAGCCGAGCGGCGCCCCCGGTGGTTCCTCACCTCCGCATTTGTTTTCCTTAAGACCCGTCAAATAACCTGAGCGCGTGGCAACCACGAGTCGTCGTCGCCTGCCCTCCTTGCTCGGGCGTCGCGGCGCAACCAGGACCACCCTCGTCCCGATCAAGGGCACCGCACGGCTCGGTGCCCGCACCAAGCACCTCGTGAAGCGGCTGCATCCTGGCGATGTGGCGGTGATCGACCACGTCAACGTCGACCGGATCGCCGCCGAGGAGCTGATCGCGAGCGGGGTGTCCGCGGTGGTCAACGCCTCGGCCTCTTCTGACGGCAAGTACCCGAACGCCGGACCGCTGATGCTGGCGCGGGCCGGCATCCGCCTCGTCGACGCGCCCGCGGTGCCGGTCTTCGACCTGCTCCGTGACGGCCAGCAGGTGACGGTCACCGGCGAGGGCTCGCTCCAGGTCAACGATGAGGAGGTCCTGCGCGGCACCGTCCTCACCGTCCCCGAGCTCGAACGCGAACTCGCCGCCCAGCGCGAGCGGATCGACGAGGTCCTCGCCGAGTTCGCCGAAAACACCGTCGAGCACGTCCGCCAGGAGACCGACATCCTCACCGGCTCGATCGACTTCCCGGCGACGCGCGTCTCCTTCCGTGATCGGCACGTCCTGATCGTCGTCCGCGGCGAGCACCACCGCCGCGACCTCCGGGCCCTGCGCACCTACATCCGCAACGTGCGACCGTTGATCGTCGCCGTCGACGGTGGCGCCGACGGGCTGATGGAGGCGGGGCTGAAGCCGGACGTCATCCTCGGCGACATGGACTCGGCCTCCGACGCGGCGCTCTCCTGCGGTGCCGAGCTGATCGTCCACGCCTACCCGGACGGGCGCGCGCCGGGACGGGAGCGCCTGATCGAGATGGGCCTCGACCATAAGGTCGTGCCCGCCGCCGGCACCAGCGAGGACGTCGCGATGCTGATGGCGCACGAGAAGGGGGCCGACCTGATCGTCAGCGTCGGCGCCCACTTCAACCTGATCGAGTTCCTCGACCGCAAGCGCGGTGGCATGTCCTCGACCTTCCTGACCCGCCTGCGGATCGGCGAGAAACTGGTCGACGCCAAGGGTGTGAGCCGGCTCTACCGGCCGAGTTCGACCCTGATGCCGGTGATCTTCTTCATCGTCGCCTTCCTCGTCCTACTGACGATCCTGATCATCACCTCCCCGGCCCTGAACGACGTCTTCGAGCTCTTCTGGCTGAAGGTCAGGATCTGGCTGGGGATCTGATCCGGTCCGCCGGGCGGCCCGCCGATCTCTAGCCTTTGCAGGTCAAATGGGCTACAGCGCTCGCTACCACGCAACCTCCCTGATCGCGGTCTTCCTCGCTCTCGCCGTGGGGATCCTGATCGGCGCCGAGTTCGGCGGCGGCGCGCTGACCGAAACGCGCAAGAACCTCGAGCAGAGTCTCGTCGGCAACCTCCAGGACGCGCGCTCGCGCGCCGACGACCTCTCCGGTGAACTCGGGCGCGCCAACGAATTCGACGAAAAGGTCTACCCGGTGCTGACCCGCGAACGCCTCCTGGGCAAACGGATCGCGGTGATCGCGATGGGCGGGCTGCCGAGCGAAATCACCTCGTCGGTGGAGGAGGCGCTCGGCCCGACGGGAGCCAAACTGGTCGGCGTCGGGGTGGTGCGCGAGCCGGTCGACACCAGCGGGCTCGCCGCCGATCTGGCCGAAACGCGCTTCGCCGAACTGCGCACGGAACCGGAACAGCTGACCGAACTCGGGGTCGGGGTCGGCCGTCAGATCGTGATCGGCGGGACGCTGCCGGAGCTCGTGCGCGGCCAGCTCTTCTCGCGGGCGAGCGGCGAATTCGGCCCGCTCGATGCGGTGATCATCGTCCGCAGCCAGCCGGAAGGCATGGGCCCGGTCCAGCGCTCCACCGCGAACCAGCTGGAAACGGCGATCCTGAAAGGGATGACCGCGACGCGCGTGCCCGCGGTCGGGGTCGAGTCGACCGGCACCGAACCGTCCTCGATCT
Organism: Actinomycetota bacterium; assembly: GCA_018268415.1. GTDB lineage: Bacteria > Actinomycetota > Thermoleophilia > Solirubrobacterales > 70-9 > VAYN01. The sequence continues at coordinate 6,515 of JAFDWO010000122.1, read as the reverse complement.
CCTTCTTCCAGTCCAACGACCTCTCCACCGTCGACGACATCGACAACACGGCGGGCAAGGTGGCCTTGGTCGCCGCGCTGAACGGTGCCGAGGGCAGCTTCGGCGTGAAGGGCTCCGCCGACCGCCTGCTGCCCGATCTGCTGGCACTGGGGGTCTGAGTGCACTGGGTGGGGTTCCCGCTCGCGATCGCGCTGGCGGTGCCGATGCTGCCCGCGGGGGCGCGGGGGCTGCGGGATGCCGGGCTGGTGCGGACGAACTACCGGGGCGCCGCGCTCGCCTTTCCGCTGGGGGCGATCCTGGCGACCGTCGCGCTCGTCGCGCTGGCGCCGCTGGCGGTGCTGAACGACCGCGCCGGCCTCGACCTGCTGGCGCCGGAGCTGCGCCGCTGGCTGCCTTACGTGCTGGGGATCGCCTTCCTCGGCTTTCTCGACGACGCGCTCGGGCAGGGCGAGGCGGCGGCGACCCCGCGGGGCTGGCGCGGGCATTGGGCGGCCCTGCGCGAAGGGCGTCTCTCGACCGGCGCGATCAAGGCGATCGGCGCGGTCGCGCTGGCCGCCTACGTCGTCTCCGGCCAGGGCCTCGCGACGTGGCGCTACGTCGCCGACGTCGTCCTGCTCGTCCTCGCCACCAACCTCTTCAACCTGCTCGACCTGCGGCCGGGGCGGGCGGAGAAGGCGCTGGCGCTGCTCGGCGCCGCGCTCTGCCTCGGCGCCTGGACGCTCGCGCCGATCGAACTGTTGGGGATCTTCGCCGGGCCCGCCCTCGTCGGGGCGTGGCTGACCCTGGGCGAGCGGGCGATGCTGGGGGACACCGGCTCGAACCTGCTCGGCGCGATCGCCGGCGTCTGGTTGCTGACGGTCTTGTCGCCCGACGCGCGCCTCGTCGCCCTCGCGGTGGTGGGCGTTTTGACGGTCTATGGGGAGTTACGTTCGATCTCGGCGACGATCGAAAGGGTTCCGCCCCTGCGCTGGCTAGACTCGCTCGGCAGAGCATGAGCCCAAGCACCCAAGGCGACACCAGATTCATCTTCGTTACCGGAGGTGTCGTGTCGGCCCTCGGCAAGGGCATCAGCGCGGCCTCGATCGGGCGCCTGCTCGTCTCGCGCGGTTATCGCGTCCAGCTGCAGAAGTTCGACCCCTACATCAACATCGACCCGGGGACGATGAGCCCGTTCCAGCACGGCGAGGTCTTCGTCACCGAGGATGGTGCCGAGACCGATCTCGACCTCGGTCACTACGAGCGCTTCACCGACGAAAACGCCTCGCGGGCGTCGAACGTCACCGCGGGTGGCGTCTACAACTCGGTGATCCGGCGCGAGCGGCGGGGCGACTATCTCGGCGCCACGGTCCAGGTGATCCCGCACATCACCAACGAGATCAAGCAGAAAATCCTCATCGTCGCCGAGACGCAGGCCGTCGATTTCGTGATCACCGAGATCGGCGGCACGGTCGGCGACATCGAGTCGCTGCCGTTCCTGGAGGCGATCCGCCAGCTCTACACCGACCTCGGGCCGAAGCGGGCGATGTTCGTCCACCTCACGCTTGTGCCTTACATCGGCCACGCGGGCGAGCTGAAGACGAAGCCGACCCAGCACTCGGTCAACCAGCTGCGCGGGATCGGGATCCAGCCGCACGTGCTGGTGTGCCGTTCCGAAGCGCGGCTCGACCGGGAGATCCGCGAGAAGATCGCGTTGTTCGCCAGCCTTCCCGTGGAAGCGGTGATCTCCGCCCACGACGTCGACAACATCTACAAGATCCCGCTGGTCTTCCGGGCCGAGGGCGTCGACGACCTGGTGCTCGACCACTTCGGGCTGGAGGCACCGTCGCCGGACCTGGCCGACTGGGAGGCGATGGTGCGGCGCGCCGACGCGGCGACGGGCAGCGTGCGGATCGCGATCGTCGGCAAGTACGTGCAGCTGGAGGACGCCTACAAGTCGGTGATCGAGGCGCTCGAGCACGGCGGGATCCACCATGGGGTCAACGTCGACATCGAGTTGGTCGACTCCGAGCACCTCGACGAGGAGGCGCTCGAGGGGCTCGACGGGATCCTCATCCCCGGCGGCTTCGGCGAGCGCGGGATCGAGGGCAAGATCAGGGCGGCGCAGATCGCCCGCGAGCGGAAGATCCCGTACCTGGGGATCTGCCTCGGGATGCAGATCGCGGTGGTCGAGTTCGCCCGCCACGTCGCCGGGATGGACGGCGCCAACTCCTCCGAGTTCGATCCGGAGACGCCGTATCCGGTGGTCGACCTGCTGCCCGAACAGAAAGAGCTTCGTGACATGGGAGGGACGATGCGCCTCGGCGCCGACCCGGTGAAACTGCACGAGGGGACCCGGGCGCGTGAGATCTTCGGCGAGGCCGTGATCTACAAGCGCCACCGTCACCGTTACGAGGTGAACCTGTTCCTGCGGCGCAAGCTCGAAGACCAGGGCCTGGTTGCGGGTGGCACCTCGCCCGACGAGCGGCTGGTCGAGATGGTCGAGCTCCCCGACCATCCCTTCTTCGTTGCCTCCCAGTTCCACCCCGAGTTCAACTCCCGGCCGAACCGCCCCGAGCCGCTCTTCCGGGAGTTCGTCGGTGCGGCCGCGATGCATGCGGGCGAAGAGCCCGCCGACGGCGGCGCCCTCGCCGAGCCCGACGGCGACGGTGTCGACATCGACATCAGCCGCTCCTCCACCGAGCACCCGGCCTGAGCGCCGGGGTGGCGTGGGCCAGCCTCGCCAGGACGCCGGGAACGAGACGAGGGGAGCGCACTAACAGTGCGTGACCCGAAAGTGCGTGACCCGAAGCCGAGCGACCGAGGACACCGCGAGGCGCCCCCACGCCGCCCCGGCTAGCCACCCCCGCGCACCGCGCCGCCGTGCCGTCTAGCCTGTCGGCTGTGGCGAGCGAGAGGCTCTACGACACCTTCGTCCGGCTCTGCGAGATCCGCTCGCCGACCGGCGAGGAGCGCGAGGTGGCCGACACGCTGGCGGCCGAACTGCGCGCGCTCGGGCTCGATGTGGAGGAGGACGACGCCGCCGGGCCCGCCGCAGCAGGGGCGGGGAACCTGCTGGCGCGGGTGCCCGGAGAGCGCGACGAGTTCGTGATGTTCTGCGCGCATATGGACACGGTCCCGCATCGCGGCCGGATCGAGGTCGTCGACGACGAAGGTGTGTTCCGCAGCGCCGGAGACACCATCCTCGGCGCCGACAACAAGGCGGCGGTGGCGGTGTTCGTGGAGCTCGCGCGGCGCGGGGTGGAGCGGCGGGCCCCGGTCGGGATCGAGCTCGTCCTCACCGTCGCCGAGGAGCAGGGGCTGCGGGGGGCCAAGGCCTTCGACGTCGACAGACTGCGTGCCGAGGTTGGCTTCGTCCTCGATCACGCCGCGCCCGTCGGCGGGGTGATCACCGCGACGCCGACCCAGCACAAGATCCTCGCCGACTTCGTCGGGGTCGAGGCCCACGCAGGGGTGCGACCCGAGGACGGCTCGAGCGCGATCGAGGCCGCCGCCGCCGCGATCGGCCGGATGAACCTGGGCCGGCTCGATGAGGGCACGACGGCCAACGTCGGGGTGATCAAGGGCGGCACCTCGGGGAACGTCGTCCCCGGACACTGCGCGATCCACGCCGAGGCCCGCAGTATCGACGCCGGCCGGGCCGCCGAGGTCGCCGGGCAGATCTCCGATGCCTGCGCCTGGGGCGCGAGCGAGTTCGGTTGCGATGTCGACGTGCGGGTCGAAGAGCTTTTCCGCGGCTACAAGGTGCCGTCGAGCTCGGCCGCCCTCGCGCTCGCCGAGGACAGCCTGCGATCCGCCGGTCTCGAGCCGCGCCGCGAATCGATCGGCGGCGGCAGCGACGCCAACGCCTTCCGTCTCGCCGGCTTCGACAGTGTCCTGCTCGCCAACGGCCCCGACGCCGTCCACACCGCCGACGAGCACGTCGCCGCCGCCGATCTCGACAAGATGCTCGAGGTCTGCGAGGGGATCCTCGCGCGGGCGTGACGGGCGTGCGCGGCCGGCTGGACCTGCGGGGCGGGATCGTCGTCTCCGCCGATCCCCTTGAAGTCGAGGTCGGTGGGGAGCGCCGGCGCGCCTGGGCCGACGAGGTTCTGCTCGGGGAGATGCGCGAGGGTGATGAGGTCGTCGTCAACGCGGTCGCGCTCGAGCTCGGCCTGGGGTCGGGCGGCTTCGACGTCGTTCACGTGAACCTCACCCGCGGGCTGGGCGGCGAGGTGGCGGGCGACGCCCACGTGATCAAGCTGAACTACACGTCGCTTCAGCACCCGGTGGATCCGGTGGAGGCGAAGGCGCGGCCGGGTGAGGGCGGGCGCGAGGAAGGCCGACCGGTCGGCGCCGTCGGATCCGGCGCGACGATCGGGCGTCCGGTCCCCGTCGCGGTCCTGCCGCTGCACGGCCACCTCTCCCCGGCGGCCTGGGCCGCCGCGCAGGGCCGCTCCGGGATCCGCGTCGGTTATGTGCAGACCGGCGGCGGCGCGCTCCCGGGTTCGTTGTCGCGCGACGTCGCCGAGCTTCGTGACCGCGGGCTCCTCGCCGGCCACATCACCGCCGCCCCGTCGTACGGGGGCGAGCACGAGGCGTTGAGCACGGTCGGCGCCCTCGACGCGGCGGCGACCGCGCTCGGCTGGGACGCGATCCTGGTCGGCCCCGGCCCGGGCATCATCGGCTCCGGTACCGGGCTCGGCCACGGCGGCCTGGCGGCCCTCGACAGCGCCCACGCGGCCCTCTCCCTGAAGCTGCCGACGATCATCAGCCCGCGCCTGTCGTCGGGTGATCCGCGGGAGCGCCACCGCGGCCTCAGTCACCACACCGCCACCGTGCTCGGGCTGCTGCTCGCACCGGTGACGGTCGCGCTGCCGGAGGGCGCCGCGGGGCTCGGGTCCGAGATCGGTGGCGCGAGCGTCGGCCTCCACCGCGTCGAGGCCGCCCCCGTCGACCTCGACGGCTACGCGGCCTCCGGGCTGCCCGCGACCACCATGGGCCGCAGCCTCCGGGAGGATCCGCTGTTCTTCGAAGCGGCGCTGGCCGCGGGCGCACGGTTGGTTGCGCCCAGAGGTTTTCCCTGAGAAGAGCCGAACGTTCGCCACATGGCCATCGCCGTTCGACACGATTCCCCCTCCGCACCAGCCGACACCGGGGCCGACGCACGGTTCAAGTCGCTGACGCTCGACTTTCTCTCCTACCTGGAGCTCGAGCGCGGCCTCTCACGCAACACGCTGAATGCGTACCGCACCGATCTTCTGCAGTACGGCGAGTACCTCTCGGCCCACCACCTCGACGCGCTGAAGGCGCGGCCGGCGGAGGTCGGCGAGTTCCTGGCGGAGCTGGCGACCGGCAGCGAGGAGCGGCCGCCCTGCTCGTCGGCGACGATCCATCGCAAGGCCGCCTGTCTGCGCTCTTTCTACAAGCACCTGCGTCGCGACGAGCTGATCGGCGACGACCCGACCGCCAGCCTGGCGGCGCCGCGGCGCTCGAAAAAGCTGCCGCACGTCCTCAACTATCCGGAGGTGCAGAAGCTGCTTGCCGCGCCGCAGGGCTCGGAGCCGACGGCCCTGCGCGACCGCGCCCTGCTCGAGGTGATGTACGCGTGCGGGCTCCGGGCCTCGGAGGTGATCGGGCTGGAGATGGCCGATGTCGACCTGCACGAGGGGTTCGTACGGGCGCGGGGCAAGGGGTCGAAGGAACGGCTGGTGCCGCTGGGGCGCCAGGCGATCGCGGCGATCCGCGCCTACCTGCGCGGCGGCCGCCCCGAGCTGTTGCACGGCCGCGAAGAGCCGCGCCTCTTTCTCAACTTCCGCGGCGGCCCGCTCACTCGCCAGGGGCTCTACAAGATCGTCCAGCGCCACGCCCGCTCGGTCGGCCTCGACGGCAAGATGAGCCCCCACACCCTCCGCCACAGCTTCGCCACCCATCTGCTCTCGAACGGTTGCGACCTGCGCGCCGTCCAGGAGATGCTCGGCCACGCCGACATCGCCACGACCCAGATGTACACCCACCTCTCGGGCGATCGCCTGAAACAGGTCTACTACGACGCGCACCCGCGGGCGAAGGAGGAGTAGGGCGGGCGGTTGGGCGGATGCGGTGAGCCCCCCGAGGCGGTGAGCCCATCCGAGTCGCGGCGCGCCTGGGCCGGGGCGCCCGTCCGGGCGCGCCCCGGTCCCGGCCGGTGCGGCCGTCCGAGGTGCCGTGATGGTGTGTGGCGGCGCGGCCTGCGGCCCCTGCGGCCATCCGAGTTGCGTCCCCGGGCCCCGGGCGTGGCGGCCGTCCGAGGTGCGTCCCACCCCGGGCCGCCCCGCCCGTCCGAGATGCCGCCCGACCTTGGGCCTCCCCGCCCGTCCGAGATGGCGGCGCGACCGAGATGCCGCCCGACCCCGGCCGCGCACCCGTCCGAGTTGCGTCCCGACCCGCGGCCTCCCCGCCCGTCCGGGATGCCGCGCTCCCGGCCCCCACACCCGTCCGAGATGCGTCCCGACCCCGACCCCCGCACCCGTCCGTGTCGCGCTGCGACCCCGGCCCCG
>JAFDWO010000121.1 GCA_018268415.1 Actinomycetota bacterium | reverse complement strand
GGCGTGGAGTTCCCTACGTCTCCGTGACGGGATCCCCGTTCCGTGACGGTCCCGTGACGGATCAGTGGTGCTCCCGTGGGTTTCCCGTGGGCCTTCCTCCACCGCTTTCATACCCGGCCGTCTCGTCCACGGCCACAGCCTGCCCGGGCCGTGGACGAGACGGCCGCATCCCTTGCCGCCATGGGCGACAGCTCGAGGGGGCCGGGCCCTTTCGCCTACGGGCGCCAGCTTGAGGGGGCCGGGGCTTTCCCGGGGCGCCAGCTTCACCAGGCCCCATCCCTCCCCGGGCGCCGGCTTCAGGGCGCCGGATCCCTTCCCCTGGCGGGCGCCAGCTTCGAGCGGCCGGATCCCTTCCCCTACGGAGCCGGCCTCCCCAGGCCCCATCCCTTCCGGGGCCCCGGCCTGCCCCGTCTAGCTTGCGGGCGCGGCGCTCTCGGGCTCGTCGTCTTCCGGCTCGGCGTAGAGGCTCTCGGAGGCGAGCTCCATCGCGCGGCGACTCCAGAGCTTGACCACCATGAAGACGTCGTCGCCGTAGGCCTCGAGGGCGTCGAGGGCGATCAGGGTGAAGCGATCACGGGAGATCTCTTCCTGGTCGACGGTTTCGTCGTCGAGCTCGGCGGTGGCGGCGACGGCGCCGCGGACGAGGGGCCGACCCCAGACGAGCGTGACCGCGCCGGCGCGACCGTTCTCGCCGCGCCAGCGGCCGATCACGTCGTCGTTGAGGTCGATCTTCCAGTCCGGGTTGTCCTCGGCGAGGACGTCGGTGAAGTCGGCGGTGGCGCGGAAGTCGGTGGCGTCGCCCTCGCCGATGGGGAGGGCGTAGGAGACGTGGCCGAAGAGCTCGAGCGTGCCTTCGTCGCTCTCGGTTCGCGCCGAGCAGGGGATCCAGACGCGGCCGCCCCAGGCGCGCTCCGGGAACCAGTCGACCTCCTCCGGCACCGCCGCGCCGGCGGGCAGGTCCTCGATCGCGGCGACGGCGTCGACGAAGGCTTCGCGCAGGCGCGCGGCGAAGCGGCCGCCGGCGATGCCGTCCTGGCTCGTGTCGGCGATGAAGCGGGGGATCGGCCGCGGGTTCGGTGCCACGGCGCGGACCCTACACGGCGAGTGGGCTCGCAGTGGGCCACAAGCGCCGTGGCCGGCCGCGAACGGCTCGCGGGCTCACGCCGCCGCGGGGACCGCCTCGGCGCGACCGCGCAGCAGGGTCACGGCCGCCGCCCCGCCCAGCAGGCAGAGCCCGGCGCCGACCAGGAAGGCAAGTCGGTAGCCGCTGGTCATCGCGCTCAGCTGCGCCGTCCCGCCGCCGACCAGGGCGTTGGTGCGCGACGTGGCCAGGGTCGTCAGCACCGCCAGGCCGAGGGTGCCGCCGACCAGGCGCGAGGTGTTGACGACGCCGGAGGCGAGCCCGTTCTGCTCGGGTGGCACGCCTTTGACCGCGACGATCGTCGCCGGGACCAGCGACCAGCCGGTGCCGAGCGCGGCGAGCATGCCGCCGGGCAGGATCGCCACCTCGTAGGCGCTCGAGGCTTCGACCGTCGCCAGGACCAGGAAGCCGATCGTCGCCAGCGACATGCCGATCCCGAGCGTCGTCCGCACGCCGAGCCGCGCCACCAGCTTCGGCGCGCTCGCCGAGCCCGCGAACACCAGCAGCGTCATCGGCAGGAAGGAGATGCCGGCGACCAGCGCGTCCTCGCCCTTCACTTCCTGCAGGTAGAGGGAGACGAAGTACCACATGCCGAACATCGCGGCGAAGAGCAACGCGACGACCAGGTTGGCGGCCCGCAGCGCGGGCATCTTGAAGACGTCGAGCGGGATCAGCGGGTCGGTCGCCAACTTGCCCTCGACCAGGGCAAAGAGGCCGAGCAGGACCAGGCCCAGCGCCAGCGGCACCAGCACGCCGAGCGAGCCCCAGCCGAGGGTGTCGGTGCGGACGATGCCGTAGACGATCGCGGTCAGGCCGCCGCTGATCAGGACCGCGCCGGGGACGTCGAGCTTGCGCTCGACGGCGACCGCGGACTGGCGGGGGATGAGGCGGCGGGCGGCGATGAGCACGGCGATCCCGACCGGCACGTTGAGGATGAAGATGGCGGGCCAGTCGAAGGCCTGGGTGAGGGCCCCGCCGAGCAGCGCTCCGGCGGATCCGCCGACGCCTCCCATCGCGGCCCAGAGGCCGAGGGCGCGGTTGCGCTCGGCGCCCTCGGCGAAGGAGCCGGTGACGATCGCGAGGCTGGCGGCGGAGATCACCGCGGCGCCGAGGCCCTGGATCGCGCGGGCGCCGATCAGGACGCCCTGGCCATCGGCCAGGGCGCAGCCGAGCGAGGCGGCGGCGAAGAGGGCGACGCCGACGAGGAAGACCTGGCGGCGGGGAAGGAAGTCGGTGGCCCGTCCGGCCAGCATCAGGAAGCCGGCGAAGCTGAGGGTGTAGGCGTTGACGACCCACTGCAGACCGGTGTCGGAGAAGCCGAGCGACTCGTGGATCTTCGGCAGCGCCACGTTGACGATCGAGATGTCAAGGATCACCATGAATTGCGCGAGGCAGACGGTGAGAAGAAGTGCGTCTTTCCTGAGTCTCTGCATAGTTCGATGATCACCGTACCACAAAGTTCGATGATCGTCGTATCATCCGCCCATGACCTTCGACGACCCCATCGACCGCGGCGAGATCGACCTCTCCGCCGTCCTGCACGCGCTGAGCGATCCCCAACGGCGCCAGATCGTCGCCGAACTGGCCGCCAGCGAGCTCCCGCGCCCCTGCGGCAGTTATGCCCCCGCGATCACCAAATCGACCCGCACCCACCACTTCCGGGTCCTCCGTGAGGCGGGCCTGGTCGAACAGTGGAAGGAAGGCACGAGCAAGATGAGCCGCCTCCGCCGCGACGACATCGACGCCCGCTTCCCGGGGCTGCTGGATTCGGTGCTGGGGTCGACGCCGGTCGGGTAGGGCGGGACCTGGGCCGGGCGGGGGCCAGAGCCGCTGCTGCGGACCCCATCAACATGGGGGGTGTGACGGAAGACGGGCGCGATCCGGGACGGGGCGGGCGTCCCGCCCGTCCGAGGTGCTGCGCGCCAGCGCGTCGCCGCGCGACCCCGGCCCCGGGACCCGTCCGAGATGCGTCCCGGGCGCCTCATGGCGCTCCTGGCAGGCTGTGAGCGCCATGAGGCGCCCGGGACGGGAGGGGGTCGTGAAAGAGGCGGCACGGGGAGGGGAGGAAGGTCGGGCTTCCGTGATCGTCCGGTCCGGGAGAAGGCCCCGGGGGCCGGGGGTCCCGAGGAGGCGTGGTGGGTTACCGTCGCTATGCGACGGTAACCCACCACAGGGACTCCTCGGGCGGTGGGAGGACGGGAGGAAGTGCGGAGTTCCCACCATCTCCGTCACGAGGTCGGACCTCGGTGACGGACCCATGGCGCTCCTGCGTTCCTCCCGCCGGGTCCCTTCCCCGGGCGACAGCTTGGAGAGGCCCCGTCTCTTCCCGGGGGCCCAGCTCGACCGGCGCACATCCCTCTCTCCCCACCCGCAACGGAGAGTCGACCGCCACGCGGGTCGGCTCAGAGGCATTCCCTCAGGTCGGCCGCCGCCCGCTCCGGGGGGTAGATGTTGATGTCGACGCCGGTGCCGAGCTCGAAACCGGCCTTGATCGTCAGGCGGGGGGCGATGTCGACGTGCCAGTGGAAGTGGTCGGTGCCGCGCGGGGCGGTGCGGACCCAGAGGTTGAGCTCCGGGGGGCCGTCGAAGCGCTTTGCCAGGAGGCGCATCGCGGTGGCGATCATCGCGCTGCCGAGCGCGTCGTCCTCGAAGCTGCCGACCTCGCGCCGCGGGATCACTCGCAGCTCGAACGGTCCGCGCGAGGCCCAGGGGCAGATCAGCGCCGCCTCGTCGTCGATCGCCACCAGCCGGTCTTTGCGGCGGACCTCCTCGATCAGCACGTCGGCGAGGAGGCCCGCACCGGCGGTGCGTTCGGCGTAGGAGCCGGCCCGCTCGCGCTCGCGCGCGATCGCCGCCGGGACGAACGGCAGCGCGTAGAGCTGCGCGTGGGTGTGCTCGAGCGAGGCCCCCGCGCCGCCCCCCTCGTTGACGATCAGCTGCAGGTAGGAGGCATCGTGGTGGGCGCGCATCCGCTCGCGCCAGGTCGCGATCGCGTCGGCGAACTCGGTGTCGTCCAGCTCCGCCATCGCGGTGACGTGGCGCGGCGAGTTGATCAGCACCTCGTGGGCGCCGGTCGCCGGGCGGGCGCTGAAGAGATCGGGTTCGCCGGAGCGCCGCGAGGTCAGCAGCGGGTCGCCGCTGGAGGAGAACGCCCCCGCTTCGGCCTCGGGGCTGCCGCCGGACCCCGCCCCGTCGGGGGCCCCGAGCGCCGGATAGAGATTCGGCACCACCCGCGTCCGCCAGCCGGGCGTGTCGGGCGCCCGCCCCTCCGCGCCGAGGGCGAACAGCTCGGGCGGCGTGTCCCCCTCGTTGCCCTCGCAGAACGGGCACCCCGTCGATCCCCTCGGCTCGGCGCGCCGCGTGGTGAAGTTGTCCGGCCGCGCGGCGCGGCCCGGGGCGAGGATCGTCCGCAGCCCGCTCAGCTGGTCGATGCGGATCTCGGGAGTGGCGGGATTCGCGCTCAGGAGCGTGAGGGTGGCAGATCAGCGTCGGCCGGGCTCTCAGGCGTAGGCGCGCCGTCGGCCGGCAGCCCCGACCCTTCGACCCCCGGCACCGATTCCCCGTCCGGGGGCGGCACCGGCGCTTTCGGCGGCCTCGGTTTCGGTTTCGCGCCGTTCCCCGAGGCGCCGCCGAGGAACGGCTCGAGCACGTCCATCGGCAGCGGGAACACCACCGTCGTGTTCTGGTTCGAGCCGATTTCCAGCAGCGTCTGCAGGTAACGCAGCTGCAGCGAGGCCGGGTTGGTGCTGATGATGTCGGCCGCGTCGGTGAGCTTCTGCGCCGCCTGGAACTCGCCCTCGGAGTTGATGATCTTCGCCCGCCGCTCGCGCTCGGCCTCCGCCTGGCGCGCCATCGCGCGCTGCATCTGGTCAGGGATCTCGACGTCCTTGATCTCCACCGCGGTCACCTTCACGCCCCACGGCTCGGTCGACTCGTCGATGATCTTCTGCAGGTCTTCGTTGAGCCGCTCCCGATCGGCCAGGAGTTGGTCGAGCTCTGCCTTGCCGAGCACCGAGCGCAGCGCCGTCTGCGCGATCTGCGAGGTCGCGACCAGGTAGTTCTCGACCTCGACCACCGCCCGGTTCTGGTCGACCACCCGGAAGTAGGCCACCGCGTTCACCCGGCACGGCACGTTGTCGCGCGTGATCACCTCCTGCGGCGGGATGTTCAGCGTCACCGTCCGCAGGTCGACCTTGACCATCCGGTCGATCAGCGGGATCAGCAGGATCAGGCCCGGCCCCTTGGTCGCGATCAGCCGGCCGAGCCGGAAGATCACGCCGCGCTCGTACTCGCGCAGGACCCGCACCGAGAGTCCCAGCGCGATCAGCGCGAACAGGACGATGACCACGAGGATTCCGACAACGACCGCCATTCAGCTTCCCCTTTGCTCGGAATGTTCGGACTCTTGGACCGACCGTGCGGCAGCCGGTGCCACCACGAGCGTCAGCCCGTCGACCGCCTCCACCGTGACTCTATCCCCGACGCGCACCGGCGCGGCCCCGTCGGCGAGGCGCGCCGACCAGCGCGTGCCGCGCATGAAGACCTGGCCGGTCGGATCGATCGTCGAGCGCGCCTCCCCCTCGCTGCCGACCATTTCCTCGGTCCCTGCCCGTTTCGGCAGGTGCCTGGTGCTGCGGATCACCTTGCGGCTGATGTAGAAGAAGCTGATCGCGGAGAGGACGGCGAGCGTGATCAGCGCCGCGCCGATGTACTCGGCGGCGCTTTCGCTCGACTCGAGCGCGAGGATCCCGCCGACCACCAGCCCGATGATCCCGAGCGCGGCGAGCAGCCCGCCCGTCGGCAACAACAGCTCCGCCGCCAGAAGCCCGATCCCGATCAGGGCGATGATGGCGAACGCTTCCATAGCTCAGATTATGCGCCCTTCATGAGGTAGTACCTGATGTCTTCTTCGAGTTCCTCTTCGGGGTGGGCGTACTGGCCGAGTTTCTTGTAGACGAGTTCCCCGCGCGCGTTGTAGAAGGCGGTATCGGGCAGTCCCTCGGTCTTCAGCGACGCGGCGAACTGATGGTCGGGGTCGTAGTAGCTGGGGTAGGGAACCGGGGCTTCGGCGAGGAATTCGGCGGCATTGCTTTCGGAGTCTTCGGAATTGACGCCGATGAATCCGACCCGTTTGCCCCATTTCGCCGCGACGTTCTGGAAAGCGGGGAACTCGTAGCGGCAAGGCCCGCACCAGGAGGCCCAGACGTTCACGACGGCTGGATAGCCGAGCGCGGCGACCCGCTTTTCGAGGGCGTCCTTGCCGCCCGGCAGCAACTGATTCGCTTCGCTGTACAGCTTCGCGAGCGGCGCCGGCGCGCCGGCCAGGGCCTTCTTGTAGTCGGGATGCGTCGAGCCACCTCCCGACGAGGAGGAGCCGCAGCCGACCGCGATCACGGTCAGCGCGAGGGCCGCCGACAGGGCGAGCGCGAGTTTGATCCGCCTTCGCATCCGCTCCGTGATTACAATACGGACACGTGCGGTTCGCGGTTCGCGGACCTCTTTGAGTTCTCGGGGAGACGGATCCCGGCTTCTCGTAGCCCTCGTTCCATCGTTGCCCGAGGTCGCCCTTCCAGTTGCGACCTGGCAGACAGCCAAAGCCTTCTATGGCCAACACCACCGACGTTGCCGCTGGCGCGGCAGTCCCATCTAGCGCCGATATCGAGCGTGCGTCCTCCTTCGCGCGCGAGCCCTTCCTGCTCGACGGCGAGGGGCCCGAGGCGCTCGCCCCCGGCACCGCCCGGCGGCAGGCGCTCGACGCCGCGCTGGCCGAGATCGCGGGCGGCGCCGAGGAGCCCTCGGTCGAGTGGCGGCGCAACTACTCGCTGCTGCTCGGGCTGGAGCGCTTCCTCGCCGACGAACCGCCGACCCTGCGCGACGGCGCCCAGCTCTCCCCGCACCAGGTCGACGCGCTCTCCGGCACGCTGGCCGAGCTGATGGCCCAGGCCCAGGTCGGCGGGGCCGCGGCGGCGAACGGGCTCGCCGGCGGCGAAGCCGACGCCGAGGAGCCGATCACCGAGGAAGCGAGCATCGTCGACGACGCCGAGCCGGAAGGCGCCGAAGAAGACGAAGCCCCCGACGAGGTCGAGGACGAAGAGCCCCAGGACTGGGCGGAAGCCGCGCCCGAGGACGAAGACGAGGTCGTCGAGGAGGCACCCGACGACCCGGGCGCGTCGCGCCGCTTCTGGTTCGAGCACGCGACCGGCGCCGGCAAGACCGTCGCCGCGGTGGGCTTCATCGAGGCGACCCGCACCGGCGGCGTCCTGATCCTCACCCACCGCCGCAACCTGGTCGACCAGTTCATCGGCGAGATCTCCGACCGCGGCTACAAGGAGCGCCTGCGCCCGCCGCTGCTCGGCAACCGCGATGACGCCGAAGGCCCGGTGACGGTCGAGACGTACCAGTGGTTCGTCCGCAACCACAAGAAAGTGTCGGACGCCTACTCGGTGGTGATCTGCGACGAGGCGCACACCGCCCTGGGCGAGAAAACCAGCGCCTGCATCCGCGCCTGGCCCGGCCCCGTCTTCATCGGCATGACCGCGACCGGCGCGCTGATCGCCCGTCACGTCGCCGACCTCTTCCCGACCCAGACTTCGCGTTTCGACCTCGCCCAGGCGGCCCGCCGCGGCGTCATCTCGCCGCTGCGCTGCCTGCGCATCCCGCCCGGCCCGGGGGTACGGACGATCGCCAAGGTACCGCTGCGCAAAGGCGAGGTGGACCAGGACTTCGACCAGGAGGAGCTGGCCGCGCTGCTCGACCAGGGCCCGTTCAACTTCGCCATCGCCGACCTCTACAAGTCGCGCTTCCGCAAAACGCCGGGCGTCGTCTACACGGCGGGGGTCAAGCACGCCTACAACGTCGCCGAGGCGTTCCGCGCGGTGGGAATCAACGCGCAGGCGGTTTCCGGCGAAACGCCGAAGCGCGAACTCGCCGACATCCTCGCCGGCTTCGAACGCGGCGACGTCGACGTGCTCTGCAACGCGCAGCTCCTGGCCGAGGGTTGGAACAGCCCGCGGGCGACGATCTGCATGCACCTGGCCCCGACGGCCTCGCGGCGGATCTACCAGCAGCGGGTCGGCCGCGTGACCCGGCGCGCGCCGGGCAAGGAGGCGGGCCTGGTGATCGACTTCGTCCACCCGGCGACCACCCACGACGAGACGATCGTCACCCTCCACAGCCTGCTCGACCGTGATGTCTACCGCGGCGGCGCGATCGTGGTCGGGCCGGTGCGCCGCGGCCGCGGCCGCAAGGTGCGGGTGGAGCGGCGGATCGTCCCGGTCTCCGACGTCGAGGAGAAACGGATGGAGGTCCTCGAACGGGAGATCTGGCGGATCGCCGTGGAGAACCTCGATTACCCCGAGCAGCACGCCTGGGCGGCGCTGGCCGGGGCGCGGGTCAACACGCAGGGCTGGCGGCGCGCCCGCGCGATGCTGCAGAACGACCGCACCAAGGAGCTCCGCCGCCGCTTCCTGCTGACCTGCGTGCAGCGCAACCGCAACGCGCAGCTGCGGCTGAAAGCGTTGGGGGAGATCGCCGACCTGAGCGACCCGGACGCCTTCGACGACGCGATCGACATCGTCGGCACCTGGAGCCGCGAGGACAAACGGGCGGGGACGAAGACGATGCTGCAGGCGCTGATCGACAAGCGGATCGGCCGCCGCGATCAGGCCCAGGCATGGGTCTGGCGCCTCGCCGGCTACACCCGCGAACTGCACGAGGAGTACGCGGTACAACGCTGGCCGGAGACGAAGCGGCTGCTGGGCCTGCTGGTGAACTCGAGCGGGCGGGCGCACGGGCGCAACGCGCGGCGGCTCGTCCACGCGGCGCGCAAACAGGACCGTCGCCTGGCGGTGTCGCTGCTCGCCGCCGCCGTCTCCCACACGCCGGAGGGCGAGGAGGTGCTGCGTGGGGCGCGGATGCGGATGGCCCGGAAACCTTCGGCGGTGGCGCGCGAGCTGCTGCGGAACTTCCCCAAAGGCGGCAAGCGCCGCCGCAAGCGCAAGCGCGGCGGGAACGGCAACGGGGAGGGCGAGAACGGCAACGCGCCGGAGGCGGTGCAGAACGGCAGTGTCGAAACCGAGATGGTGGAGGCGGAGGTCACCACCAACGGCGGCGACCCGGAGGCCGAGGCGAAGCCGAAGCGCCGCTCCCGGCGCCGCAAGGCGAAAGCGGTAGCGGCTGAGGCCGAGGCCGTCGCCGAGGCGAGCGAGAACGGTTCGGAGCCGGAGCCGGAGCCGGAGCCGGAGCCGGCGGGCGAGGACGTCGTCAGCGCGCCCGCCCTCGCGCCCAGGTCTGATCCCGAGCCCGAGGAGCCGCCCGCCGAGGAGGCGAAGCCGAAAGCGAAAGCGGCCAAACGCAAAGCGGCCAAACCGAAAGCCGCGAAAGAGAAACCGGCCAAAGCCAAAGCCGCGAAACCGGGCACAGGCAAAGTCGCGAAAGCGGCCAAAGGCAAACCGGCGAAAGCGAAAGCGAAACCGAAAGCCGCAAAAGCCAAAGCTCGGAAAGAGAAACCGGCGAAACCGGCCAAAAAAGCGAAAGCGGCAAAAGCTCCGAAAGAGAAAGCCGCCAAAGCGAAAGCCCCGGCGAAACGCAAAGCGAAAGCCAAAGCCGCGAAAGCCGGCTCCGCCGACGGCTCAAAAGCCGGTCAGATGAACATCCCCGGCACCGAGGGCGATCCGGTCGCCGTCGGCGAGTCGGACGAGTAGGTAGCCGCGCTCGTCGACCCCGTCGGCGATCCCGCTGCCCTGCTCCCAGCTGACCTCGCGCCCGCGCAGCGTGTCCCGCGCCCGCCAAGCCGCGATCACCGCCTCCACCTCGGCGCCGAGCCAGGCCTCGAGCCGCGCGCTCAGCTCTCCCGCCACGGCCAGACTCGTCCGGCTGTTCCTTATGCGCCTATAGGGCGCATAAGGAACAGCCGGCGGAGGGTCACCGGGGGTGGGGGGCCAGAGCGAGGTGGCGCGAGCACGGAGCTCCTCCGGGAACTCGGCGGCGGCGATCGCGAGGTTCAGGCCGACTCCCAGGACCGCCCAGCCGTCCTGAGGGCGTGCCTCGATCAGGATCCCGGCCAGCTTGCGGCCGTCGAGGTGGACGTCGTTGGGCCACTTGACCTTGCACTCGATCCCTGGCCGCAGCGCCTCGGCCGTCTCGCAGACCGCGACCGCGACGGCAAGGGGCAACACCGAGTGGCGCGGCTCGAGCGGGCGCAGCACCGCCGAGTAGAGGAGTGCCGAGTCGGGCGGCGCGGTCCAGGTCCGGCCCTGCCGCCCCCGACCCGCCGTCTGCTCCCCGGCCGTGACGATGGTCCCGTGCGGTGCCCCCGCCGCGGCGAGCTCGCGCGCGACCGTGTTGGTCGAGCCGACCTGGCGGAAGTGGCGATGCGGTGATCCGAGGCGCGGGCGGGGCGTCGGCGTGGCGCCTTTCTCGGCCATGGACCGAGTCTCGCGCCCCGGCGTGCCGCGCGCCATGGACCGAGTTTCGCGCCCCGGCGCGCCGCCTGGGGTGCTCAATTCGTCGTCGCGTCGGCGAGCAGGGCGGCGAGCAGGCCGTCGACGTCGTGGCGCTCGGCCTCGACCGCGACCTCGAGGCCGGCCTCGGCCACCGCGGCACTGGTGATCGGGCCGATCGAGACGATCCGCGCACCCGCCGGAAAGCGGTCGCCGAGCGCCTCGGTGAGGTTGCGCACGGTCGAGGACGAGGTGAAAGTGACGTAGTCGGCGTCCTGGGCGGCGGCGATCGCCTCGTCGTCGGGCGCCTCGCGCACGGTCTCGTAGACGGCCACGACGTTCACGGTGGCGCCGCGCTCGCGCAGCGCGTCGGGGAGGACGTCGCGGGCCTCGGCGGCGCGGGCGATCAGCACGCGTTTGCCCTTGACGTCCACGTCGCTGAGCGCCTCGACCAGCGCCTCGGCGACGAAGCGCTCGGGGACGACGTCGGCGGCGATGCCGTGGGCGGCGAGCGCGCGGGCGGTCCCCGGGCCGATCGCCGCGACCGTCGCACCGGCCAGGGCGCGGGCGTCCAGCCCGCCCGCGGTCCCCGTCTTGGTGCCCGGCGCGGTCGTTCCGCCAGCCGCGCGGCCGTCCTGCCCCGCGGCGGCGAGGGCGTCGAAGAGGAGGTTCGCCCCGTTCGGGCTGGTGAGGCAGATCAAGTCGTAGTCCGCGATCGTCGCCACCGCGCGCCGCACCTCGTCGCTCTCGAGCAGCGGCTCGATCCGGATCGCGGGCAGCTCGACCACGTTCGCACCGAGGCCGCGCAGCGTCGCTGCCAGGCCGCTCGCCTGGGCGCGCGCCCGGGTCACGACGACGGTCCGCCCGTGCAGCGGCCGCCGCTCCAGCCAGGCCAGCGCCTCGCGCCGGGCCGCGACCGCGCCGACCACGATCAGCGCCGGCGCCCCGATGTCTTCGCGCTCGACCGTCGACGCGATCGTCCCGAGTGTCGCGGTCACGGTCCGTTGACCGGCCCAGGTACCGCGTTCGATCGCCGCCGCGGGCTCCTCGGCATCGCGACCGGCGGCGATCAGCGCCGCCGCGTTCTCGCCCAGTCGCTTCACCCCCATGTAGAAAACGAGCGTCCCGGGGAAGGCGGCGAGGGCGTCCCAGTCGAGCGCCGTCTCGGCCTTCTCCGGATCCTCGTGGCCGGTGACGAAGGCGACCGCCGAGGCGTCGTCGCGGTGGGTCACGGGGATGCCGGCGTAGGCGCTCGCCGCGACCCCCGCGGTGACGCCGGGCACGACCTCGAACTCGACCCCTGCCGCGCGCAGCGCTTCGCCCTCCTCGCCGCCGCGCCCGAAGACGAACGGGTCGCCACCCTTCAGCCGCACCACGCTGCGTCCGGCCCGCGCCGCCTCGATCAGGCGCTCGCCGATCTCCGCCTGCGGCACCGAGGGCACCCCCGGCTGCTTGCCGACGTAGATCAGCTCGGCGTCCGCACGCGCCCCGTCGAGCGCCCCCGGCGGAATCAGCCGGTCGTAGTAGACGACGTCGGCCGCCGCGATCAGCTCCAGCGAGCGCCGCGTCATCAGCCCCGGGTCCCCCGGCCCGGCCCCGACCAGATACACAACCCCCCGCCTGGTCACACTCACGTCACCACCTCCTGTTGATGGGCCGAAAACTCAAGCCATGCTTGAGTTTTCGGCCCATCAACGGAGGGGTGTTGCGGATTACGCATCGAAGTCGGCCATCTGTGCGGCGCGGGCGAGGAGCTCGGCGGCGCCGGCGCCGAGCAGGCGCTTGGCGAGCTCGTGGCCGGCGGCGGCGGGATCGTCGGGGTCGCCATCCAGCTCATCACGGATCCACTCGCCGCCGTCGGGCAGCCCGACGAAGGCGCCGATCCGCAGGAGCGCGCCGTCGCACCGGGCGTGGACGCCGATCGGGGTCGAGCAGTCGGCCTCGAGCCGGGTGAAGCAGGCGCGCTCGGCGCGCAGCGCGGCGAAGGCCTGGGCATCGCCGATCGCCCGCACCGCCGCGGCGCTCTCCTCGTCCCCGGTGCGCACCTGCAGCGCCAGCGCGCCCTGGCCCGCCGCCGGGACCATCCGGTCCTCGGGCACGCGGAAGCCGATCTCCTCCTCGCGCCCCAGCCGCCGCAGCCCGGCCGCGGCGAGGATGATCGCGTCGTAATCGCCGTCGGCGAGCTTGCGCAGCCGCGTGTCGACGTTGCCGTTCAGATCGACCACGCGCAGGTCCGGGCGCGCCGCCAGCAGCTGCGCCTTGCGCCGCAGGCTCACGGTCCCGACCCGGGCGCCCTCCGGGGCGTCCTCGAGCGAGGTCCCCGCCCCGATCCAGGCGTCGGCGGGATCCTCCCGCGGTGGCACCGCGGCGATCTCCAAGCCCTCGACCTCCTCTCCCGGCAGGTCCTTCGCCGAGTGCACGCCGACCTCGGCGCGTCCGTCCAGAACCGCCCGCTCGACCGCCCGCACGAAACGCGATTTGTCCCCCGGCGCACCGTCGGAGGAGACCTCGACCAGCTCGGCGCCGCCGAGCAGGTCGGCCACCATCCCGGCCTGCGTCAAGGCAAGCGCGCTACCCCTGGTGGCTAGGCGGAGCGTGGCGCTTCGCATCTCGGCGTCCTCGGTCGCTCACGTGCAGAGCACGCTTCGCTCCTTGCGTCCTTGATCTGCTCGGCCACGCTGCGCCTAATCGGACGAGCGCCGCAACTCAGTCACGTTACTCGGCTCTTCCGACTCGACCCCGGTCTCGACGTCGAGGCCGAACAGCTCGCGCAGCGCGCTCACGTACTGGTAGGCGTCGTCCGAGCCGGCGGCGCGGCGGATGCTCCGCGTCGGCTCGTGCAGGATCCGCGAGGCGATCGCCTTCGCCATCAGCTCAACCCGCTCCCGATCGGCCTCGCCGAGGCTCTCCCAGCGGTTCTCGTTCTCCGCCAGCACCCGGCGGACCACCTCGTCGCCGTGCTCACGCAGCGCCGCAATCGTCGGCACCACCTCCAGCGAGGCGACCCAGCGCTGGAAGCGGTCGAGCTCCGCCTCGATGATCCGCTCCGCCCGCGTCGCCTCCGCTTCGCGCACGCCGGCGTTCCGTTCGACGATCTTCTGGACGTCATCGATGTCGTGGACGCTCACGCCCGGCACCTCGCGGCAGGCCGGCTCGATGTCGCGCGGCACCGCGATGTCGATCAGCAGCAGCGGTCGCGCTTCGCGCTCCGCCATCACCTGTTCCAGCCCGTCGCGCTCGATGATGTGGTGCGGCGAGTTGGTGGTGGAGACGGCGACGTCCACCTGGGTCAGCTGCTCGGGCAGGTTCTCGAAGCGGATCGCCTCGCCGTCGAAGCGCTGGGCGAGGCCGAGCGCGCGATCGTGATGGCGGTTGGCGACGAAGACGGTGTCGACGCCGCGGGCGACCAGCGCGCGGGCGACGAGTTCGGCGGTGGCGCCGGCGCCGATCATCAGCACCGTCCGCTCGGCGAGGTCGCCGAGCGCCCGTTGCGCGACCTCGACCGCCACCGACGGGATGGAGACGCCGCGCTCGCCGATCGCCGTCTCGTTGCGGGCCCGCCCGCCGGCCGCCAGCGCGCCGCGGAAGAGGCGGTTGAGGATCGGCCCGGTCGCGCCCTCGACCAGCGCCAGCTCGTAGGCGCGTTTGACCTGGCCCTGGATCTCGGCCTCGCCGACGATCATCGAGTCGAGCCCCGCGGTCACCCGCAGCAGGTGACGCGAGCCCTCGACCCCGCGCAGCGAGTAGAGGTGGCCGAGCAGCTCGGTCGGCCGGATCCCGGCCTTGCGCGTGAGCACGCCGAGCGCCTCGGACTCGGCCTCGACCGGGTCGGAGACGACCAGGTAGAGCTCGGTCCGGTTGCAGGTGGAGATCGCCGCGGCCTCCTCGATCGTCGCCGCCTCGGTCAGCTCACGCAGCGCCGCGACGGCCCGTCCCTCGGTGAGCGAGAGGCGCTCACGAAGGTCCAGCGGTGCCGTCTTGTGCGACACCCCGAGCGCCAGGATCTCGCTCAAGACTTGACCTCCGTCGGCGCCGTCTCCTCGCCGGCCGCGTCCTCTTTGCGCTGCTCGGCGATCTCGGCGACCTCGCGCAGGCCGCGCTCGATGCGCGCCAGTTTCATGCCCATGATCGCGACGTAGATCAGCAGCAGCACGACGAAGACGATGTAGGCGGCGGCGACGTACTTGCCGCCGACGTCGTTGGGGATGGCCGGGGCGGCGACGATCCAGCCGTAAAGCGTGGCGACCATCAGTGGACCTCCGGGGCGATTCGGGAGCTGGGCGGGCCGGTCGGGGCGTCGAGCGCGCGCCGCAGGCGCTTCAGCTGGCCCTGGGCGCTCTTCGCCGACAGCTCGAACTTGACCAGCGTCGTCCAAAGCAGCGCCATCGAGATGATCGAGCAGAGGAAGGTCAGCTTCATCGAGCCGGGCAGGCCGCCTTCGGCGGTGGCGAAGACGCGCGGGTGGACCAGCGAGGCCGACATCCGCACGGCGAGGAAGTTGAGCGGGACGAAGGCGCCGGCGGTGATCGCGAAGACCGAGGCGTAACGGGCCTGGCGTTGGCGGTCCTCGATCGCGTAACGGAAGGGGTAGTAGGTCGCGTAGAGGAGGAAGACGATCAGGAAGCTGACCAGGGTCGGTTCGTTCCAGACCCACCAGTGGCCCCAGGAGCCCTTCGCCCAGATCGACCCGGTGATCAGGCCCCCACAGGCGAAGATCACGGAGATGTGGATCGCGACGTAGGAGTAGGCGTCATAGCGCGGGTCGTCCCGCCGCAGGTGGAGGATCGCGAAGATCCCGCCGACGATGAAGCCGCAGAGGGCGACGATCGCCAGCGGCACGTGCAGGTAGAAGATCTTCTGCAGGAAGCCCTGGTCGGATTCGATCGGCGCGTAGAAGAAGACCAGCGCGAGGGTGATCGCGAACGCCACGGGGGTCGCGATCGAAAGCGGTCTGAGTCCTTTGCTGTACATGCTGGGGTCGAGCGCCATACCACTGGGCGCGGCGGATCAATCCTCGAGCAGGAAGTCGAACACCGCGTAGCCCAGCAGGGCGAAGATCAGATCGTATAGACCCAGCACCATCAGCCAGGTTCCGAACCGGTGGTAAGAGACTCCGCCCAGCAGCATCAGGGGTTCCGTGGCGGCCGTGGCGGCGATCATCAGCGGCACCACGAGGGGCAGCAGGACGAGGGGCACGAGCAGGTCGCGGGCCCGCGAGTTGACCGCCATCGAGGAGATCAGCGTGCCCGCCGAGGCGAGGCCGATGTCGGCGAGCAGGAGCACGATGATCAGCGGCGGCAGGGCGGCGGCGCTGTTGAGGAAGAAGACGGCGAAGATCGGCACCGCGATCAGCTCCAGCGCCGCCAGGTAGATGACCAGCGCCGTGGCCTTGGCGGTGAAGAGGACGCTGCGGTCGATCGGGGCGAGGCGGATCGCGTCGAAGCCGCCCTCCTCGCGCTCGGCGACGAAGAGGCGGTTGATGCCGAGCACCGCGGCGAAGAGGAGCGTCGCCCAGAGCACCCCGGCGGCGAGCGAGCCGGAGAGGCTGGTGCGGTTGAGGCCGAAGCGGAAGATCACGAACGAGGTCACCGCGAAGAGCGCCATCGCCGGGAGCGACTGCAGGGTGCGCAGCTCGGCCCGCAGGTCCTTGCCGAGGATCGCGGCGAAGGCGGTGCGCGAGGGGGTCACGACACCGCCGCCGGCTCGTTGACGTCGAGGCGCAGTACCTGGTGGGCTTCGGGCAGGAAGCGCTCCGGGTCGTGGGTGACGACGACGCGGGTGTGGCCGCCGCCGGGGCCGATCAGCGTCCGGGCGATCTCACGGCCCTCGATGTCGAGGTTCGAGTCGGGCTCGTCGAGCAGCAGCAGCTCCGGCTCGTGCAGGACGCAGCGGCAGATCGCCAGCCGCTGGCGCATCCCGGCGGAGAACTCGAAGGTCCGCTCATCCCCACGGTGCGAGAGCTTCACCGCGTCCAGCAGCTCCTCGATCCGGGCCTCGGCGCGGGCGCCCTTGATCCCGTGCAGCTTGGCGTGGAAGCGGAGGTTCTCGCGCCCCGAGAGGTCGCGATAGAGCAGCGGTTCGTGGCCCAGGTAACCGATCTTGCCGCGCAGCTTCCAGGCCTCGTCGGGGAGCTTGCAGCCGAGCACGCCGACCTCGCCGCCCGTAGGTCGTAGCAGCGTCGCGAGGATGCGCAGCAGCGTCGTCTTACCGGCACCGTTGGGGCCGAGGACGACCAGCGAGTCGCCGACGGCCGTCTCCAGGGTGACGTCCTCGAGCGCCGCCCGGTCGCCGTAGACGCGGCGTAGGCCGACCAGCTTGATCGCTGGCCCCGCGCCTTTCTGGTCATCGGCCACGCGCTGATTCTGTCGGTTTGGTGGGGTGCGGGGCGGTCGACCTTACCCACCTGAAACGGGGGGTAAGGTCGACCGCGCCTCTCCGGGCCCCTGGATCCCGGTCCGGGATGCATCCCTGCGTACCTCGGGCGGCCGCCGCGCCCGAGCCCCCGCCCGTCCCTTCCCGGCCGCTCAACCCCGCCGCACGCTGCGCCGGCCCACCCGCAGCAGGGGCCGGGCGCCATCGCGGAGCGCCCGCGCCCGCACCTCTCCGCGGCCGTAGAGGAGCCGCGCCGAGTTGCGCACCGCCTCGCCCAGGGTGCGGTCGTAGGGGTGCCACCAGAAGTCGCGGGCGAGGCCCGGCTCCCAGGCGTTCATCTTGATGTTGACGCACTCGTAGAAGCCGAATTTGGAGTGCGAGCGACCGAGGCCGGAGTTCTTCACCCCGCCCCACGAGCACTGGCAGGCGCCGTGGCTGAAGGAGTGGTCGTTGATCCAGACCATGCCTGACTCGAGCACCCGCGCGATGCGCTCGCCGCGCGCCCGGTCGCGGGTCCAGACCGAGGCGCCGAGGCCGAACTCGGAGTCGTTGGCGAGGTCGATCGCCTCCTGCTCGGAGTCGACGACGACGATCGGCAGCACCGGCCCGAAGATCTCCTCGCGCATGATCCGCATCTCGTGGGTGACGCCGGTGAGGACGGTCGGCGCGATGAAGCGGCCCGCCAGGCCGGGGACCTCGATCGGCCCCCCGCACAGCCTGGTGGCGCCGCTTGCCACCGCGTCGTCGATCAACCCGACCACGGTCTCGTACTGGGAGTCGGCGGCCATCGGGCCGATCTCGGTCTCCCAGGCGAGCGGATCGCCGATCCGCAGCCGTTCCGCCTCGCGCGCGACCCCGGCGACGAACCGGTCGGCCACCGCGCGCATCACGTAGACCCGCTCGATCCCCGAGCAGGTCTGCCCGGCGTTGGCGAACCCGCCCCACACCGCCCCGCTGACGGCGTTGTCGAGGTCGGCGTCGGCGCAGACGATCATCGGGTCCTTGCCGCCGAGCTCCAGCACGCTGCCCTTCAGGTCGTGCGCGCAGACCTCGCCGACGTGCCGGCCCACCTCGACCGACCCGGTGAAGAACACCTTGCCGACCGAGGAGCGCGCGAGGGCCTCGCCGACCGCCCCTCCGCCGTGGACCACCTGCAGCAGCCCCTCCGGCAAGCCGCCGCGCTCGAACACTGCGCGGATCCGCTCGCCCAGGAGTGGCGTCAGCGAGGCCGGCTTCAGCACCACGCCGTTACCCGCCATCAGCGCGATCGCCACCTCGCCGAACGGGATCGACCAGGGGTAGTTCCAGGGCGCGATCACCCCGACCACGCCGATCGGCTCGTAGGAGAAGTGCCCGCTCTTCGACAGCGTGAAGGCCTGCGTCATCCGCACCTTCTCGTCGGCGAGCACCTTCGGCCCGGCCTTGGCGACCCAGTGCAGCGCATCAACCGTCGGCAGCAGCTCCATCGTGTAGGCCTCGACCCGCGGCTTGCCCTGCTCGCGCACCAGCAGCTCCGCGATCTCGTCGATCTCGTCCAGCAGCGCGTCGGCGGCCCGCAGCATGTACCGCGCCCGGTCCTTCAGCGTCAGTTGTGCCCAGGCGGGCTGGATCCGCGCCACCGCGTCGACGACCCCCTGGACCTCCTCCGGCCCGATCGTCGCGACTCTCCCGACCACCTCGCCCGTGGTCGGATTGCGCGACTCGAGCATCTTCACGGTCCCTGCGACGTCCGCAGCGCTCTCCATCCGTCGAGTGTACGTCGCAGGGGGAGAACTTCACCCGCCTCGGCCTCAACCACCTCTGCGCCAGGGAGTGGCCGCGGTACGCCTAGCGCGTTGCTCATACTGGGGCGATGAGCGAGCAGCTCTTCGACACCGGTGACGCCCGGTCGGCGGCGGGAGCCGAAGCGGTGGAGGAGGTTCCACCGAACGCGCCGTTGGCGGTGCGGATGCGGCCGCGGACGCTCGACGAGATGGTCGGGCAGGAGCACATCGTGGGGGAGGGGTCGGCGCTGCGGGCGGCGATCGAATCGGGGCGGCCGCACAGCGCGATCCTCTATGGGCCGCCCGGGGCGGGGAAGACGACGCTGGCGCGGATCGCGGCACGGATGGCGGACGGGGCCTTCGAGGAGGAGTCGGCGGTGAACGCGGGCAAAGCCGAGATCCGCGGGGTGATCGAACGGGCGCGGGAGCGCCGGCGCTCCTCCGGGCGTCCGACGATCCTCTTCCTCGACGAGATCCACCGCTTCAACAAGGCCCAGCAGGATGCCCTGCTGCCGGCGGTCGAGGAAGGGCTCCTGACCCTGATCGGGGCGACCACCGAGAACCCGTACTTCGAGGTCAACTCGGCGCTGATCTCGCGCAGCCAGGTCTACGAGCTGGCACCGCTGTCGCCGGAGCAGGTGGAGGTGATCCTGCGCCGCGCCCTCGCCGACCCCGAGCGGGGGATCGCCGATCCACCGCCGATCTCAGGGGACGCGCTGGCGATGCTGGCCGAGCGCAGCGGCGGCGACGCCCGCGCGGCGCTCTCCGCCCTGGAGCGGGCGGCGGAGCGCGCCGCGGGCAAGGAGGTCGACGTCGCCGCGATCGAAGACGCCCTGCAGCGGCGCGCCATCTCCTACGACCGCCAGGGCGACCGCCACTACGACTTCATCTCGGCCTGGATCAAGTCGACCCGCGGCTCCGACGTCGACGCTTCGCTCTACTACCTCGCGGTGATGCTGGAGGGCGGCGAGGACCCGCGCTTC
Organism: Actinomycetota bacterium; assembly: GCA_018268415.1. Taxonomy (GTDB): domain Bacteria; phylum Actinomycetota; class Thermoleophilia; order Solirubrobacterales; family 70-9; genus VAYN01. The sequence goes on along the minus strand of JAFDWO010000121.1, from coordinate 77,918 downwards.
ATCGCCCGCCGGATGGTGATCCTCGCCTCCGAGGACATCGGCAACGCCGACCCGATGGCGCTGGTGGTCGCCGACGCCGCCGCCCGGGCGGTCGACCGGGTCGGCCTGCCGGAGTGCGCGCTGAACCTGAGTCAGGCAGCGATCTACCTGGCGATGGCGCCGAAGTCGAACGCGGCGACGACGGCGATCGGCGCGGCCCGCGCCGAGGTGCGCCGCCACGGTGCGCAGACCCCGCCCGATCACCTGCGCGACGCCCACTACCCGGGCGCCGGGGCCCTCGGCCGCGGCGAGGGCTACCTCTACGCGCACGACCACCCCGGCAACGTCGTCGCCCAGCAGTACCTCCCCGACGACCTGGTCGAGCGCCGCTTCTACGAGCCGACCGGCAACGGGCGCGAGAAGGCCTTCGGCGAGCGCCTCGCCGAGCTGCGCCGCCGCCTCGGCAGGCCCTGAGAGTCCGCCGAAAACTTAGCCAATACCCGCCGGCGCAACTTTCGTCACACATCGGGTTTTCTAATTGCGGCTTTCCAAGCTAAGCCAGGGAGAGCCGTAACACCGGCCGGAGGCTCGGACTGGGGGCTTCCGGCCGGCTTGAACAGGGGGGAGAGGGCGTCGAGGCAAGATCTCGACGCCCTCCTGTTCGTCCCGGCCCAGTCGTTCCTGGCGCCGGAAGACGCCGCTGTTCGTCCCCGCCCAGCTGTTCCTTATGCCGGAATGGTGGGGATAAGGAACAGCCGGGAGGGCCGGTCCCCTATCGTCACGGCATGGCGGAGGACCAGGCGAAGGCCAAGTCCAAGAAGCTGCGGCTCGGCGGGATGGCGTTGCGCAACGGCCTGCTTGTCCACGGCCCGACCCACTGGGCCGCCGCGGTCCGCCGGCCCGACGGGTCGATCGAAGTCGCCTCCGAACGCAAGCCGGAGCTCGTCCCCGGCCTCGTCGCCAAGCTCCCCGGCCTGCGCGGCCCGGTCAAACTCGCCGAGTCGATGCTGGTGCTGCCGCTGGTGCGCGCACGGATGCGCTCCGCCCGCCTCCCCTTCGAGGACCCGCGCGTGCTCGTCGCCAGCGCCTCGACCTTCGCGATCTCCGGTCTCATGCGCCGCAGCAGGCCCGCCACCGCCGGTCGCGAGGGCCTGATCCAGGCGATCGGCGCGATCCCCGCCGTCGTCGCCCTCACCGACCGGGACCTCGCCGCCTACCACGGCGCCGAGCACAAGGCGATCGCCGCCTACGAGCAGGGCATCGACGACGTCGCGTCGGTCCCCAAAGAGCACGATCGCTGTGGCTCCAACCTGATCGTCCCGATGATGGTGCTCTCCGCCGCGGGCACGATCCTGCTGGAGCGCCTGGTCGACAGGCCGTCGAGCGCGGCCCGGGCGGTGGTCGGCCTGGCCGGCGCCTCGCTCGCGGTCGAGGCGTTCGCCTGGAGCGACCGCCACCATGGCGAGCCGCTCGCCGAGGCCTTCCACGCCCCCGGCCGGGAGATCCAGCGCCTGCTGGCGACCAAGGAGCCGAGCCCCGAGCAGCTCGAGGTCAGCCTCGCCGCGATGGCCGAGATCCTCCGCGCCGAGCCCGCCCCATAGACTGCGCCCCCGTGTTCGGACGCATCGACCACATCGGGGTGGCCGTCGAGGACCTTGACGCCGCGATCGCCCTCTACGAGACGAGCTTCGCGATGGAGCTGGTCCACCGGGAGACGGTCGAGTCGCAGGGGGTCGAGGCGATCCTGCTGGACGTCGGCGACGGGCACGTCGAGCTGCTGCGCCCGCTCGGCCCCGACACCGCCGTCGGCAAGTTCATCGCCCGCTCCGGCCCCGGCCTGCACCACGTCGCCTACGCGGTCGACGACGTCGACGCGACCCTGACGAGCCTCAGCGCGGCCGGCATCCGGCTGATCGACGCCGAGCCGCGGGTCGGCATCCGGGACAGCCGCGTCGCCTTCCTTCACCCCCGCTCGACCGGCGGGGTCCTGACCGAGATCGTCGAACCAGCGAAAGGGCACTGATGGCAGAGGCACAGCGCGTCGAGATCGGCTTCGAAGGCGGCCAGGTGATCGCCGCCCGGCTGGCCGACGACGACCTCAAGGACCTGCGCAAGCAGCTCGAGAAGGGCGGTTGGCACGACCTCCACACCGAGGACGGCGTGATCTCGCTGTACCTCGGCAAGGTCGCCTTCCTGCGCGTCGCCTCCGGCGACCACCGGGTCGGCTTCGGCTCGGTCGACTAGTCGTCACACCCCTTACGTTGACGGGCCGAAAACTCAAGACATGGTTGAGTTTTCGGCCCGTCAACGCTGAGTCCCGACGGGCGGCGTGGCCGCCGCCCGTCGGGACCTGACGACGTCCGCCTAGCGGACGTTCAGCGCTTCGGTGCCTTCGATCTGCACCGCCTGCAGTGCGCCCGGGTCGAGGCCGAGCAGGCGCAGGATCGTCGGCGCGATCTGCGTCGTCTCGACCGGCTGCGAGCTCACCGCGCCCGCGTCGACCGCGCCGCCGGAGACGACCAGCGGCACTTCCCGGTCGGCCGGGTTGGCGCCTCCGTGCTCGGCGATCTTGCCCTGCTTACCGGTGTAGACGACCCCGTACTGCGAGATCCCGAAGAGGTCGGGCACCCGCGGGTCGCTCACCGACGTGCCGAAATAGTCGGCGGCTTCAGTGCCGGCGTAGAGCTTGGTGAGGCCGGAGCTGGTGTACGGCTTCGGCGCCCCGTTGATGTCGTTGCCGACACCGTTGTGGCCGAGGAGGTATGCCTTCGCGAAGGCGAGCGCCTGCGGGGACCGATCGTGCAGCCAGATCAGCATCCCGTCGTCGTCGAGCGTGAAGGCGACCAGCGGTTCGGTCGCTTCCGGATGCGCGGCGGCCCAGGCTTCGTTCAGCCCTTCGAGGATCGGCCCGTCGGGGATCCGGGTCAGCGCCGAGGGCGAGACCGGCGACTGGCCGTGCTTGGCCGACAGGATCACGGTCGTCGACTTGTCGAGGTGACGGGCGTGCAGCGCCGCCAGCATCGTGCCGACTTCGGTGTTGATGTAGTCGAGCGCCCGGCGCAGCAGCGGCCCCGGGGTGCCGTCGGCTTCATAACCGCCTTTGAGCCCGTCGGATTCGGGCAGCTTCTGGGCCGTCGAGACGGTCTGGAAGTTCATCCCGAACACCGCCGGCGTGCCGACCGCTTCGTGGCCACTGTGGTCGAAGCCGTTGATCTCGTTGACCACCGCCTGGACCTTGTAGCTGTCGTACTGCTCGGTCAGCGCGTTGTCGGTGGTCCAGTCGTTGCTCGCACCTTCGGTCGGCGCGTCGCTGTTGATCTCCGGCGTGAAGAAGTCTTCGACGCCGTTGCCGGACGGGCCGTCGAGGATTTCGTAGGCCGGGTGCTTGTCCGACCAGGCGGTCCGCAGTCCGGCTTCGTGGGCGACGTCGAACACCGTGTTGACCTTCAGGTATTCATGCGGGTAGACCGGCTTGCAGGTGTGGGGGTTCACCGGGAGCTTCGCCGGGTCGATCAGTTCGGCCGGGTTCCCGGTCAGGTTGAGGATGTTGCCGGGGAGGCCGCTGAGGCCCTGGCCGGCGTCGAGCGCCGCCGAGTTCTTGTCGATCGACTCGTCGAAGGCGACTTCGGTGCCCGGCTTGGCACCCGCGCATTCGGTGGTCCCGGGGGGCAGCAGTTCGCGGTTGTAGGAGACGTCGTAGTAGATGCCCGTGGTGGCGGGGTTGCCGCCGGTGAGCTGCCCGACCATCCCGGGGAAGGAGTCGGACGGGACCGGGGTCTTGGCCTGGGTGAATTCGGTGCCGTTGCGACTCAGCGAGGCCAGCGCCGAGAACGGGTGCGTCTGGTCGTACCAGCGCAGGTCGGCCTGGTGCAGCCCGTCGACCGAGAGCAGCAGGACGTGTTCGTCTCGCCCCCGGCCGTGACCGCCGTGACCCTGCCCGTTGCCGTTGCCGTTGCCGTGCCCGTGACCGTTCCCGTTCCCGTGGTGATGGCCATGGTCGGAGCGTCCCGAGGCGGCGGCCACCGAGGCGGCCAGCAACGCGATCGCGGCGACGAGTCCCACGGCGAGCACCCGCACCGGCGATTTCGCCAGCAATGTCTTCATCTCATTCCTTCCGATAGATGGATGGCATCTGCCTGTGGACGAGAGCAAGGGGACGCTCGCGGGCCACGTCCAGGGCGGCGTTACCGCGCGGTTACAGAGCGGTGAACGCGCAACCGATCGAGGGTTACGATCTATAGAGGGAGCTAAAGATCGCGGGAATCAGGAGAAGCGCGGCGCATAACGGCGGTGCAGGATCAGCACGTTGCCGTCGGGGTCCTTGAACGGCGCCTGGTGGCAGACGCCGCTGTCCATCGTCTCGCCGAGGAACTCGACGCCGGCCGCCTCGAGCTCGGCTCGCGCGGCGGCGACGTCGTCGACCCGCAGCGCGATCGGGCTGCCGCTCGGCGCGAACTCGCGCCCGACCGCCGCCGCGTCGAGCACCTGCAAGGTCAGGCTGCCGGTCTCGAACTCGCCGCCGGGGATCCGCCCGTAGTCCTGTGAGTGCTCGAGCCCCAGCGTCCCGCCGTAGAACTCGACCGCGCGCTGGTAGTCACGAACGAAGACGACGGCGAAGTCGGCGCCTTCGACCTTCATCGGCTCAGCCGCACTCCAAGGCGGCGCCCGGGTCCTGACCGTCCATCGCCCGGACGAGCAGGTCGCGCAGCTGCTCGCGCTCGGCCGCGTCGAGGTTGGAGAGCACTTCGCCCTCCAGCTCCTCGAGCTTCTGCTGCGCCTTCTCCAGCGCCTTCACGCCGGCCGCGGTGATGACGACGATGTGGCGGCGCCGGTCCCGCGGGTCGCGCTGCCGTTCGACGAAGCCGTGCTCGTCGAGGTCGTTCAGCAGCAGCACGCAGTTGTTCGGGTCGACCATCAGCGTCGCACCCAGCTCCTGCTGCAGGCAGGAGTCGTTCCTGACCAGGATTTCGAGGGCGATCAGCTGCTTCAGCTTGATCCCCAGCACGTCCTCGGTGGCGCGGCGGTAGATGACGCGGTTCAGCTGGGACAGGAGCCCCATCGTGCCCGTCGTCTGGGGGGTTTGAGTCGCCGAGTTCATGCCTGGACCCAGGATTTTAACGGATTGATCCTTGCATCAAGGATAGTCCCTGTTACAGTGACGATCCCATGTCACCTACGAATGACAACATAGCTCAACCTTCATCCACTTCCGACCGCTCGCGCTGGATCGCCCTGGTGGTCCTCTGCGTGGGCATGCTGATGATCGTCCTCGACGCGACGATCGTGAACGTGGCGCTGCCCAGGATCCAGACCGACCTCGGCTTCTCCCAGTCGAGCCTCGCCTGGGTGGTCAACGCCTACCTGATCTCCTTCGGCGGCCTGTTGCTGTTCGCCGGGCGGCTCGGCGACCTGCTCGGGCGCCGTGATGTCTTCATGGCCGGGCTCGTCCTCTTCACCGGCGCCTCGCTCGCCTGCGGGGTCGCCGACAGCCAGACCGTGCTGGTCGTCGCCCGCTTCATCCAGGGCATCGGCGGCGCGCTCACCTCGGCCGTCATCCTCGGCATGATCGTCACCATGTTCCCCGAACCCGGGGAGCAGGCGAAGGCGATCGGCGTCTACTCCTTCGTCGCCTCCGCCGGTGGCTCGATCGGGCTGCTCGCGGGCGGGGCGATCACCCAGGCCATCAACTGGCACTGGATCTTCATCGTCAACCTGCCGATCGCGGTCGTCACCGGCGTGCTGGCGTTGCGTTACCTGTCGCGCGACCGTGGCCTCGGCTTCTCCAAAGGCGCCGACCTCCCCGGCGCGGGCTTGATCGTCGCCGCCCTGATGATGGGCGTCTACGCGATCGTCGAGGCCTCCAACTACGGCTGGGCCTCGGCCCACACGCTCGGCTTCGGCGCGGGCGCGGTGGCCCTGCTGGTCGGCTTCGTGGTCCGCGAGGCGCGCGCGGCCAACCCGCTGGTGCCGCTGCGGATCTTCCGCTCACGGAACCTCTCCGGCGCCAACGCGATCCAGGCGCTGATGGTCGCCGGGATGTACGGGATGTTCTTCCTCGGCGCGCTCTACCTGCAGAAAGTGCTGGGCTTCGACTCGCTCGAGGTCGGCCTCGGGTTCATCCCGGTGACGGCGATCATCGGCACCCTGTCGCTCGGCTTCTCGGCGAAACTGAACCTGCGCTTCGGCGCCCGGGCGACCCTGATCCCCGGTCTGGTCGCGGTCGCCGCGGGTCTCGCCCTGTTCTCGCAGATCAGCGTCGACGGCAGCTATTGGAGCGAAGTGCTCCCGGCGATGGTGCTGGTCGGGATCGGTGCCGGGCTCTCCTTCCCCTCGGTCATGACCCTGGCCATGGGCGGCGTGCGCCCGGAGGAGGCCGGGCTCGCCTCGGGCCTGGTCAACACGACCCTCCAGGTCGGCGGCGCCCTCGGCCTCGCCGTGCTGGCGACCCTCTCGACCAACCGCACCTCGACCCTGGTCGGCAGCGGCGAATCCGCCGCCTCGGCCCTCACCGGCGGCTACCAACTGGCCTTCGTGGTCGGCGCCGCCCTGGTCCTCGGCGCCGTCGCCGTCGCGGTCATGGTGCTCCGCTCGCCCCCGTCCGTCGACGAAGCCGTGGCCGTGGAAGCCGCCGAGGCCGAGCCCGCCTTCAGCAGCGAGGCCGTCTAGGCGGGTTGTGTCGATGGGCCGAAAACTCAAGCAGGGCTTGAGTTTTCGGCCCGTCGACGGGGGGGTTGCGACGGGACGCCGGCTGACGCCTCGGGGCGCCGCCCGGAGAAAGCCGGCGCCCCGCGGCCGATGGGGAGTTACGGAGATGCGTGGGTCCAGGACGGAAGCGTGGGGAATCGGGACGGAGGCGTGAGTTTCGGCACGGGGGCGTGGAAGAGGCGTCAGGGTTTCGTGCGTCCCATAGATCCCGTCACGGTGAGTTCGCACTTTGCCGTACCGGTTACGGCAAAGTGCGAACGCGTGGTGACGGGGCGACCTGCACGGGTCACGGAGCGGGGGCCCATCCCCCTTCCGCTGTTCCTTATGGTCCTGTGGGGACCATAAGGAACAGCGGGGCGATCCCCGGGGACGGGGGGATGCACGGAAGGGTCGCTTCTCTTCCCTTTCGTGATCCTCCGCGGTATCCGCAGCACTCGCGGCGCCCTCGACCTCCTCCCACAGAACTGCGCGGATGTTCCTCGCCCTAGTAGGCGTCGCCCGGCCGGCGGGCGACGTAGATGGCCTTGGTGTGCACGTCCTCGTCCACTGGTCGGCGGGGGACGCCGTCGGTGGTGCAGCCGTAGAGGCCCGCGACTTCGAGGCCGGCGGCGGCCAGGGCGGCGCGGATCTCGGCTTCGGGGTGGTGGCGTTGACGGTGGACCTCGGGCGGGACCGGCGGGTTCGCCTCGGAGGCAAGGAACTCGATCTTGAAGGTCGCCTCGCTGATCTGGCCGGGCTCGGCACGGCCGCCGGTGCGGCCCTGCCAGATGAGGCGCCGGTCTCGCGCTTCGACGACCACGCGTTCGGCGAAGAAGGTGCGGTAGGTGGTCAGCGTGTTGGAGTCGAAGATCAGGACGCCGTGGGGCGCGAGGTTCGCCGCCATTCCGCGCAGGGCGCGCTCCATCTCGGCCTGCGAGTGGAGGTAGTTGATCGCGTCATCGAGGCAGAAGACCAGGTCGAAGCTGCCGTAGACGGGAAGCTCGCGCATGTCGGCGACCTCGATCCTCACCTCGGCACCCGCTTTGGCCCGCGCCCGCTCGACCATCGACGGCGAGATGTCGGCGGCGGTCACCTGCCAGCCCAGCGCCAGCAGCGGCAGGAAGCTGTTGCCGGTGCCGCAACCAACATCAAGCGCAGTCTCGCCACGCAGCCCGTGTGCCGATCCCAGCGCCAGCAGCTGGTCGATCCACTCGCGATAGCGATGGTGGGCGGTGAAGTCGTCGTAGACGGGGGCGAACTGCTCGTAGGCGACCTCCGCGTGGCGATCCACCCCTCCCATCGATTGCGTTGAAGAGTTCATCGCAATGCCGGACATTAGGCATCGGATCACCATCTTTCAAACGTTCTATCCGCGTATTCCGTTCATTGTCTCTTGCTGGCCTGGATGGTTTATGTAGGTTCGTTGCATCGACTCTCAGAGGGACCATTCACACCAGAGTGAGGATGGCTGGGAGTGGGGTGAGGCACAGAGGATCTGCCTGCGACTGGCCTACCGCTACGCGAAGAACCCGAGCGAGGCGGAAGACATCGCACAGGAGGCCTTGCTCCGCGCCTGGCGTCGCCGCTCGACCCTGCGCGATGCCGGAAGCCGCAAGTCGTGGCTGGCGGCGATCCTGCGCAACGAGGCCTACCGCTACTACTCGCGGCCGCGTCCCGATCCGACCGACCTGCTGGAGATCTACGAGGGCCGCGAGGACGAGCTGGTCCTTTCGACCGTCGACCGAGCCGACCTCCAAGAGGCGCTGAAGGTCCTGTCGGAGCGCGAGCGGGCATTGCTCTCGTTGCGCTACGAGGAGGACCTGACCCAGCCCGCGATCGCCGCCCGGCTGGGGATCCCGGAGGGGACGGTCAAAGTGCAGCTCCACCGGGCGCGGGTGAAGCTGCGCCGCGCCTACTCCGCCTAGCGGCCGTCCTGACCTGTACATCGGGCGAGCGCCGCGCCCGCAAATTCGGACCGCTGGATAAGGACGCGCCGCGCCCCCGCGGCGACCATTGGGGAGTGAAGACGGCCCCTCGACAGATCGTTGCCTTCGGCGGAGGTGGGTTCTCGATGGAGTCCGGGAATCCCCTACTCGACGATTACGTGCTCGGCCTCTGTGGGGCGGAGCGGCCGCGGGTCTGCTTCCTGCCCCAGGCATCCGGCGACGCCGACCACTACATCGTCCGCTTCTATCGGGCCTTCGCCGCGACCCGCTGCGAGGCCAGCCACATCTCCCTCTTCCGCCGCGAGCAGGGGCCCGAGGACATCCGTCGACACCTGCTCTCCCAGGACCTGATCTACGTTGGCGGTGGCAGCGTGGTCAGCCTGCTCGGCGTCTGGAAAGCGCACGGGATCGACTTGATCCTGCGCGAAGCGTGGGAAGCCGGGGTGATCCTCTGCGGGCTCTCGGCGGGCTCGCTCTGCTGGTTCGCCGAGGCGGTCACCGGCTTCCACGGGGCGCCGAAGCGGCTCGAGGGGCTCGGCCTGCTGCCGTTCAGCAACTGCGTCCACTACGAACGTGACTCGGACCGACGCGAGTACTACCACCGCTTCCTGCGCGAAGGGATGCGCCCGGGCTACGCCGCCGAGGACGGCGCCGCCCTGCATTTCGTCGGCGAGGAGCTGAGCCGCGTCGTCGCCTCCCGGCCGGAGGCGCGCGGTTACCGACTCGACGTTGCCGGACAACGGGTGATGGAGATGCGGATCGCCACCACCTACCTCGGCGAACGCGGTGTCGTGCCGGAGGCGGCGCTGCCCGAGGCGCTGTCCACCGCGGTCCCCGCGGCTTGATGGTGCGTCGCATCCTCGCCCTGGGCGGCCACGACTTCACCTCGCGCCCGCCTGATCGCGCCGTCTGCGAGTTCCTCCTGCGCCTGGCGACCGAGCGGGCCGGGGGGCGTCCCCGGATCTGCATCCTGCCGACGGCCAGCGGCGACACCTCGGACCTGATCTCGAGCTTCTACCAGGCCTTCGGCAACCGTCCCTGCGAGCCCTCCGACGTCTCTCTCTTCCGCCTCGGTCGTCGCCCGATGGCGCTCCGTGATCACCTGCTCTCCCAGGACCTGATCTACGTCGGCGGCGGCAGCATGGTCAACCTCCTGGCGGTCTGGGAGGCCCACGACATCGCCTCGATCCTCAGCCTCGCCTGGCACCAGGGCATCGTGCTCGCCGGCCAGAGTGCCGGGGCGATGTGCTGGTTCGAGGCCGGCATCACCAAGTCCTCCGGCAAGCCCCTGGAGGCGGCGGGCCTCGGCCTCCTCCACGGCTCCCTCTGCGTCCACTACAACAACGAACCCGAGCGCCGCGCCGCCTACCTCGAGGCGGTCGGTGCCGGCATGCCGAGCGGCTACGGCCTCGACGACTACGCCGGCCTGCTCTGGGAGGGCGAGGACTCCCCCTCCGCCGTGACCGCGCGCCGTGGTGCTCGCGCCTATCGGGTGAGCAAGCGGGAGGGCGAGGTGGTCGAGAGCCCCTTGCCGGCGCGGTTCCTGCCGGCCCCGGCCCCGGCAGCGCTGCGCGAGGACATCGCGGAGTTCAGGCGGATCAAGACGATGCGCCGCCGGGCGGGGTGGCTGGGGTAGGCGGGGCCCGGGACCCCGGGGAGGGGTCCCGGGCGGGACCCCTCATGCCAACAAACCCGAGCGCCCTTGAGGAGCTACTCCGCCCCGTCGGCGGCCGGGGGAGCGGTCGGGTCCTCGCCCTCCGCCCCGAGGTTCTCGCGCGCGATGAAGTCCTCGGCGAGCAGGAGGTTGTCGCGAGAGCGCTCGACCACGTTCAGGAGGTCGCCCATCAGCGAGACCTCCTCGACCTGCTCCTTGACGAACCACTGGAGGAACTGCTCGGCGCGATAGTCCTTCAGCTCCCGGGCGAGCTCGAAGAGGGAGAAGATCTCATCGCTGACCCGCTTCTCCTGCTCGAGCGACATCTTCACCGGCTCGGAGCCGTCGGCGTAGGTGGTCGGCACGGACTTGATGTCGGGGATCTGGACCTCCTCGCCGACGTCGAGCAGGTACCGGATCATCATCATCGCGTGCTCGCGCTCCTCCAGCGCCTGGCGATAGAAGAAGGCGGCGAGGCGAGGCAGCGTTTCGGCGTCGTAGTAGACGGCGGCGGCCACGTACTGCTGCGAGGCGGCGAACTCGTTCGAGATCTGCTCGTTGAGGGCGGCGGCGAAGGATTTCTTCTTGGCTTTGGGCATCGGTGGTGGCTCCCCTTCATCTGGTCGACTGAGACGACGGTCCCAACGTAACCGAAAGCCCGATTTCGGCCGGCCTAAGCCGTCTGCGGGCCGGTCCAGCGGAAGCCGAGCGCGTCGATCGCGGGCTCCAGCGGGCTCGTCGGCAGTCCCGGCGCGGTCGCCTGCGCGGGGTCGTTGTAGCCGCGCGGCGCGGTGTCGTTGGGCGTCTCCGGGTGGAAGATCGAGGCCAGGTACTGGATCTGGCCGCGGCCCGGCCCGAGCTCGGTCTGGCCGCCGCCGTAGGCGCCGATCCCGCGCTCCTCGCAGTAGTCGTAGGCGGCGAAGAGGCGGGAGATCGGGCCGAAGCGAGAGGGCTTGATGTTGACCGTGCGCGGCGGTGACCACGGCATCGCCTCGATGTCGGCGATCGAGTGGATCGGCGCGTCCCAGGTGACCCGCTCGTGGACCGGATCGAGCAGCGGGCGGGTCGCGTCGGTGACGTCGGGATCCTCGAGCCAGGCGTCGGGGAAGTTCTCGATCAGCTTCGAGTAGAGCTCGGGGTCGGTGATCACGTCGACCGGGGTGCCTTTGTAGAAGCCCTTGAGGTCGAGCGAGTCGACCGCGCCGGTCGCCACCAGGGCCGCGATCAGCTCGTCGTCCCAGTCGTTGAACGGGTCGAGCTTGAAGCGCAGGGTGGGGTAGACCGCGAGCCGCTCGAGCACCGGCTCGATCGTCGACTTCTGGTCGGGGGAGAAGCCGCCGAGGCGCAGCGAGCTGACGAAGTGCAACGGCCGCGGCTCGCGGCCGAGCGCCGCCGACAGGTTGGTCCCCGCCTGGCGCAGCACCAGGTCGAGCGCCGCCGACTCGTACGCCCAGCGCCGATAATCCCGCGAGACGTCGGCACGCTCCGGCGGGCCGGCCGGGAAGAGGTCGATCCCGTCGAGCTTCTGCGAGAACTCGTCGAAGGTGCCGGAGTGGGCGAGCCCGGCGGGTGGCCCGTGGCCCTGCTGGCCGACGTGGTCGACGGCGTCGTAGACGACGTCTTCGCCGATCCCCTCATGGCCGCCGCCGCGCAGCTTGATCACCGTGGTCAGCCGTTCGAACTCCCCGAGGCTGAGGTCGAGCCCTTCGAAGGAGCACTCCTCGACCTCGAGCGGCAGGTCCTTGATCGCGTCGTAGGAGGCCATCCGCGCGGACCCTACCCGTGCTGCCCGTCGAGCGCGACCCGCAGCGTCTTCAGCTCCCGGTCGGAGCCACCACGCACGTAGCCGCCGTGGGCGATCGACTCGCGGATGTAGGAGAGAGTCTCGGCGGTCAGCCGCTCGCCCGGCAGCACGTTGGGGATGCCCGGCGGGTAGGCGGCGAGCCCCTCGGCCGCGATCCGTCCCGCGGCGTCCTCGAACGGGACCACCTCCTGGGGCCCGAGGAACGCCTCGCGCGGCGTCATTACCAGCTCGCCCCAGGGTGGGGGTGGTGCCAGCTTCTCCTGCGCGGGGCCCGGCTCGGCTTCCAGTTCGCCGACCGCCGCCCGCAGCGCGGTGACCAGCCGCTCGCCGGTGGCCGCGGCGGGCTCGCCGAGCCCGAAGAGCCCGACCACGACGTTCTCCGAGTAGAGCTCGAGGTCGATCCCGTGCGAGTAGAACAGTTTCTTGTAGAGCCGGTAGCCGGTCGAGCCGGTTCCGCGCACGTCGATCGAGAGCCGCATCGGATCCCATCCGGCGATCCCGGCGCGGCCGACCAGGGACTCGTCCAGCACCGCCAGGCCGGGGATCCCGACGATCTCCTGGCGGGTGCGTCGGATCGCCTCGAGCGTCTCGCCGAGCAGCTCCTCGCCGTGCATCGCCGCCTGTCGGCGCGCCGCGTCGAGCGACCCGGTCAGGAGGCCGCTGGGGCTGGTCGTTTCCACCAGACTGACGCAGCGGTCGACGATCGCGGCGTCGATCCGGTCGCCGTGTCCGAGGTGCAGCATCGCCGCCTGGGTGAGGCTGCCGACGATCTTGTGGGTCGAGGAGGTGACCAGGTCGGCGCCGCAGGAGAGCGCGTCGGGTGGCAGGCTGGGGTGGAAGTGGAGGTGGGCGCCCCAGGCCTCGTCGACGATCAACGGCACGCCGCGTCCGTGGGCGACCTCGGCAAGCGCCGCCACGTCGGCGCAGGCGCCGAAGTAGGTGGGGGAGACGACCATGGCGGCCACCGCGTCGGGGGTCGCGTCGAGCGCCGCCGCGAGCGACTCCGGCGTCAGCCCGTGGGCGATGCCGAGCTCCGGGTCGAGCTCGGGCGCCACGAAGGTCGGCCGCATCCCGTTCAGCACCAGCCCGTCGATCACCGACGAGTGGACGTTTCGCTGGACGACGACCCGCTCGCCCATGTGGCCGAGCGCCATGCTGGTGGCGTGGTTGCCCTGCGAGGCGCCGTTGATCAGGAACCAGCTGCGTCGCGCGCCCCAGGCTTCGGCGGCGAGCAGCTGTGCCTGCTGGAAGGGCGTCGGTTCGGGCCCGATGTCCACTCCCTCCGTCACCGAGGGGACGTCGTTGATCAGCCCGGTCATCCCGACCAGCTCCACCATCGACGGGTCGGCCGCGAGGCCGCCCTTGTGACCAGGGACCTGGAGGCGGCCGATCGGACGGGCGGAGTACTCGAGGACAGCGTCGACGTAGGGGGTCTTAGCCTGTTTGGAGTCAGTCATGCGGCGAGTCTAAACACGGCGACATGGCGTCTTGGGCAGACTTCCGCGAGATGGAACACACGCGCCTCGGTTACTGGATCAAGGAGGCGGGAGACGTCACATCTCTCCCGCCCTTGGACGCAGATCGCGATGCCGACCTGCTGATCGTCGGCGGCGGCTACACCGGGATGTGGACCGCCTGGTACGCCCGGCGGCTCGCCCCCGACGCGCGCATCGTCCTGCTCGAGTCCGAACCGCTCTGCGGGCGCGGCCCGAGCGGCCGCAACGGCGGCTTCGTCGAGGGCATGTGGACCTCGCTCGCCTCGATGCGGGGGCGCTGGGGCGACATGCCGGCGCTCGCGGTCGGCCACGCTGCCGAGGCGGCGGTTGAGCGGATCGCCGCCTTTTGCGCCGAGGATGGGGTCGACGTCTGGTTCCGCCGCGGCGGCTACCTCGAGGTGGCGACCACGCCCGCCCACGACGGCACCGGCCGCGCCGCGCTCGCGGCCTGCGAGGACCTCCGCGTTCCCGACAAGTTGCGGGACGTCACCGCCGCCGAGGTCCAGACCCGTTGTGCCTCGCCCGAGTTCCGCGCCGGGGTGATGGAACCTGGTGCGGCCACCGTCCAGCCCGCCCGGCTGGCGCTGGCCATTCGCCGCCGCCTTCTCGAGCAGGGCGTCGACATATATGAGTCCTCACCGGTCCGCCGCTTCCGCGAGGCCGGCGACGGGGTCGAGGCGATCACCGCGACCGGCGCCCGCGTCCGCGCCCCGCGCGGCGTCCTCGCGATCGGCAGCGCCGCGAAGGCCGCCGGCGGCCCGCTCCGCGACCGGCTCACCGTCGCCTCCTCGCACATCGTCATCACCGAGCCGGTCCCCGACCTGCTCGAGAAGCTCGGCTGGACCGGCGGCGAGGCGATCACCGACGGCCGCGCCCTCGTCCATTACTTCCGCACCACGCCGGACGGGCGGATCGCCTTCGGCTGGGGCGGCGGCCGGATCGCGATGGGCGCCCGTCTCCACGGCCGCACCGAGGTCGACCCCGACGTGGTCGAGGCCGATCGCCGCCATCTCCTCGACTACTTCCCCGACCTCGCCGGCCGCCGCATCACTCACGCCTGGGGTGGCCCGATCGACGCCTCGCCGACCCACCTGCCCGCGGTCACCTCGCTCCCCCGCTCGCGCGCCTGGGTCGCGGCCGGCTATACCGGCAACGGCGTCGGCCCGACCAACATGGTCGGCCTCACGCTCGCCTCCCTCGCCCTCGACCGCACCGACGACCCCACCCGCCTCGCCTTCGTCGACGCGAAGGTTCCCCGCGTCCCCCCCGAGCCCTTCCACTGGATCGGCGGCGAAGCGATCCGCGCGGGCATCGCAAGTAAGGAGGAGGCGGAGATGGCAGGTCATCGCCCCGGCGTCATCTCCTCAGCCCTGGCAGGGGTCCCGAAGCTGCTCGGGTTCCATATCGGGCGGTAGGGGACCTTTGGGCGCCCGAAGCCGGCGCCCGGAAACGGCAGCGAGGGACTCGCCCCCGGCGTCCGGGGGCCGGCGCCCGGAAAGGACGGGCCCCCCTGAAGCTGTCGCCCCGGAGGGGAAGGGACCCGGCCCCTGAAGCTGTCGCCCTTGGCGGAAAGGGCCCCGGCCGTCCCGTCCACGGCCCTGGCAGGCTGTGGCCGTGGCCGGGACGGCCGGGTCCGTGGGAAGTGTGGAGGGACCCTGGCGGGAGGATCACGGAAGCGCCATGGGTCCGTCACCGAGGTCGGACCTCGTGACGGAGACGGGACGGAGACGGTGGGAACTCCGCACCTCCTCCCGTCCTCCCACCGCCCGAGGAGTCCCTGTGGTGGGTTACCGTCGCATGGCGACGGTAACCCACCACGCCTCCCCATGGACCCCGGTCCCCGGGGGCCTTCTCCCGGACCGGACGATCACGGAAGTCCGACCCCGTCACGGAGGAGCGTGGGACCCCACGCCTCCTCCCGTGTTGTCCAACGCTCACGGACGCGTTCCGTACCTTGACCCTGCCATGGCAGGGTCAAGGTACGGAACGCGTTCCCGGGCCCTCCTTTCGGGCCCGGGAACGGACCGAAGGTTCAGGAAAGGGTGACGTTCCCGGCATCCTCGTCACCGATCGGGCGCTTTGGATCCCTCTTCCATACGTGACCGTGACGGGAGTCCGACCTCCTCCGGTCCCCGGGCCTTCTCCCGGACCGGAGGATCACGGGAGTCCGACCTTCCTCCCGTCCCCGTGCCGCCTCTTTCACGAACCCCTTACCGTCCCTGTGACCTCTCTTCCCCACGACCCCCTCCCGTCCCGGGCGCCTCATGGCGCTCACAGCCTGCCAGGAGCGCCATGAGGCGCCCGGGACGCAGCTCGGACGGGCGGGGCGGCCGGGGCCGCGGCAACTCGGACGGGTGTGGGGGTCGGGGCCGCGGCGCTACGCGCCGCGACAACGCATCTCGGACGGGTGGGGCGGCCGAGACCGCGCGGCAACTCGGACGGGTGTGGGGGCCGGGGCCGCGCCCGCGGCACCTCGGACGGCCACCCCGGCCCCGGCCGCACCACACCTCGGCCGGCCCTTAACAAACCCCAGTCCTAAGCGACCCCCGGCAGCGCGATGTCCGCCGCCTCCTGCTCGGGCCGGATCGCGGTCATCTTTTCGGCCCGGCGTTGCTGCCAGGTGGCGAAGCCCATCGCGGCCACGGTGGCGAAGAAGAGGATCATCGCCACTACGTACACTTCGACCGGGATCCCGCGCTGGGCGGCGCCGAAGATGTACAGCGGGAAGGTGACCGTCGTCCCCGAGTTGAAGTTGGAGATGACGAAGTCGTCGATCGAGAGTGCGAAGGCGAGCATCGCCGCGCCGAAGATGCCGGGCAGGATGAGTGGGAGGGTGACCAGGCGGAAGGTGGTGAACGGCCCCGCGCCGAGGTCCTTCGCCGCCTCCTCGAGGCTGCGATCGAAGCCGATCAACCGTGAGCGCACCACCACCACGACGAAGCTGATGCAGAACATGACGTGGGCGATCAGCAGCGTCTCGAAGCCGAGCGCCGGAGTGCCGAGGACGAGGAAGAAGGAAAGCAGCGAGGCCCCCATCACCACCTCTGGGGTCGCCATCGGGATAACGATCAGGAAGTTCGTGATCCGTCGCCCGACGAACTTATGACGGACGAGGGCGATCGCCATCATCGTGCCGACGATGGTCGAGATGACCGTCGCCAGCAGCGCCAGTTTGATGCTGGTCAGCATCGCCTTGGTGAGTTCGGTGTCGCTGAACGGATGCGACCAGTGCTTGAGGGTGAAGCCGACCCAGGTGAAGTTGTAGCGCCCGGCCGGGTTGTTGAAGGAGAAGACGAAGATCACCACGATCGGGACCAACAGGTAGATCACCACGAGCACCGCGACGACGTTGACCGCGTGTTCGCGGACCCAGCGCCAGGCGCGGGCGGCGCCGGTTTCGGCGCTCAGCGAGCCCTCGCCCGGAGTGGTGGCTGGGGTCGCGCTCATACGGCCTCCTGTCCCATCAGCGCCTCCGACCCGGCGAACCTGATGTAGATGAACACCACGATCATGATCACCGCCATCAGTACGAACGACAGCGCCGCCGCCGCCGAGTAATCGGACTGGGTCAGGTAGAGCGACTGGATCACGTTGCCGATCATCCGGTTGTTGGCGCCGCCGAGGAATTCGGCGTTGACGTAATCGCCGACGGCGGGGATGAAGGTGAGGAGCGTGCCCGCGACGACCCCGGGCAGCGACAGCGGCAAGGTCACTTTCCAGAAGGTGCTGGTGGCGCTCGCGTAGAGGTCTTTGGAGGCCTCGAGCACCCTGACGTCGATCCGCTCGAGGCTGGCGTACAGTGGTAGCACCATGAAGGGGAGGAAGTTGTAGGTGATCCCGGCGATCACCGCGAAGCCGGTATAGAGGATGTGGCCGCTGGGAGCGAGGCCGATCGCGTGGAGGATTTCGGTGATCGGGCTTTCGTTGGAAAGGATCGTCTTCCAGGCCAGGGTCCGTACCAGGTAGGTGGTGAAGAACGGTGCGACCACGGCGAACAGCATCAGGTTGCGCCACCTGCCCGCCTTGAAGGCGATCACATAGGCGAGGGGGTAGGCGATGATCAGGCAGAGAAGCGTCGCGATCCCGGCGTAGATGAAGGAACGGCCGAACTGCGTGTCATACAGTTCGAGCGCTTCCTTGTAGTTCGACCATTCCCAGGTGAAGCGGTAATGGAGAGTGCCGGGGATTTCCGTGTCCAGCGAGAGCTTCGCCATGAAGTACAGCGGGATGACGAAGAAGATGATCAGCCACAGCGCCCCCGGCGCGAGCAGCAGATAGGCGGGAGTGCGACGACGGAGGGCGGCGACCATGACCGTTCCGCCCTAACCGTTCAGCACTTCGTCGAAGGCCCGGATCACGTTTTTTTCCTCCTTGCCTTCGAGGGTCGGGGTGGGGGAGCAGTTCTTGGTGAACGATGCGCTCGGGAAGATCAGGTGGTTCTTGGCGAGTTCGGGTTCCCGCTTCACCAGGACTTCCTGGACGCCTTCGACCGGCGTCACGTAGTTCACGTATTCGGTGATGTTGGCCTGGACCTCGGGCTTGTAGACGTAGTTCATGAAGGCCTCGGCCGCGGTCGGGTTCGGCGCCCCGACCGGGATGATCATGTCTTCGGACCAGAGCATGCAGCCTTCGGTGGGCATCCGCCATTCGAGGTTCGGGTTGTCGGCCTGTAGCTGGACCGCGTCACCTGACCAGCCCATCACCGCCACCGCGTTGCCGTTGGTCAGGTCGGCCGCGTAATCGTTGCCGGTGAAGCGGCTGATCTGACCGTCGGTGGCGGCGGTCTTGATTTTTTCGATCGCTTTCAGCCAGTCGGCTTCGGTGGCCTTTTCGGTGTCGACCCCTTCGCACTTCATCACCAGCGGCACGGTTTCCCGGACTTCGTTCAGGAAGTCGACCTTGCCCTTGTACTTGGGGTTGAACAGATCACAGATCGACTTCACTTCCGGCGCCAGTTCCTTGTTGACGATCAGCCCGGTCATGCCGCTCTGCCAAGGCACCGAGTAGTTGCGTTCGGGATCGAAAGGCGGGTGGCGCAGGCTTTCCGACATGTTCGCTTCGACTTCCGGCATCGCGCTCTTGTCGAGTTCCTGCAGGTACCCGAGCTTGATCATCTTCGCGACCATGTAGTCGGCCAGGACGAAGATGCTGCGGCCGCCCGATTCACCTGCCGACAACAGCGGCTGCATCTTGTTGAAGAATTCTTCGTTGGAGTTGATGTCTTCGTGGTATTCGACGTTTATGCCGGTCGCCTTTTCGAAGTTCGGCACCGTCTTTTTGTCGATGTAGAGCGGCCAGTTGGAGATCACGAGGGTGCCGCTCGCCTTGTTTTCCAGTTCGACTTTCGCGCCGGTCGCTTCCACCGGGCCTTCGATGCCGCTGCCGCATGCCGCGATGCCGACCGCCGCCGCCAGCGCGGCCGTCGCGAGGGCGACCTTCCGCACCGCCCTCCGGGGTCGACTCCCACTCATCCTTGGCTCCCTCCGTTGGTCGCCGGCGCCGGCGCCTCGCCGTGGGGAGACTCGGTCACCACGTGCATGTGCTCGGGGGCCCAGCTCAGGGTCACCCGGGCGCCGCCGCCGGGCAGGCGCTGCCGTTCGGCCTCGTCGGCGTTCGGCACCAGCACCGTCATCCTCACGTCGCCGCCGAGGTTGACGACGATCTGCGTCGCCGTCCCCAGGTACAGCGAGCTCTCGACCACGCCTTCGACCCGCGGCCGCCCGTCCAGCGTGCCGCTGTCACCGGGCATGGTCACCGTCAGCTTCTCCGGCCGCACCACCGCCGCACAGCCTTCGCCGGGGCCGAGCCCGGTGGTGTCGGCGGTGATTTCAGGGCCGCTTTCGAGCTTCACCCGTCCCGGCCCCGACACCGTCGCCGGCATCAGGTTCGAGACGCCGATGAAGCCGGCGACGAAGGTGGTGGTGGGACGGTCGTAGACCTCCTCCGGGACGCTCACCTGCTCGACGTGACCGCGGTTCATCACCGCGATTCGGTCGCTCATCGTCAGCGCCTCCTCCTGGTCGTGGGTGACGTAGACGAAGGTGATCCCGACCTCGCGCTGGATCCGTTTCAGCTCCACCTGGAGGCCCTTGCGCAGCTTCAGGTCGAGTGCCCCGAGCGGCTCGTCCAGCAGCAGCACCTTCGGCAGGTTGACCAGCGCCCGCGCCAGCGCCACCCGCTGCTGCATACCGCCGGACAGCTGCGACGGGCGCCGGTTCGCCTCGCGCGCCAGGCCGACCCGCTGCAGCTCCGCGGCAACGCGCTCGGCGATCTCGTCCTTGTTGACCCCTTTGCGCTTCAGCCCGAAGCCGACGTTCTTCTCGACGCTCAGGTGGGGGAAGAGCGCATAGCTCTGGAAGACCGTGTTGGTAGGCCGCTTGTGGGGCGGGAGCGCGGCGACGTCGTCGCCCTCGATCGCGATCTCGCCGCTGGTCGGCCGCTCGAAGCCCGCGATCATCCGCAGCGTGGTCGTCTTGCCGCAGCCGCTCGGCCCGAGCAGCGTAAAGAATTCGCCGCGTCCCAGCTCCAGCGAAAGGTTGTCCACGGCCGTGAAGTCGTCGAACCGTTTGGTGACGCCCCGCAGGGCGACGCTCGGCGCCTCCGCTGCAGCCATCTCCGGTTCCGTGATCGTCGTCTGATCGGGTCCGCTCATCTCTCCTCCGTCTCCCTCTGCGTGAACCGAAGGTATGCCCCCCCGGCGCGGGTCGCAAGTGGCGAATGTCCTAAAAGGACAGCGGTGACTTGTACCAGCTGTACAATCCTAGAGACCCCGCTTCACCGGCAAGCCCCTTGCGTACGTGCCTATGGGCCTCTAGCGTTGTCCAGAACGTCGCAAGCGTTTGGAAGGAGAGCGGCATGGCGACCGCACCGCAGGTAGTGGACTCAAAACTGCAGAAGATGGCCCGCGAGCATCTCTGGATGCACTTCTCGCGGATGGGGGCCTACGGCCCCGAGCATGAGATCCCGCTGATCACCAGGGCGGAGGGTTGTTACGTCTACGACGAGCACGGCAACCGTTATCTGGACGGCCTGTCGGCGCTCTTCTGCGTCAACGCCGGCCACGGCCGCGCCGAGTACGGCGAGGCGGCGGCCCGCCAGGTCGAAGAGCTCGACTTCTACACGCTCTGGAGCTACGCGCACCCGCGGGCGATCGAACTGGCGGCGCGGATCGCCGGCCTCGCCCCCGGAGACCTCAACCGCGTCTTCTTCACCGACGGCGGCTCCGAGGCGGTCGAGTCGGCGCTGAAGCTCGCGCGCAACTTCCACCGCGCCCACGGCAAAGGCCAGAAGCACAAATTCATCGCCCGTGAGGTCGCCTACCACGGCACCTCGCTCGGCGCCCTGTCGGCGACCGGCATCACCAACCTCCGCAACCAGTTCGAACCGCTGGTCTCCGGTGCCTGTCACGTGCCGAACACCAACCTCTACCGCTGGCCCGAGGACCGCGATCCGATGTGGGCCGCCGAGGCGATCGAGGAGCGGATCGTCTTCGAGGGGCCGGAGACGGTCGCCGCGGTGATCCTCGAGCCGGTCCAGAACGCGGGGGGCTGCTTCGTCCCGCCGGACGGTTACTTCCAGCGCGTGCGGGAGATCTGCGATCAGTACGACGTGCTGATGATCTCCGACGAGGTGATCTGCTCGTGGGGCCGGCTCGGCCATTACTTCGGCTGCGAACGGTTCGGCTACCAGCCCGACCTGATCACCACCGCGAAGGGGATCACCTCGGCCTACGCGCCGATGGGGGCGGTGATCGCCTCCGACCGCGTCTTCGAGCCGTTCAGCGAGGGCGATGCCTCGTTCGCCCACGGCTTCACCTTCGCCGGCCACCCGGTGGCGGCGGCGATCGCGATGGCGAATCTCGACGCCTTCGAGCGTGAGGACCTCTGTGGCCACGTGCGCGCCAAGGAGGGCGAGTTCCGCGGCACGCTGGAGAGCCTGCGCGAGCTGCCGATCGTCGGCGACGTGCGTGGCGCCGGTTACTTCCAGGCGATCGAGTTGGTCAAAAACAAGGAGACCAAGGAAAGCTTCAACGACGAGGAGTCGGAGCGGCTCCTGCGTGGCTTCCTCTCCGGTGAGCTCTACCGGCGCGGGTTGATCTGCCGTGCCGACGATCGCGGCGACCCGGTGATCCAGCTGGCTCCGCCACTGATCTCCGACACCGAGCAATTCCAGGAAATCCACGACGTCTTGTCCGGCGTTCTCACCGAGGCGTGGGACCAGGTGGTCGCACACGGGTAGGGAGCCGGATTGCTCACGGTCCAGAGCCTCCTAGACGAGCTCGATCTGGAGCTGGCGGCCGGCGCCGAAAGCGCCGACGCGCCGGTCCGCTGGGTACACATATCGGAGTTGCAGGACCCGACGCCCTGGCTGTCGGGCGGGGAGCTGATGTTGACCACCGGCATCCCGCTCGACACCGAGCGCAAGCAACGCGCCTTCGTCGCCGACCTCGCCGAGCGCAACCTGGCGGGGCTCGGCTTCGGCACCGGGTTCAGCCACAAACGGCTGCCGAAAGCGTTGGTCGCGGAGGCCCGGAAGCGGGGCTTCCCGCTTTTCGAGGTCCCGTACTCGACCCCGTTCATCGCGATCACCGAGAAGGCGTTCACCCGGCTGGTGAACGAGCAGTACGAGGTGCTGCAGCGGGGGCTCGCGATCCAGCGGCGGCTCGAGCGGCTGGTGCTGGAGGAGCGCGGGCTGGAGGAAATCGCCGCCACCGTCGCCTCGGCGGTGGGCGGGACGGTGGCGATCCTCGACGGCCGCGGCGAACGGCTCGCCGGGCGCGGCTTCCGTCGCCAGCTCTCCGCCGAGGCGGTCGGCGGCATTCGTCGCGAGGTCGTCGGCCACGCCGGCGATGGCCACCCGTTCGTGCCCTCGCACCCCTCGCTCGCCGGGCGGGCGCTGGCGCACCCGGTCGTCTCCCCCGGCGGCGGCCCGCCGCAGGCCTGGGTGGTGATCGTCCGCGACTCCGGTGGGCTCGGCGATTTCGAGCGGCTGATCCTGCAGCAGGCGGTGGCGATCGTCGCGCTCGAGCTGATGCGCCGGCGGATCGCGCGGGAGACCGAGCGGCGGCTGGCGGGCGACGTCCTCGCCGGGGCGCTCGGCGGGCTGATGGACCCGGTCGAGCTGCGCCGCCGCCTCGAGCCCTTCGGCATCGGCGGCGAGGCCGCGGTGCTCGTCTTCGACCTCGAGCACCCGGCAACCGCGGTGGCGCCGCTGGAAGCCGCGCTCGCCACGTCCGGTTGCCCGGCGCTCGTCGCCCCGCACGAGACCGGTGGCCGGGAGCTCCTCTGCGCGGTGGTCGACGCCGCCGAGCACGATCCGGTCACGATCGCCGCGGCCGCGCGCAAGGCGTTGATCGCGGAGCGCGGGCCGGTGCGCGCCGCCGCCAGCCGCGGCGCCGCCCCGGAGGCCCTGCGCCACTCCTTCCACGAGGCTCGCTGCGCGCTCGAGGCGACCGCCTTCGCCAACGGCTCGGCGCCCGACGTCGCGTCCTGGCGGGACCTCGGCGCCTTCACCCTCCTGCTCTCGATCCAGGACGACGACGCCCTCGGGCTCTACTGTGATTCGGTGCTCGGGCCGATCGAGGAAGGCGACGAGGAGTACGGCGGTGAGCTGCTGCGCTCGCTGGAGGCATTCATCGAGCAGAACGGGCAGTGGGAGCGCGCCGCGCGCCAGGTCTACTGCCACCGCCACACCCTGCGCTATCGGATGCGCAAGGTGGAAGAGCTGACCGGGCGCGACCTCTCGCGCGCCCACGACCGGATCGAGTTCTGGTTGGCACTGCGGGCGAGGGAGTTGGTGAGCTAGGCACCAGATGAAGATCGGCGTCCCTACCGAGATCAAGTCCGACGAGTACCGCGTCGCGATCACCCCCGCCGGGGTACGGGAAATGGTCGAGCACGGCCACGAGGTGCTGATCCAGACCGGCGCCGGCACGGGCAGCTCGATCTCCGACGAGCGTTATGCCCTGCAGGGGGCGCGGATCGTCCCCGACGCCGCCGCGATCTTCGCCGAGGCGGAGCTGCTTCTCCACGTCAAGGAGCTGCAGCCGTCGGAGATCGCGATGCTCCGGCCCGAGCAGCTGCTCTTCACCTACCTGCACCTGGCGCCGGACCCGGAGCAGACTCGCGGGCTCTGCCGGTCGGGGGTGACCGCGGTGGCCTACGAGACGGTCGAGGACACCGATGGCCGGCTGCCGCTGCTGGCGCCGATGAGCGAGGTGGCGGGCAAGATCGCCACCCAGGCGGGCGCCTACATGCTGCAGAAGCCGGCGGGGGGCCGGGGAATCCTGCTCGGCGGCGTGCCCGGTGTCGCGGCGGCAAACGTGATGGTGATCGGCGGCGGGGTTGTCGGCATGAACGCCGCCTTCATCGCGATCGGGATGGAGGCCGACGTCTTCGTCTTCGACCGCTCGATCGACCGGCTGCGGGAGCTCGACGTGATCTTCGGCGGACGCTGCTCGACCGTGTACTCGACCACGCTGGCGGTCGAGGAGATGCTGCCGCGTGCCGACCTGATCATCGGCGCGGTCCTGGTCCACGGCGCCCGCGCGCCCTACGTCATCACCCGTGATCAGCTGAAGCTGATGAAGCCGGGTGCGGTGATGGTGGACGTCGCGATCGACCAGGGCGGCTGCTTCGAGACCTCCCATCCGACCACCCACCACGAGCCGACCTTCGAGGTCGAGGGAATCACCCACTACTGCGTCGCCAACATGCCCGGCGCGGTGCCGATCACCTCGACCCAGGCGCTGACCAACGCGACGCTGCCCTACGCGATCGCGATCGCCGACCTCGGGCTGGCCGGGGCGATCAAGCGGATCCCGGGGCTGCGGCCCGGGGTCAACGTCGCGGCGGGAAAGGTGACCCACCCGGCCGTCGCCGAGGGCGTCGGCATGGAATACGTCCCGGTCGAGCAGGTGCTCGGTCTCCACTGAGCGGTTGGCGGTCCGTCGCCCCGCTCATATGCTGGCGGGGTCGTGGGTCGAGGTCGGGGCAAACTGACGGGCGCGCTCCTGCTTGCCGTCGCTGCGGTGTCCATGACCGCGGTCGCGACGGGAGCGGCGCCCGGAGAAGGGGAAGAGCGTTGCCACGGGCGCCGCGCGACCGTCGTCGGCACCGTTGGGGACGACGTCCTGCGGGGCACGCCCGGTCGTGACGTGATCTGGGGTGGGCCGGGGGACGACACGATCTATGGCGAGCTGGGCAACGACCTGATCTGTGGTGGCGGCGGTGACGACGTGATCCACGGCGGGCGCGGGAACGACGAAGTCTTCGCCGGGCAGGGCGCCGATCGTGTCTTCGGCGATCTCGGCGACGACAAGGTGGTCGGCGGGCCGGGTGCCCACGACGACGTCGCCGGCGGGCTCGGCATCGACACCGTCAACGGCGGCCCGGGCGATTACGACCTCGTCCACGGCGATTACGGCTACGACCGGATGTCGGGCGGGCCGGGAAGGCACGACATCGCCTCGTTCGCGACCGCCGTCTCCGGCGGTAATGGCACGGCGGGCGTTTGGGCCTCGCTGCGCGGGCATGACGCCCGCGGCGACGGCCACGACGAGCTCTTCGAATTCGAGGCCCTCGAAGGCAGCGCGTTCCGCGACACGCTGATCGGCGATCCGGGGCCGAACGAAATCAAAGGCGGGCCGGGGAACGACACGCTGATCGGAGGCGGCGGGCACGACACGCTCGACGGCGGGACGGGGACCGATGGCTGTCGCGGCGCGCCGGGGCGGACCATCTCCTGCGGCCCCGAAAAGCGCCTGCCCGGGAGCGCCTACGTGCAGGTCGACGACGCCTCGAACGGAGGCGGCGGGGTGCAGATCGTCGGCGGCCGTGGGCGCGACGACATCAGCGTCGCCTACGAAAGGGCGACCAACACGCTCGCCGTCGACGCGGCGAGGGACCTCGCCGCCGGCCCGGGCTGCGAACACCGCGCGGGCGCGCCGAACGCGCCGCGAGAAGTCCGCTGCCCGTTCCACGGCCCGGCCCGCCGGCTGACCGCCGACCTCGGCCCGGGCGACGACAGCTTCAGGGTCAACGGCTCGCTCGTTGCGGTCGGCAGCATCCGGGTCAACGGGGGTCAGGGCGACGACACGATCCGCGGCGGCCCCGAGGACGACCTCCTCCAGGCGGGTCCCGGCGCCGACAAGCTCTACGGTGGCCCCGGCGCGGACGGCCTGGTGGGCGGCATCCCCGGCCCGACCTTTCTCTATGGCGGTCCCGACGGTGATCTGCTGGCGGCGGGAGGCGGCTGCGCGGGCGGCGCCCTGGTCGGCGGCGGCGGCCGTGACGACGCCTCCTTCGCCGAGACCCAGGCGCACCCAGGTCTGCTGATCGTCTCCTTCCCCCGGCACGCCGCCTGGATCGACGCGATCCCGGGCTGTGACCGAGTCCGCCTCTCGCCGACCGACGAGGACATGGAGGGCTCCTTCGGCAACGATGTCCTGATCGGCAACCACCGCCCCAACGCGATGCTCGGCCAGCCCGGCAAGGACATCTTCATCGGCAACGGCGGCGACGACGTGATCGACGCCCGCGACGGCGCCGCCGACGAGTCCATCCAGTGTGGCCGCGGCCACCCCCGCGTCCCCGGCAGGCCGAAGACGAAGGCCCACAAGGCCGTCCCCCCGATCCCGGCCACGGGCCGCCCCGAAGGCCGCGCCCTCCTGGACGCGATCGATCCCGGCCCCTTCAACTGCGCGATCACCCGGCACGGCACCCCCGTCCCCGGACTTAACGGCTAAGTCCCGCTCCGAGAGGGGGAGGGAAGAGGGGGTCCCTGTCCTTCGACCCGACCACGTCTTCACCCGCTCGGGCCTGGAGCCCCGCTTCCTCGAGCTGACGAGGGAGGCGGGGCTGCCCGAGCCCTCGATGAACGTCTCCGTCGCCGGGTACGAGATCGACGCCTGGTGGGAGGGGGAGCGCTTCGGGGTGGAACTGGACGTCTACGAGACGCATGGCTCCCGCCTCTCCTTCGAGGAGGACCGGGTGCGCGACGACGAGCTGCTGCTCGCCGGGATCGAGACCACGCGGGTCACCGGGCCGCGCCTCGATCGCGAACCGGCGGCGGTCGTCGAGTCGGTACGGCGGCACCTCGCGCGCCGCGCTTCCAAGGCACCGGGATAAAGTGGGCTCGTGGCCGAGAAGACCGCGACCGGAGACGAGGCAGCGGCGATCGCCGCGGCGATCGCGCGCTTCGAGCAGGAGTTCTCCGCCGCGCCGGCGGAGGAGCCCAGGGACGCGATCGGGCCGTGGCAGCGCGCCGCGCTGCTCGAGGGAGTGGGCGCCAACACACAGCAAGACATCCAAGACCCGCAAGCACGAGGAGGAGCGAGATGGCAGTTGTGAAAATCATCGAGCTCGTCGGCAGCTCCAAGACGTCGACCGACGATGCCGCCAAACAGGCGCTGGCACAGGCGCAGGGTTCGCTGCGCAACATCCGCGCCGTCGACATCGTCTCGACCGGGATCCGCGGCGAGAACCTGGACGAGTACCGGGCTCACGTCCGCGTCGCCTTCCTGATCGAGGGATCGGAGGTCAGTTGATGAGCGAGGTCGACGCCGCGCCCAAGGAGATCTCCCGCGCCGAGGCGCGGGAGCTGCTCGACCAGGGTGCCCAGCTGGTCGATGTCCGCGTCGACCACGAGTGGGAGACGGGGCACCTGCCCGGTGCCGTCCACATCCCGCTGGCCGAGCTGCCGGCGCGGGTGGAGGAGATCGATAAGGACCGCCCGGTGATCCTTTACTGCCGCGGCGGCAACCGCTCCTCGATGGCGACCACCGCGCTGGCCGAGGCCGGCTACGACGCGGCGAAGCTGACCGAGGGCGCCGTGGGCTGGGAGGACGAGGGTCTGCCGTTCGAGCCCGAGGGCGGTTACGTGGCCGAGTCGGGCGAGGCGGCGGCCATTATTCAGGCCCGCAAACGTAGTTCCTGAGCCAAATCAGGAAACTTCACAGATAAATACCCTAATCCCGGTCAGGGTTTTGCTAATTTCCTCCGCATGGAGGTCATAGTCGCTGAGAGCAAGACGCAGGAGGGCAAGGGCCGCGTAGGCACCCTGGAGAACCCAGAGGCCTACTCGAACGTCCCCGGCCACATCATCCCGATCATCGAGCGCGAGTTCGTCGACTTCGACAACGAAGCCGAGCAGTTCCTCGCCGGCGATCTACCCGAGAACGAGTTCATCGGGTTCCGCCTGAAACAGGGCGTGTACGGACAGCGCCAGTCCGACGTCCAGATGATCCGGATCAAGCTTCCGTTCGGGGGTGTGACGCCCGAGCAGATGGACACCTTCGCCGACGTGGTCGAGCGCTGGGCGCCGCTCGCCAAAGGCCACATCACCACCCGGCAGAACATCCAGATCCACCACGTGCCGCTGCGCGACACCGAGCAGCTGCTCAAGGTGATCGCCGAGGCCGGCCTCTCCTCCCGCGAGGGTTGCGGCAACACGGTGCGCAACGTCACCGGCGATCCCTGGGCCGGCGTCGCCCCCGACGAGATCTTCGACCCGACGCCGTACGCCGGCGCCTTCGTCCGTTACTTCGTCCGCCACCCGACGACGCAGCTGATGCCGCGGAAGATCAAGACCGCGTTCTCCGGCTCCGACGAGGACCGGGCGATCACCGGCATCCACGACATCGCCTTCATCTCGCGCGAACGTGATGGGGTCCGTGGCTTCGAGCTGCGGGTCGGCGGCGGCACCGCGATCATGCCGCGCGTCGCGCCGCCGATCCTCGACTTTGTCGAGGCCGACAACGGCGATTATCTGAAGGTGGCCGAGGCCGTCTTCCGCATCTTCGACCGCCAGGAGTGGCTGCGCGTCAACCGCGCCCGCGCCCGGATCAAGGTGCTGATCGACAAGATCGGCGCCGACGCCTTCCGCGATCTGCTCGACGAGGAGCTGCGCGGCGACTGGGTCGGCGAGCGCGAATTCGGGCCGGAGCTGGTCCAGCGCCTCTCCTACGAGGACGACGAGGAGGCGCGCGCCCCGCAGGCGCCGGTCGCCGGCGCGTCCTCGCCGAACGGCGATCGCCAGGCGTTCGACCGCTTCGTCGAGTCCAACGTGCAGGCGCAGCGCCAGGCGGGCTTCTCCACCGTCGAGGTGAAGGTCAACCGCGGCGACCTGACCCCGGAGCAGTTCCGCGGCCTGGGTCAGGTCATGCGCGACTACGGCGGCGGCAACGCGCGCTCCACCGTGCAGCAGAACCTGGTCCTGCGCTGGATCCGTGACGAGTCGATCTATGACGTCTGGACGAAGCTCTCGGAGCTCGGCCTCGGTGACCCCGGCGCGCGCGAGATCTCCGACGTCGTCTCCTGCCCTGGCACCGACAGCTGCAAACTCGGGATCACCTCCTCGATGGGCCTCAACCGGGCGGTCAAGGAGCGGATCGACGAGATGAAGCTCGACGACCAGCTGACCCGGCAGATCCACATCAAAATGAGCGGCTGCCCGAACGGCTGCAGCCAGCATCACATCGCCAACATCGGCTTCTACGGCGCCTCGCTGAAGATCGGCGATCGCCAGATGCCCGCCTACATCCCCCACATCGGCGGCAACTACGAGGGCGGCACGGTGCTCTACGGCAAACGGCTCAAATCGCGCCTGCCGGCCAAACGGGTCCCCGAGGCGGTCGAGCGCTGGGTGCGGATGTACGAGGCCGAGCGTGCCGACGACGGGGAGGCCTTCAACGCCTTCGCCGACCGGGTCGGCCAGGAGCGCTTCGAAATCGAGGTCAAGGATCTGACCATGCCGGTCGATTTCTCGCTTGAGACCATGCAGGAGTTCATCGACTGGCAGCGGGCGACGCCCTACGAAGTCATCCGCGGAGAAGGGGAGTGCGCGATCTAGCTCGCGCCCAGCGAGGAACCTGAGGGCAACCGATGAAGCCGCCGCCAATCACCTTGTCCGGCAACGTGCCGACAGTCACCGACCTCGATCACGAGGCGATCGCGGACGAGCTCGAGAGCCTGACCGCGCGGGAAACGATCGAGTGGATGTTCGATCAGTTCGGCCAGGACCACTACATCGCCTGCTCGTTCCAGAAAACGAGCTCGGTGACGGCTCACCTGGCGAGCA
This sequence comes from Actinomycetota bacterium, assembly GCA_018268415.1. GTDB lineage: Bacteria > Actinomycetota > Thermoleophilia > Solirubrobacterales > 70-9 > VAYN01. The sequence continues at coordinate 48,278 of JAFDWO010000121.1, read as the reverse complement.
CCATCAACCCCGACGCGCGCTTCTTCTACCTCGACACCGACGTCCTCTTCCCCGAGACCTATGAGACCCGTGATCGCCTCGCCGAGGCGCTCGGGATCGAGTTCGACCGCTTCCACAACCTGACGATCGCCGAGCAGGCGGCCGAGTACGGCGACGAGCTCTGGAAGCGCGAGCCGGACGCCTGTTGTGGGCTGCGCAAGGTGGAGCCGATGCGCCGTGCCCTCTCATCCGTAGACTGCTGGGTCGCCGGCGTCCGCCGGGCGGATTCCAGCTCCAGGGCCGGGGCCCCGAAGTTCACCTGGGACAAGAAATTCGGCCTCTGGAAGCTGAACCCGCTCGCCGACTGGTCCGAGCGAGACGTCTGGAACTACATCCATGAGCACCGTCTTCCGTACAACCCGCTTCACGATCGCGGCTACCCCTCGATCGGCTGCACGCATTGCACGCAGCCGGTGGGGCCTGGCGGCGACCTCCGCGACGGCCGCTGGGCCGGCGTCGAGAAGACCGAGTGCGGCATCAATTAGCGCTCCCGCGGGGAGCCTGGCGGGCCCGACCCTGAGGATGGCGTGGGGACATTGATCGACGAGACGACGAAAGTGCGGCCTGCCGCGGTAGAGCTGGATGACCTCGACACGCTGGAGGCGGAGTCGATGTTCATCATCCGCGAGGTCGTTGCCGAGTTCGAACACCCGGTGATGCTCTTCTCCGGCGGCAAGGACTCGGTGCTGATGCTGCAGCTGGCGCGCAAGGCGTTCGCGCCGGCGCCGGTGCCGTTCCCGATCATGCACGTCGACACCGGGCACAACTTCCGCGAGGTGATCGAATTTCGTGACAAGGTCGTTGCCGAGTACGGGCTGCGGCTGGAGGTCGCGTCGGTCCAGGAGCTGATCGACCAGGGGATCATCAAGGTCGACCACGAACTGGAATCCCGCAACCGCCATCAGACCCGGGCGCTGCTCGACGCGATCAAGGACGGTGGCTTCGACGCCGTCTTCGGCGGCGGTCGGCGCGACGAGGACAAGGCCCGCGCGAAGGAGCGGATCCTCTCCTTCCGCGACAAATTCGGCCAGTGGGATCCGAAGAACCAGCGGCCCGAGCTGTGGCACCTCTACAACGGCCGTCACCGCAAGGGCGAGCACATCCGCGTCTTCCCGATCTCCGACTGGACCGAGCTCGACGTCTGGCGCTATCTGGCGCGCGAGCAGATCGAGCTGCCGCCGATCTACTTCGCCCACGAGCGCGAGGTGGTCGACAACGAAGGCCTGCTGATGGCCGTCAACGAGTACTTTCCGCTGCCCGAGGGGGCCGAGTCGAAGATGGAGATGGTGCGCTACCGGACCGTCGGCGACGCGACCCTGACCGGCGCGGTGCCCTCGCAGGCGACCACGTATGAGCTGGTGATCGAGGAGACGTCGGTCTCGCGGATCACCGAGCGCGGCGCGACCCGCGGCGACGACCGCTTCTCGGAAGCCGCGATGGAGGACCGCAAGCGGGAGGGCTACTTCTAGTGGTTCCTCCGGCGGATTCCGGCACCCATCTGGCGGCTGCAAACCGGCGCCCTCCTTTGTCCTCGGTCGGCCAGATAGCAACCGCTATCAGGCCTCCCTGCGTCCGCGGCGTGCTTGGTTTTCGCTCGCCATATGGGCACCGGACCCACCGGAGGAACCACTGATGCCGGCCACGGAGATCCTCCGGATCGCGACCGCGGGGTCGGTGGACGATGGCAAGTCGACCCTGATCGGGCGGCTCCTGCACGACACCAAATCGATCTTCGAAGACCAGCTCGAGTCGATCGAGCGGACCTCGGAGAAACGTGGCGACGAACAGACCGACCTGGCGCTGCTGACCGACGGCCTGCGCGCCGAGCGCGAGCAGGGGATCACGATCGACGTCGCCTACCGGTACTTCGCGACGCCGAAGCGCAAGTTCGTGATCGCCGACACGCCCGGCCACATCCAGTACACGCGCAACATGGTCACCGGCGCCTCGACCGCCAACCTGGCCCTGCTCCTGATCGACGCGCGCAAAGGCGTGCTCGAACAGACCCGCCGCCACGCGCTGCTGTCGTCCCTGCTCGGGGTGCCGCACCTGGTTCTCTGCGTCAACAAAATGGACCTGGTCGATTACGACCAGCGGATCTACGACGAGATCCGCGAGGAGTTCACCGCCTTCGCCGCGAAGCTCGACATCACCGACCTCGGTTTCGTGCCGATCTCGGCGCTGGTCGGTGACAACGTGGTCGAGCCCTCGCCGAACATGCCCTGGTTCCACGGGCAGCCGCTGCTCGGCCACCTCGAGGACGTCCACATCGCCTCCGATCGCAACCTGGTCGACAACCGCTTCCCGGTCCAGTACGTGATCCGCCCGCAGTCGGCGGAGTACCGCGATTACCGCGGCTTCGCCGGGTCGGTGGTCGGCGGGATCTTCAAGCAGGGCGACGAGGTGATGGTGATGCCGTCGCGGAAAGCCTCGAAGATCGCCGCGATCGACACGCCTGAAGGCGAGGTCGCGCAGGCCTTCCCGCCGATGGCGGTGACGCTGCGCCTGGAGGACGAGGTCGACGTGTCCCGCGGCGACATGATCTGCCGCCCGACCAACCAGCCGACCGCGAGCCGCCGCTTCGAGGCGATGATCTGTTGGTTCGACGAGACCTCGCAGCTGCGCACCGGGGCGCCGTACCAGCTGAAGCACACGACCCGGTGGGTCGCCGCCGAGGTCGAGGAGCTCCGATATCAGCTGAACGTCGACACCCTGCACCGCGATCTCGCCGCGGAGACGCTCGAGGTCAACGACATCGGCCGCGTCGCGATCCACACCACCTCGCCGCTCTTCTTCGACGAGTACCGGATCAACCGCACCACCGGCAGCTTCATCCTGGTCGACCCGGCGACCGACCTGACGGTCGCGGCGGGGATGATCATCAGCGCCGGGGGAGACCCGGGCGTCGCCACCGACGCGGCCTCGATCGTGGCCGAGAACATCACCTTCCACCCCTCCAAGCTCTCGCGCGAGGAGCGCTGGGCGGCCCTCGAGACGGGCGGCGCGACGATCTGGATGACGGGGCTCTCGGGCTCCGGCAAGTCGACGATCGCGACGGCGATCGAGCACACCCTCGTGTCCTCGGGCCGCGCCGCCTTCATGCTCGACGGCGACAACCTGCGCCACGGCCTGAACGCCAACCTCGGCTTCTCCGCGGAGGACCGCAACGAGAACGTGCGCCGCGTCGGCGAGGTGGCGAAGATCCTCGCCGAATCAGGCACCGTGGCGATCGCCTCCCTGGTCAGCCCCTATCGCGACGAGCGCGACCGCGTTCGCGCCCTCCACGAGGAGGCCGGGATCCCCTTCTACGAGGTCTTCGTCGACACCCCGCTGGAGGAGTGCGAACGCCGTGACCCGAAGGGCCTCTACGCCAAGGCTCGCGCGGGCGAGATCAAGGACCTGACCGGTGTCGGCTCGCCCTACGAGGCGCCCGAGCGGCCGGACCTGGTGACCTCGCCGGACCTCGAGGAGGCTGTCCGGCAGGTTCTGTCTCTGCTGGGGTAAGCGGTGAAGCCGCGCTGCGGGCGCGCCGCGAGGGGACGGGCGCGCTCCGCGGCCGGGGCGTCTGTCCGAGGTGCTGTGCGGGCCAGGCCCTGGTGGCCTTCCGAGTTGCGGCGCGACCGCGCCACCCCGCCCGTCCGAGATGCGGCCCCGGCCGCCGCGCATCCCCGGGATCGCTCCGCTGTTCCTTATGGGGCTATGAGCCCCATAAGGAACAGCGGAAGGGGCGGGCCGTCGAGAAGGGACGGGCGGGGCCGCGGCCCGTGCACCCGTCCGAGTTTGCGGCGCGGCGTGCGTGGCGGAGCTACCCCGGCCGCCCCGGCCGTCCGAGGTGCCGCGCGACCCCGACCCCCGCGCCCGTCCCGAGCTGCCGCGCGGGGCGCGTGGCCCCCGACCTCGGCCCCCACACCCGTCCGAGATGCCCCCGACCCCGACCCCCGCACCCGTCCGAGCTGCGTCCCGGGCGCCTCATGGCGCTCCTGGCAGGCTGTGAGCGCCATGAGGCGCCCGGGACGGGAGGGGGTCGTGGGGAAGACGACACAGGGACGGGAGGGGGTCGTGAAAAAGACGACACAGGGATGAGGGGAGAGGCAGGGACGGGAGGGGGTCGTGAAAAAGGCGGGACAGGGACAGGGGGAGACGCAGGAACCGAGGGAGGTCGGACTTCCGTGACGGGTCCGTGCGGGAGAGGCCACACCTCGCCCCGATCGGTGACGAAGACGCCGGGAACGTCACATTCCCGGGAAACTTCGGTCCCTTTCCGGGCCGGAGAAGGGGGCCCGGGAACACGCTGCGTGTTTTGGCCCCCCTATACGGTGGAAAACCCACGCAGCGCGTCCGTGAGCGTTGGACAACACGGGAGGAGGCGTGGAGTTCCCTACGTCTCCGTGACGAGGTCCCTCCTCCGTGACGGTCCCGTCACACCTCCCGGCCCCGGGGGGCCGGGATCGGGGGGATCCGTGGGACCCCCGGCGCCCGGACGCCGGGATCGGGGGGTCCGTGGGACGCGCGTCCCGGATCCGTGGGAGCGCCGTGTCCATCACGCGAGGGATCCGCGTCACTCGCCCGCATCCTCCCGCGGGGGCCTTCCGTGCTTCCCCCGCACGCTCCCCGCACCCTCGGCCGTCTCGGCCACGGCCACAGCCTGCCAGGGCCGTGGACGAGACGGCCGCAACCCTTTCCTCTCGGGCGACAGCTTCATGCGGCCGCATCCCTTTCCTCTCGGGCGACAGCTTCATGCGGCCGCGTGCCTTTCCCCGCGGGCGGCAGCTTGAGGGGGCCGGGCCCTTCCTAAGCCCCGTCCTAGGGCCTTGCCGGGACCGCCGGCTCGCCGAGGCCGTAGGTCTCGTAGGCGCCGAACCTGGCGAAGGTCTTGTGCGTCGGGCCGTGGTAGTCGGAGGAGGCGGTGGGGACGAGGCCGAGCTTGGCGCAGAGGTCGAGGAGGTGCTTCGTTTGCTCTTCGGTGTGGGTGGGATAGAAGGTCTCCACGCCGTCGGCCTTCAGTGAGCGGATCAGGTCGTCGACCTCGGTGGGCTCGGAGATGTCCCAGTAGGGGTGGGCGATGACGGCGAGGCCGCCGGCGTCGTGGATGAGGGCGATCGCCTCATCGGCACTCGGCCAGCGGCGGGGGACGAAGGCTTTGGCGCCGGGCACCAGGTACTCCTCGAAGAAGGGGCCGAGGTCCCCGGTCGCGCCGGCGGCCTTGGCGATGTGGGGGCGGCCGATCGAGTCGGCGCCGCCCGCTTCGCGGATCGCGTCGTCGAGGGTCAGCTCGAAGCCGAAGCCGCGCAGGTTCTCGACGATCTCGCCGGCGCGGTTGCGCCGTTCCTGCTGGGCGCGCTCACAGGCCGGCTCGATCTTGGCCAGGTCGACCCAGTAGCCGCAGATGTGCAGGTCTTCGGCGTACTCATGGACACAGGACATCTCCACCGCGGGCACGATCTCGACCCCGTGCTCCCGCCCCGCCACTTCCGCCTCCGGCACGCCCGCCACGGAGTCGTGGTCGGATAGCGCCAGGGTCGTCACCCCTGCCTTCGCCGCTTCGGCGACAACGTCCCGCGCGGCCAGCTGTCCGTCGGAGTGGGTGGAGTGACTCTGCAGCTCGATAAGTGGCATCGGAGCAGCCTAGCCAGGCTCCTCCCTTCCAGCTTTCGAGTGAGCAGAGACAGCCGCAACCGCCCGGTGGGGAGCGGTGGGGTGGACCTTCCCGGGACACTCAAGCGAGCGAGGCGAGCGTCCCGGGAGGGTCCACCCGACCGCTCTTGGCACAGACAAATAGACTGCGCCGCCGATGTTCAAGAAGGTGCTCATCGCCAACCGCGGGGAGATCGCGATCCGCGTCGCCCGGACCCTCCGCGAGATGGGGATCGGCTCGGTCGCGGTGTACTCGGAGATCGATCGTGACGCGCCGCACGTGCGCGAGGCCGACGAGGCTTTCCTGCTCGGCCCGGCGGTCCCGGCCGAGAGCTACCTGAACATCCCGAAGATCATCGAGGTCGCCCAGGAGGCCGGCGCCGAGGGGATCCATCCCGGTTACGGCTTCCTCGCCGAGAACGCCGACATGGCACGCGCCTGCGCCGAGGCCGGGATCACCTGGATCGGTCCGCCGCCGGAGGCGATCGAAGCGATGGGGTCGAAGACGCGGGCCCGCGAGATCATGGCCGAGGCCGGCGTGCCGATCGTCCCCGGCGCGACCGAGACCGCCGATGACCTCGAGGCCGCTCGTCGGCAGGCCGACGACGCCGGGTACCCGGTCGCCTGCAAGGCCGCGGGCGGCGGTGGCGGCAAGGGCTTCCGGGTCGCGATGACCCCTGGCGACCTGCAGGACGCCTACGAAGGCTCCTCCCGCGAAGGCGAGAAGTTCTTCGGCGACCCACGGGTCTACATCGAGCGCTATCTGGAGGACCCGCGCCACGTCGAGGTCCAGGTGCTGGCCGACTCGCACGGCAACGTGATCCACATCGGCGAGCGTGACTGCTCGATCCAGCGTCGCCACCAGAAGGTGATCGAGGAGGCCCCGGGCCCCCACGTCGACGAGGAGATGCGCGCCCGGATCGGCAAGATCGCCACCGACGCCGCGGCCGCGGTCGGTTACCGCGGCGCGGGCACGATCGAGGGCATGCAGGTCGGCGACGAGTACTTCTTCCTCGAGATGAACACCCGCGTCCAGGTCGAGCACTGCGTGACCGAGATGGTCAGCGGCATCGACATCGTCCGCGAGCAGATCCTCGTCGCCGCCGGCGAGCCGCTCTCGGTCTCCCAGGAGGAGGTGGACCTGCGCGGCTGGTCGATCGAGTGCCGGATCAACGCCGAGAACGCGGCGAAGAAATTCGCTCCCGCCCCGGGACCGATCGGGTCCACCTACCGCGAGCCCTCGGGCCCGGGCGTGCGGGTCGACTCCGGGGTCGAGGGCGGCTACGAAGTCAGCCCGATGTACGACCCGATGGTGGCCAAGCTCATCGTCTGGGACGTCGACCGGGAGAAGGCGACGCGGCGGATGCTGCGGGCGCTGGACGAATACGACACCGGCGGCCTGACCACGCTGATCCCCTTCCACCAGGCGATCCTGCAGACCGGGCAGTGGGCCAGGGGCGAGACCTGCCGTGACCTGATGGAAGACGCGGAGTGGCTCGCGTCCACGGCGCCCGAGGCGGCTGCCGCGCCGGAGCCCTCCGAGGAGGGCGCCGAGATCGTCACCCGTGACTACAAGGTCGAGGTCGCGGGCAAGCTCTTCGACGTCAAGGTCATCGGCGAGGCCGTCGCCGGCGCCGCGGCTCCGGCCGCTAACGGGCGCAAGCCGCCGAAGCGCGAGCGCAGCAGCGGCGGCGGTTCCGCGGCCTCGAGCGAGGCACTTCCCTCGCCGCTCCAGGGCACGATCCTCAAAGTCGCGGTCGCCGAGGGCGCCGAGGTGAGCGAGGGCGACCTGGTCTGCGTGATCGAGGCGATGAAGATGGAGAACGAGATCACCGCCCACCGCTCGGGCAAGGTGACCGCGCTGAACGTGGCCGAGGGCGCCGCGATCGGGTCCGGCGATGTCATCGCCGTCATCGAGTAGTTCTGCGCGCCGGCAAGGGCGGGGACGCCGGGTAACCCGCGCCTTCGCGCGCCTCCTCCCTGCGGTCGGAGGAGCCGAGATCGCGTCCTGCGGGCGCGAGGAATACGCAACGAGTTGTGGAGGCTCAGTCGAGGGTTACCCGGCGTCCCCGCTCCGAAGCGCCCCCGTCCCTTCGGCTCAGCCTTTAAGAGCAGGCTCTAAGCGTTAGAGCAAGCTCCTCCAGGCGTCGGCGGCCGGCGGGAGCGACGGAGCGCTTCGAGGAGGGAGACCCGACCCCCTCCGAACGGCTTGTAACGAGGGCCCGCAGGCGATCTCGGACGGGTGGGAGCGATCCAGCCCGAGTTTGAGAGAGGAGGGGGTCGGGTCTCCCTCCCCCGCATCCAAGCCAAAGAAGAACGCCGCTCAGTGTTTGTGGGCTTTTTCGCGTTCGCGTTCGCGCTTTTCCTGTTCGCGCTTTTCGCGTTCGCGTTCCCGTTCGCGCTGTTCCTTTTCTTTTTCCCGCTTGACCTTCAGTTGGTCCTGCTTGGTGAGCGGGATTTTTTCGGCGACTTCCTGGCAGGTGCGCCCGGAACATTGCTCGAGGCGGACCAGTTCGTTGTGGAGGAAGTTGCGGATCGGCGCGTAGTTCTTGTCCCGCACGATGTTGTTGAGCTCGTACGGGTCTTTGTTGATGTCGTAGAGCTCCTTCTCGCCGTCCGGCCACTCGATGTACTTGTAGGGGCCGAGGCGAATGCCGTAGTAGTTCTTCGGCGGCGCCACCACCGACGCGTGGGCGGCCGCGCCCCTGGCGCGCGCCCCCTTGACCCCGAGCTTGCCGCGTGAGCGGCCGGCCGCGGTGGTCGATTCGCCGGTCGCGGCGTTACCGGACTGTTCGACGTCGTTGGTCTGGACGAACGACTCGAAGAGCAGCGGCCGCCGCGTGCGCAGGCTCGGTTCCTTCATGAACGGGACCAGCGAGGCGCCGTCGATGCTTTTGTCAGCTTTCACGCCCGCCAGTTCGAGGATCGTCGGCGCGATGTCGATCGTCGAGGCGAGCTGCCCGGTGTGGGTGTTCGGTTCGATCCCCGGGCCGCGGATGATCAGCGGCAGGTGGGTCGAGGGCTCGTAGGCGAGGAACTTGCCGCCGACCAGGCGGTGCTGGCCGAAGAAGAAGCCGTTGTCGGAGGTGAAGATGACGTAGGTGTTGTTGATCCGGCCCAGGGCGGTCAGCTGGTCGAGAATCTGCTTGACCCCTTCGTCGACCGAGATCAGAGCCGCCAGGCAGTTCTGGTAGTAGACGCGGTAGGTGTGGATTTCGCTCGCGCTGAGGTAGGGCGCTTCGCGGATGAAGCGGGGCTTGTCGTTGACGTTGCCCTCGTTGAAGCCTTCGGCGCGGTTGTCGGGCAGCGGCGCCCCGGCGAACCGGCCGATGTCCCGGGTGGCCGGCTGCGGGCCGGCGGGCCGGCGGAAGTCACCGTGCGGCGCGGTGTAGTCGACCTGCATGTAGAAGGGCTGTTCCGGCGAGGTCGCGGCCAGTTCTTCGGTCGCCAGCTGGTTGAACTTGTCGGTCTCGAAGTAGCAGGGCTGGCCGTTGAGCGGCGCGTACGGGCAGCCGGCGTCGTCGATCGCGCCGTATTCGCGGGTTTCCCAGGAGCCCGAGTTGCCGTAGGGGCCTTCGACCACGCCGTTGTTGTTCAGCAGGTAGCCGTAGGCGTAGTGGTTGGTGTCGGAGTTGAGGATCGTGTGCCACGAGGTCCAGCCGGGCGGCACTTCGGTGCCGGGGCTGTACGGCGCGTCTCCGTACCCGTTGAGGATCTTGCCGATGTGGATCGTGCGATAGCCCGCGCCCTGCAGCCAGGTCGCCAGGTTGTGGGAGTAGGCGAGGCGCGACTGGAAGCCGGTCCAGCCGCCGTTCGGCGGGACGTTGCCCTGGACGTGGTTGTTGTGGGCGTAACGACCGGTGAGGAGGCTGATGCGCGACGGGGCGCAGAGGCTGTACGGGGTGTAGTAGCGGGTGAAGGTGACGCCCTGTTCGCCGAGCATCTGCAGCGTGTTCGGCATCGCGAATTCTTCCGCCCCGTTCAGCATGCGGACGCCGTCGTAGAGCTCTTCCATCGTCTCGTCGTCGGTCTGGATCACGACGAAGCTCGGTTTCTGCAGTTCCGAGCCTTTGGCCCGCGCCGCGCGGGCTTCCTCGCTGGTCGCGACGACCAGGCCGAGGAGGAGTGCCACCACCGCGATCGCCGCGGCCAGGCGCGCCAGGGCGCGGCCGTGCCAGGACTGGGTTCTGAGATCAGGCGTATTCATCGAGCTACCGAGGCATTACTCCCCACGCGAGAAAAAACCTCCGCGTGAGGGCGGAGTTGCGCTCCGCAAACTAAAAGGCGCTCAGGACGCGCCGAGCTTGGCGACGGCCTCGCGGAAGTTTTTGACCGTCGCCGACGGCGCTTTGCGGCCTTCGAGTTTCTCGCCGTGGCGATTCACCCAGATGACCGGGACGTTCATTTTGAGGACCGGCGCGATGTCGGTGGCGTAGTTGCAGCCGATGTGGAGCCAGCCTTTTTTGCCGCCGATGCGGCGCGCGCACTCTTTGAAGTGGACCGGGTCCGGCTTGTAGCTGCGGACCTGCTGGGCCGTGACGACGAGGTCGAGTTCGGTGCGCAGGTGACGGCGCGAGATGCCCAGAAGTTTGTCGTCGATGTTGGAGATGATCCCGATCTCGTACTTTTTGCCGAGCCGGTCCATCGCCGCGTTGGCCTCGCGGAAGGGCAGCCAGTAGGCGACGCTGTTCGGCAGGAACTGGGCCCGCGAGGGCTCGATCTCCCAGCCGAGCTCGCCCGCCACTTTGACGATCGTGCGACGCAGCACCTCGGCGTAGAGCTCGTACGAGCCCGCCATGACTTCGGCCTGGACCTCGAAGAAGCGGTCGAGAAACGGCTGCTCCTCGAAGGAAAAGCCATCTTTCGCGGCCTCTTTCTGGACGGCCTCGAGGATGCCTTTCTCCCAGTCGATGAGGGTGCCGTAACAGTCGGTCGTCACCCAGGTGATGTTTTTCAAGCTCGGCAGGGCCATCGGAGAGCGCGGGATTATGGCATTCGGGTAGGGTTTCGCGCCGCGCCCCTCCGACGGGTCGCATTTCCCCCACATGGACCTCCTCGAATACCAGGGCAAGCAGCTCTTCGCCAAGCACGGGATCGCCGTGCCGAGCGGCGAGGTCGCCGACAACGTCGACGACGCCGTCGCTGCTGCCGAGCGCATCGGTTATCCGTGTGCGATCAAGGCCCAGGTGCTGATCGGCGGACGCGGCAAGGCGGGCGGCGTGAAGATCGCCAAGGACGTCGACGAGGCTCGTCAGTACGCCTCCGACATCATCGGCATGGACATCACCGGCCCGCACGGTGAGGGTCCCTTCCGCGTCGACTCGGTCTGGGTCGAGGGCGGCTCCGACATCGCCGAGGAGTACTACGCGTCGATCATCCTCGACCGCGGCGAGAAGAAGCTGCTGGCGATGGTCTCCGCCAAGGGCGGCATGGACATCGAGGCGGTCGCCGCCGGGAACCCCGCGGACCTGACCAAAGTCCACATCGACCCGACCAAGCCCTTCGACGCCGCCGCGGCGCGCTCGATCGTCGAGGCCGCCGGGCTGGCCGCCGACGCGCTCGACGAGGCCGCCGACGTGCTGGCGAAGCTGAACGAGGTGGCGCGCGAGGAGGACGCGACGCTGATCGAGGTCAACCCGCTGATCGTCACCGCCGACCGCAAGGTCGTCGCCCTCGACGCCAAGGTGACGATCGACGGCAACTCGCTCTTCCGCCACGAGGACCTGGCCGAGATCGCCGACACCGTCGACGACCCGCAGGAGCAGATGGCGAAGGAAAAGGGTCTCACCTACGTGAAACTCGACGGCAACGTGGGGATCCTGGCCAACGGTGCCGGGCTCTGCATGTCGACCCTCGACGTCGTCGCCCAGGCGGGTGGCGCCCCGGCCAACTTCCTCGACGCGGGCGGCGGCTCGAAAGCCGACGCGATCGTCAACGCGCTGGAAGTCATCAAGTCCGACTCCAAGGTGACGGCGATCCTCTTCAACATCTTCGGTGGCATCACCCGCTGCGACGAGATCGCCAAGGGGATCGTCACCGCGTCCAGCCAGATCGACCTCGACCTGCCGCTGGTCGTCCGCCTCGACGGCACCAACTTCGAAGAGGGGCTCGCGATCCTCGCCGAGGCGAACCTGCCGAACCTCCACCAGGAGAAGACGATGCTCGACGCGGCGCGCCGCGTGGTCGAGCTCGCCGGAGGGGCGGTCCGGGCATGAGCATCATCATCGACGGGAACACGAAGCTCGCCGTCTCCGGGCTGACCGGGCGGGAGGGCTCCTTCCACGGGCTGCGCAACAAGGCCTACGGGACCGATCTCGTCGCCGGCGTCACGCCCGGCAAGGGCGGCCAGGACGTCGAGGGGACCCCGGTCTTCGACACGATCGCCGATGCGGTCACCGAGGCGGGCGCCAACACCTCGATGATCTTCGTCCCCGCCCGCTTTGCCGCGGCGGCGATCGACGAGGCGATCGACTCCGGGGTCGAGACCGTGATCGCGATCACCGAGGGGATCCCGGTGCTCGACATGCTCGGCACCTACTGGAAGGCGCGGGAGAAGGGCGTGCGGCTGATCGGGCCGAACTGCCCCGGCGTGCTGTCGCCCGGCAAGGCGAACGTGGGGATCATCCCCGACGCCTTCTTCGACCCGGGCCCGATCGGCGTCGTCTCCAAGTCGGGCACGCTCACCTACCAGATCGGCAACGAGCTGAAACAGGCCGGCACCGGCAACTCCTCGATCGTCGGGATCGGCGGCGACCCGATCGTCGGCTCCGACTTCATCGACATCCTCAAGCTCTACGAGGCGGACCCGGACACCGAGCTGATCGTGATGGTCGGCGAGATCGGCGGCGACGCCGAGGAGCGGGCCGCCGAGTTCATCGCCGCCGAGGTCTCCAAGCCGGTGGTCGCCTACATCGCCGGCTTCACCGCCCCGCCCGGCAAGCAGATGGGTCACGCCGGCGCGATCATCTCCGGCTCCTCGGGCACCGCCCAGGCGAAGAAGGACGCGCTCGAAGCGAAGGGCGTGCGGGTCGGCGAAAGCCCGACCGAGACCGCGGCGATCGCGGTCGAAACCCTGCGCGGCTAGCCACGTCCGGGCGCGGCGCCCCGGCGCGCACGCGTTGCTAGATTCGGACGTCCTATGCCAGACACGATCTCCTTCGCCCGCGGGGCGCCCAGTGCCGACATCCTTCCTCACGAGCAGGTGCGGGAAGCCGCGCAGCGGGCGCTCACCGACGACTGGGAGACGGCGCTCTCCTACGGGGTCGGGATCGGGCACCCGGGGCTCTGCAAGTGGATCGCGGAGCGGCACGGCGGGGTCGACCCGGCGCGGGTGATGGTCACCAACGGGTCGCTCGAGGCGGGCGCGATGCTGTTCGCGCAGTTGGTGAAGCCGGGGGTGCGGGTGGCGGTCGAGCAGCCGACCTACGACCGGACGCTGCTCCTCCTCCAGCAGTTGGGCGCCGAGCTGGTGCCGATCCCGCTCGAGGCCGACGGGCTCGACGTCGGGGCGCTCGAGGCGGCGCTCGCCGACGGGCCGATCGAGTTCCTCCACGTCATCCCCAATGCTCACAACCCGGCCGGCTGCACGCTCTCGGTGGAGAAGCGGCGGCGGCTGGTCGAGCTGGCCGCCGCGCACGACTTCTTCATCTTCGAGGACGACCCCTACCGAGAGCTCCCCTTCGAGGGCGAGCCGCTGGAGACGATGCTGTCGCTGGACACCGGCGACAGGGTGATCCACGCGTCGTCGTTCTCGAAGACGGTCAGTCCCGGCGTCCGGGTCGGCTATCTGATCGGGCCGGCCGCGGAGATCGCGAAGCTCTCCAAGCACGCCAACGAGCAGTACATCTCGCCCAACATGCTGGCCGAGTCGATCGTCCTCGAGCTCTGCCGCTCCGGCGCCCTGGACGAGAACATCACCTTCGTCAAGGGCGAGCTGAAGGCCCGCTGCGAGGCGCTGGTCGCGGCGCTGCGCGAGAAGATCCCCGAGGCGGTCTTCGTCGTCCCCCAGGGCGGTTACTTCCTCTGGCTCGACCTCGCGCAGGGAACCGACACCAAGGCGCTTCTCGCCGAGGCCAAAGGCGCGGGCGTCTCCTTCGTCGCCGGCCCCGACTTCATGATGTCCGGCGGCGAGAACAGCCTGCGGCTCTCGTTCGCCCCGGTGCCCGCCGCCGACGCCGCCGAGGGCGTCGCCCGCATCGCGGCGGCGTTGGACGGGCTCCGCGCCGGCACTCCCGCCTGAGGCGGCGTGGGGGCGCCTCAGGGCCGGCTTTGGACGGGCGAGGCCCATGAGGGAGGATGGAGCCCGGATGCGCATCCGTCGGCTGACGCTCGCAACGGAGGATCTGGAAGGGCAGGCCGCGTTCTGGGGCGGGCAGCTCGGGGTGCTGGTGCGAGAGGATGGTGGGGACGCGATCGAGGTGCGGCTACGGGACTCGACGATCCGCTTCCGGCGCGCCGAGCGCGGCGTCGACGCCCGCTATCACTTCGCGATCAACGTCCCGGCGGACTCGATCCAGGCGGCGGTCGCGTGGGTGCGGGAGCGCCATGAGCTGCTGAGCTTCGGCGGGGACGCGGTGCGGACCGACGTCGGGGCCGGCTGCGTCTACTTCCTCGACGCGGCCGGGAACGTGGTCGAGCTGATCGCGAGCCCGCACATCGGGGGCGGTGCCGGGACCTTCGGGCCGGAGTTCCTGATCGAAGTCGCCGAGATCGGGATCGCCGCCGATGACACCGACGCCACCTGCGCGGCGTTACGGGAGTTCTTCCGGGAGGGCGTCTACTGGGGCGGCGGCCCGGGCTCCCTGCTGACCGCCGTCGGCGATCGCCACGCGGTCGTGATCGTCGCCCCCTCGGGTCGCGGTTGGATTCCGGTCGACCTGCCGGCCCATCCGTTGCCGACCGAGATCGTCGCCTACGGCGAGGAGCCCCGCGAGCTCACCCTGCCCGAGGGCCCCTATCGGCTGGGCGTCGAACCGGGCGTGGGGTAGCGAGTGCTGGATGTTGGGGGCGAGGGCCCGGGACGGGAGGGTTGCGAGGGACCGCGGTCACCGGGACGGGAGGAGGTCGGACTCACGTGACACGTATGGTCGGGAGTCGGATCCAGGACGCAAGGGTCGTGACCGAGATGCCGGGAAACGTCACACCTTGGCGCACCTCCTGGCGCATTCCGGCACGGGGCAAAGGGTCCCCGGAGGGTGCGGTCGACCTAACCCACCTATAGCGCCGGTCAGGTCGACCGCGCCTTCGCGGGTCATGAAGAGGTCGGGAGGAACCGTGGAGTTCCCGGCGCCCGCGCCCCGTCAGGGCGCGGCGAAGCGGGGCGTCGGGTGCCTAGCGGCCGTAGCGGTCGCTGGAGAGGACGAGCTGCTCGGGGATCGCGGCGCGCGGCGGCGGCGCCGGGTCGGCGCGCACCGAGACCGTCTCGGCGACGCTGTGGCTGACGACGTGGTCACCGTCGGCGGACTTGATCGTCACGTGCTCGTCGTCGGACTGGGAGACCTTGCCCTCGAGGCCCGGCTCGAACCCGGCGTCCTTGAGGTAGTGGAGGAGCTCCTCGGCCTCGTTCTCGAAGCGCAGCACGACGACGTCGGCACCGACCTCGACGTCGGCCAGCAGCGAGCCGCGCTCGCGGATCCCCTCGAGGATCGGGTGGCCGTGCGGGCAGGTGGTGGCGTCGCCGATCGCGGCGCGCATGCGCTCCTCCAGCACCGGCGACATGGCGTGCTCGATCCGCTCCGCCTCCTCGTGGACCTCGTCCCAGGGGATGCCGAGCACGTCGGTGAGGAAGCGCTCGATCATCCGATGGCGACGGACGATGTAGGAGGCGCGCTCGCGGCCGTCCTCGGTGAAGGCCAGCGATTTGTCGGGGTTCCGTTCGACGTAGCCGTCCTTGATCAGGCGGCCGACCATTTCGTGCACGGTCGGAGCGGAGAGCTGCATCGCGCGGGCGATGTTGGCACCGGTCATGGGCAGTCCCGCCTCGTCGATCCAGAACATCGACTCGAGGTACTCCTGCTCCGCCACCGTAGCCTGATCGGCTGCCAACTCGCCCTCCTTTTAGGCGTCCCTCATCAGGGTTCCCTAATATGTGGTCTCTCTTGACGGCGATCTCCAACTCCGTGCGCCGCCACTGGCCACTCTACCTGGGCGGCCTGCTCGTCGCGCTGCTTGCATGGAGCGCTTTCGATGCCCGTGGCGGCACCCCTGAACCGACCGCCGGCGAGCACCTGAGCCACGGTGCCGTCGTGTTCGACAGCGCCCTGCTCGTCTTCCGCGAGGGGTTGGAGACGATCCTCGTCCTCGCCGCGGTGACCGCCAGCATGGTCGGCGCCGCGCAGGTCTACCGGCGACCGATCGCGCTCGGCGCGGTGGCGGGCTTCCTCGCCAGCGTCGCCACCTGGTTCCTCGCCGCCTGGGTGCTCGGGCAGCTCGGTGCCGGTGGCCTCGCGGTGCAGGCTGCCACCGGCCTGCTCGCGGTGATCGTCCTGCTCGTGGTCATGAACTGGTTCTTCCACAAGGTCTACTGGACGGGCTGGATCCAGAACCGCAACAAGCACAAGAAGAAGATCCTCTCGCGCTCGGGCGTCGACGGGCGGCGGGCGACGATGTGGGGGCTGATCCTGCTCGGCATCACCTCGGTCTACCGCGAGGGCTTCGAGGTCGTCCTCTTCCTGCAGAACCTGCGGCTCACCTACGGTGCCGGGACGGTGCTGGAGGGCGTCGCGCTCGGCCTCTCGCTGACCGCCGTGGTCGGCGTCATCACCTTCCTCGCCCACAAGCACATGCCCTACAAGCGGATGCTGATCCTGACCGGGGTGATGCTCGGCGTCGTCCTGATCGTGATGGTCGGCGAGTCGGTCCAGGAGATGCAGCTGGCGGGCTGGCTACCCGAAACGACGGTGCCGCTCTCGATCCCGGGGTGGATCGGCCTCTGGTTCGCGGTCTTCCCGACGGTCGAGGGCCTGGTCGCGCAGGTACTGGCGGCGGCGTTGGTGCTGGGGTCCTACTTCGGGGCGGAGTACTGGCGCATCAAACGGCCGCGCAAGCGGGCGGCGGTGGCGACGGCGGGTACCGGGGCGCCGCATGAGGAGGAAGCTCCTGCGCCGGCGCCGGTCCTGGATCCGGACGCGCCGCGGATCGCAGGCGAGCCGCTCGGGGCGCGCCCTCAGCCTTCCATCAGCGCCGAGACGACCGCCTCGTAGAACCCGTCCCCGTTGGTCCCCTCGGTGACGGTGACGTTGCCGAACTGGGGCAGGTAGGCGCGCAGCCCAGGATCACGCTCCGGGCCGTTGGCGACGACGAAGAAGCGGCCGACCGCGGCGGCCACCTCGAGGTCCTCGACCGAGTCGCCGATCGCGATGCAGTCCTCCTTGGCGAAGCCGCGGGCGCGTGCGTGGGTGGCGACGGCGCTCGCCTTGGAGACCGTGTGGGGGACGAGGTGGTAGGCGTGGGTCTGGCCCTCGACCGTCTTCATCGGCGTGCCGATCGCGCCGTTGTCGAGGAAGCGGAGATCGTCGTCGCCGTGCTCGCCGAGCAGGGCGTTCGCCTCGTCGACGTCGACCTTGCCGCGGAAGAGGTGCGAGTGAACGCGGCCGTGGTGCCAGGGCGAGTGGTATTCGAGGCGCCCGTCGAAGTGCTCGAACAGCATCTGCGGGATGCCGCGTCGCTCGATCTGCTCGTAGACGGTGCCCTCGTATTCGTCGGGCTGGAGCTCACCGGTCAGGAGCGTCACCTCGCCGTCCATGGAGAAGGCGCAGCCCGCCTCGAAGATGTAGGAGCGCTGGCCCATCAGGCGGGCGGCCTCGTGGACCTGGGGCTCGCGGCGGCCGGACATGATCACGACCTCGACCCCGGCCCGCGCGCAGGCCTCGAGCGCGCGCGCCTGAGCCATCGAGAAGTTGCCGTCGCGGTCGAGGAAGAGCGCGCCTCCCCGCCCCAGCAGGGTCCCATCGAGGTCCGTGTACACGCAGGCGAGCGACATCGGCCGCCCGCTACCGTAGCGATGGTGAAGTGGCGGCTCGCTGATTTGACTCTGGATCTGGCCCGACCGGTGGGTGCCGGGATCGTCAACGTGACGGTCGACTCGATGTTCGAGGGGGCGCGGAGCGGGACTCCGGAGCAGGCGATCGCCGATGGGATCGGGCTGGTGGAGGCAGGCTTCGACATGCTCGACGTGGGCGCGGTGGCGGCGCGCAGCGGGCCGCCGGTGTCGGCGGCGGACGAGTGCGCCGCTCTGCTGCCGGCGATCGCCGGGATGGCGGCGATCGAGGTCGGAGTCGACGACGGGGAGGACGGCGAGGCGGGGGCGCGGGTCCCGGTCTCCGCCGACACCTTCCAGGTCGAGGTGGCGCGGCGGGCGCTCGAGGCGGGCGCGGTCTGCGTCAACGACATCTCCGGCGGGTGCGATGAGATGTTCGAGCTGGTCGCGGCGACGGGGGCGGGCTACGTCCTCATGCACATCGAGGGCCCGCCGCGGGTCGACCGGCCGTGGCGCGAGTACGACGACGTGGTCGACCACATGGTGGCGTGGTTCGAGGCGCGGGTCGAGCGGATGCGGGAGCTGGGGGTCGCCGACGAGCAGATCGCGATCGACCCGGGTCTCGACTTCGACCTCTCGCCGGAGCAGGACCTGGAGGTGATGCGGCGCCTCGGCGAGCTACGCGCGCTGGGGCTGCCGCTCTACGTGTCGCTCTCGCGCAAGGACTTCATCGGCGCGGTGCTGGCCGGGTCGTGGGAGGAGCGATGGCCGGCGGGCGAGCGCGAGTGGGGGACGGTCGCGGCGGTGACGCTGGCGGTCCGCGAGGGCGCCGACATCCTGCGCATTCACGATCGGTCCTCGCTGCAGGCAATGCGGTTGACCGGCGAGCTCGTGAGGCCGCGAGGCGAGGACGCAGGGAGGCGGCCGAGGGGAGCGCACTCCAGTGCGTGACCCGGAGGCGGCCGGCCGAGGACATGGCCTCGCGGCCTCACGAGCCGCCAGTTCGATCATCGATACCCAGTGGGGGGTGGCGATCGCCCCCGCGCGGCGCGACGGGCGGATCGTCGCCGAGGGGACGGAGGCGGAGCGCCCCGCGAAGCTGGTGGCGTTGCCCGCCGAGCTCGCTCCGGACCTGGTGGCGCGGCTGCGCGCGGCCGGGATCGAGTCGCTCTACTCGCACCAGCTGCGCGCCTGGGAGGCGGCGTCGCGCGCCGACCTGATCGTCACCAGCGGCACCGCCTCGGGCAAGAGCCTCGCCTTCAACCTGCCGGTGCTCGACGGGATCGCGCGGCAGCCGAAGGCACGGGCGCTCTACCTCTACCCGACCAAGGCGCTCGCCCAGGACCAGGCGCGCAAGCTCGCCCAGCTGCGGCCGCCGGGGCTGCGCGAGGCGATCTACGACGGCGACACGCCGCGCGAGGAGCGCCCCGCGATCCGCCGCAAATCGAACCTGATCCTCACCAACCCCGACATGCTGCACGTCGGGATCCTCCCCAGTCACAAGAAATGGGGCGACTTCCTGGCGAACCTCGAATGGGTGGTGGTCGACGAGGCGCACACCTACCGCGGGGTCTTCGGGTCCCACGTCGCCAACGTGCTGCGGCGGCTGCGGCGGACCGCGCGCGCCTATGGGGCCGAGCCGCGCTTTCTGCTGGCGTCGGCGACGATCGCCAACCCGGAGGAACTGGCGGAGCGGCTGGTCGGCACCGAGTTCGAGCTGATCGACGACGACGGCGCGCCGCAGGCGGGGCGCGAGGTGGCGATGTGGAACCCCCCGCTGATCGACAAGGCGACCGGGACGCGGCGCTCGGCCCTGGCCGAGGCGGCCGACCTCCTCGCCGAGCTCGTCACCCACGGGGTGCGGACGATCTGCTTCCTCAAATCGCGGCGGGGGATCGAGCTGATCCAGCGCTTTGCGCGGGAAAACCTGGAACGGCGGGGGAAGCCGGAGCTGGCGGCGCGGATCGCTCCCTACCGCGGTGGCTACACGCCGCAGCAGCGGCGGGAGATCGAGGACCGGCTCGCGCGCGGGGAGCTGCTGGCGGTGGTGGCCACCGACGCGCTGGAGCTGGGGATCGATGTGGGGGAGCTAGACGCGGCGATCTGCGTCACCTTCCCCGGCACCGTGGCGAGCCTGCGGCAGATGTGGGGGCGGGCGGGGCGGCGCCGGCGCGGGCTGGCGGTCTACGTCGCCGGACAGGATGCGCTCGACCAGTTCTTCTGCCGCCATCCGGAGGAGTTCCTCGGGCGGCCGGTGGAGGGAGCGATCCTCGACCACGCCAACGAGCAGATCGCGATGCGCCACCTGATCGCGGCCGCCTACGAGTTCCCGCTGGACGAGGACGACGACGAGTTCTTCGGCGAGGGCTGGCGGGAGCGGGCGGAGCGGCTGCTGGAGGCGGGGGAGCTGCGGCGGGTCGGCGGCCGGCTCGCACCACGGCGGAACGAGTTCGTCGCCTCGCGGATCCCACTGCGCTCGGCGTCGGTCGACTCGGTGGCGGTGATCGAGCGCGACTCCGGGGAGATGCTCGGGCTGGTGGAGGCGGAGCGGGCGTTCACCACGATCCATCCGGGGGCGGTCTACCTACACCTCGGGCGCTCCTACGAGGTGGAGCAGCTCGACGTCCGCGAGCGGCGGGCACTGGTGTCGAGCTTCGACGGCGACTGGTACACGCGGCCGAAAAAGGAGACCGACATCTACATCGAGCGGGTGCGCGAGCAGCGCGAGGTCGCGGGGGTGCAGCTGAACTTCGGCGAGGTGTCGGTGACCGAGCAGGTGATCGCCTTCCAGCGGGTGTCGATCACCGACAACGAGCCGATCGACATCGTCGCCCTGGAGCTGCCCGAGCAGAGCTTCGTCACCCAGGCGCTCTGGTACGTGCTGCCCGAGGGGAACTTCGGGGCGCTGCCGCCGGACGTGCTGCTGGGCGCGCTGCACGCGACCGAGCACGGCCAGATCGCCGTGCTGCCGCTGATCGCGATGTGCGATCGGTGGGACATCGGCGGGCTCTCGACCAACGTCCACTTCCAGACCGGGCGCTCGACGATCTTCATCTACGACGGGCACCCCGGCGGGGTCGGGATCACCAAGCGGGGGTACGACGAGTTCGAGCGGTTGCTCGCGGACGCCGAGCGGTTGATCGCGGAGTGTCCTTGCGAGAGCGGGTGTCCCAGTTGTGTGCAGAGTCCTAAGTGCGGGAATCTGAACGAACCGCTGCACAAGGCCGGGGCGCTGGAGCTGATGGGGCAGATGCAGGGGCGGCTCGGGGCGTTGCGGGGAGCGGCGTGAGGGACCCCCTCTCTCACGGACAGCGTGGAGGTTCGTTCGGGGGTCCCTCACGCCGCTCCAACGGGGCCCGGCGGCAGGTCGCCGTCATCGGGGCTGGTGGGGCTGAGGAGGGTTCGGAGACTTGGCGGCTGGCCGAGGAGGTCGGGAAGCTGCTGGCGGAAGCCGGGGCTACGGTGGTTTGTGGGGGACGCAATGGGGTGATGGCGGCTGTTTCGCGCGGGGCCGCTTCGGTGGGGGGCGAGGTCATCGGGGTGCTGCCGGGGACCGACCTCGGCGAAGCGAATCCTCACTGCTCGCACGTGGTCGCGACCGGGACCGGGCACGCGCGGAACCTTGCAGTGGTGGGGTCGGGGGAGATCGTCGTCGCGATCGGCGGCGAGTGGGGGACGCTTTCGGAGATCGGCCACGCGCGCTCGATCGGGCGCACCGTTGTCGCCCTGCGGAGCTGGACCTTGAACGGCCGCGATCGCATGGAGGGCGCCCCCGGCGTCATCTCGACCGAGACGCCTGAGGAGGCCGTCGCCGCCGCGCTCGCCGAGCTGCCTACGATTGATCGATGAGCGAGGCGACCGACGCCCACGGCATGCAGGTTCGCGACGAGTTCGCCCACCAGGCGGACTCCTTCGCACGGAGCGCGGGGATGAGCCTGGCAGAGACGCTTGACGCGGTGGTCGACCTGGCCCCTGCCGCCGCGGACGCCCGCTGGGTCGAGGTCGCCTGTGGGCCGGGGCTGATCGCGCGGGCGTTGGCGCCGCGGGTCGGCTCGGTGCTCGGTGTCGACCTGACTCCGGCGATGATCACGAAGGCGCGCTCGGAGGCCGCGGCGGCGGGCGTGGAGAACGTCGACTTCGCGCTTGGCAACGCGACCGCGCTCGACATCCCCGACGACACCGTCGACGGCGCGATCACCCGCTTCAGCCTCCATCACATCCCGGCGCCGGTGCGGGTGCTGGAGGAGATGCGGCGGGTGGTCAAGCCCGGTGGCTTCGTCGTTGTCGCCGACCACGTGACCGACGAGGACGGCGACGCGGCAGCCTGGCACGAGCAGATCGAGCGGTTGCGTGATCCGTCGCACTGGACCTGCCTGACCCCGTTGCGGTTGGCGGCGCTGGGCGCGCGCGTGGGCCTCGAAGCGGACGGCGAGTGGGTCGTCCCCTTCGAGATCGATTACGACGAGTGGCTCGGCCGTGGCTCCGGCGGCCCGGCGAACGCCGAGCTGATCGAGCGTCTGCTCGGCGAAGCGCCGGCGACGGTCGAGAGCTTCGTCGTCCGCGGTGAGGGCGATGGCCGCCGGTTGGCGCTGCGCAACTCGTTGTACCGCTGGCGCGTGCCGTAGCCGGGTTGGTGGTCAGGGCCAGAGTTCGCGCAGCGCGAGGACGGTGAAGGCGCTCGACCAGAGCAGTGGCGTGGTCGACGTCGGGATGCCGGTGTGGATGCCGACCCGCTCGGGTAGGTCCCCGGCGGGGGTTGAGGCGCGGTGGAGATCAGTGAGGAGCCTGAGGGCGGCTTGGCGGAGGGTCCGGCGGGAGGGACTCCCGAACGAACCTCCACGCTGTTCGTGAGAGAGGGGGTCCCTCCCGCCGGACCTGCGGTCGTTGGCGAGGGCTGCCAGGGCCCAGGCGCTCCAGGCGGTCGGGGCGGTCCAGGGGTCGTTGCCGCCGACCCAGTTTTCGCTGGGCGTGATGCCGTAGGGGGTCCCTTGGGCGGTGAGTCGGAGCAGGGTGCGGGCGGCGGCGGGGTAGAGGGGCTTCAGCCGGAACGGTCGCACCGCCCAGGCCGCCGCCGAGTCGAGGCCGGAGCCGGGGTCCCCGGCGATCCGCACCAGCCCGCTCCGCGTCCCAAATTCGTGCGCGATCCGTGCGCCTTTCTCCGCAACATGGAGGGCTGTGGCGGCCAGGGCGTTGCCGAGGTAGGTGCCGGGGGTGGACTCTTGATAATCGGCGCGGTCGCGCCAGGCGAAGGGCTCGTCCGGGACGGGGATGCCGGTGGCGCGGGCGGCGGCGGCGACCCAGCCGCGCGCATCGCCTTGGGCGGCGCGGCCGGGGACCGGGGCGCCGGCTTCGGTGAAGCGGGCGGCGGCGGCAAGGTTGAGGCCAGTGAGGAAGCGGGCGACGTCGCGAGCTTCGGCACGGTGTCCGGACGCCTCGAGGGCGAGCGCGGCCGTCGCGGCGTCGCGAGGCCAGACGTACGCCCAGCCATCGCGCCCCCCGGCGGCGACCGCGCCGGTGGCCCGTGAGCTCAGCGCGTGGATCGTCAGCAGCGAGCGTTCGTATAGCGCCCGCGTCCAGCGCGGCGCCGCCGGCGTGGGGTCGAGCGGGCGGGAGCGCGCCAGCCACCGCCGCGCCGCGGTGGCCGCGGTCGCGATCAGGTGCTCCGCGGCGGGTGCCGGAGGGGCTCCCTGACCCCGGCCACACACGAGGGCGAGCAGCCTCGGACGACGTTCCCGCGCGCAGGAGATCCCGCCCTCGACGTCGACGCCGAGCGAGGGAGCCGCAACGCGCATGGGCCCGCTCCGGGCGTGGCGCACGGGCGTCCGGATCGTCATCGCGAGCGAGTTACCCGTCGCTGCCACCTCCATGACCACCGGTGCCTGGTCGAACCACGCCACGGTTCGCACCACGTTGGTCCCCGGCAGGTAGCGCTGGGTCACCTGGTCGGCTTCCCACATCGCCCTGCCGCCGAGCCGCGGCACGATCCCCGTGCCCGCGGGCACCGTCCCGGCGGCCTGGCGGTCGGAGGGGTTGTGGATCAGCGGCGGACCGGCTGGACCGGGCCGCAGATCGACCACGTCGCCGTAGGCGTCTACCGCCGCGGTCAGCCCGCCGTCGCCGCTCACCGCGGTGCCGAGGAATGGCGGCGGGAGACCGGGCAGGGCCTGGGGCGTGCGAGGCCCGCTGTCGGAGCCGCCGGAAACGAGCACGATGCCGACCGCCAGGGCGAGGAGGCAGAAGGGGGCGGCGCGGGCGATTCGCACGCCCGCATCGAATCACCGAGGCTCTTCGGGCACCTCGCCGCCCGCCTCTTCGTAGGCGGACACCAGGTCCCGGAGCTCGAGGCCGAGCCCGTCTTCCACCAACCGCGTGATCAGAAGCCAGCCGGGGTTGTTCCGCGCGTTCTCGATGTCGGAGATCTGGCTCTCGGTCAGGCCGGCGCCCGTTGCCACCTCGATCTGCTTGAGGTCCCGACGCTTCCGCAGCGCTTTGACCGCCCGACCCAGGCGCTCCAGCTCGGCGGGCGGTGTCGTGTAGTCGGCGCGGGGCACGGGCGGGACGCTGCCCGCCCGGGTTCGGCCCCACTTATACAAAGAACGAAGTCTTGGGCTAGACTGCCCTCGGACAAAACATTGCGGTACCGAGATAGGTCGTAGTCGGGCCGGCCAGGGACCGGTCGGGGAGGGGGACAAGGTTGCAGGGGGAGACGGCCGTGCCACGGCCTGAGGGGGTCGCGCGCGGGCAGAGGGCCGGGGCCGCTGCCGACCAGGACGGGAACCAGGTCCAGCCGCTGTTCCCACAGCTGAAACCGGGGCCGAGCAGGGCTCCCGGCGCCGTCGCCGCGCACCAGCGCACGCGGCTGTACGCCGCGATGATCGAGGCCTGCGCCCGCCATGGCTACCGGGCGGTGACGGTGCGTGAACTCGCGACGCTGGCCGGAGTTTCCACCAAGACCCTCTATCGCGAGTTCGAGAGCAAGGAGGACTATTTTTTGGCGACCTACGACTTGGTGGTCGAGCGGGCGATCGGGCGCATCTCCGGCGCTTATCGCGAGGGCCTTGGCCTGGGGGGCCGGGACTGGGACGTCGGGCTGCGGCGCGCCTTCGATGCCTTCGCCGACGAGTTGGCGCAGCGGCCCGCGCCATCGCGTCTGGTGCTGGTCGAGGTGCTCGTGGCGGGACCCGATGCCCTCGCCCGGGCCGAGCGCGCGGAAGGCTTCTTCACCGGGATGCTCTCCGGCAGCATCACCCGGGCACCGGACGGGGTCGCGATCCCTCCCGGGATCCTTCGAGCCCTGGTCGGCGGGATCGCGTTCGCGGCCCGCAGTCGCCTCCTCGAGGCTGGTTCGGAGGTGGACGAGGCCTGGGCCCCGGCGCTCGTGGAGTGGTTGCTTGCCTACCGCTCTCCCGTCAGCTCCCGGCTGCCGGTGGCGCGCCTCGACCGTGGGTCCCAGGAAGTCGGGGAGCGGCCGGCGGTCGATTTTGAGGATGGCCGTGCGTCCTTCCTGTCGCTGCTCGACCGGTTGTGTGCCGACGCGCTGGCGGAGGCGCTGCGGGTGAGCGTCGGGGCGCCGACCTGGGCGCGTGGCGTCTGTCGCGCGGTGGGCGCGCTGTTCGGCCGCCTCGCCGCGGATCCTGCCTTCTCCCACGCGGCCCTGGCCGAGGGGTTCGAGGTCGAGCGGCGAGCGGAGATCCTGCGGGGGTTCGCCGAGGTCCTGGTCCGCCGGTCCCCGGAGGTCGGGAGGCCCACTCCGGTGGCGGCGCTCGCGATAGTCGGGGCGGCGTGGACGATCGCGCGGGGGTGCCTTCTCCGCAGTGGGCCGGGCTCCCTACCCGCGTCGGCGTCTCGCGCGGCCTTCGTCGTCCTGGCCCCGATCGTCGGCGTCGAGGCGGCGCTCGATGCTCTCGTCGTCGAGCAGAGAAGGGGGTTGGGGTTTGCTGATAATTAGATGAAACGATAAGATTTAGCTAAGTGAACGTGCCTCGAGCACGGGGGAGAGATGATCGGCATATCGGAACCGCCCATCCGATCGGCCCGGATCGGGGCCGAGTTGCTCCGCCGGGAGCCGAATCGCACGATTCTCGGCGCCCTGGCAGCGGGACCGATGAGCTCCGGCGACCTCTGCGCGCGCCTGATGCTCGAATCCGACACGACCCTGCGGGAACACCTGGGGGAACTGGAGCGCTACCAGGCGGTCGAGCGTCGGGATCCGGTGCGTGCCCATGGCGGTGAGTATCGGCTCACCCGAGGTGGGGAGCGCCTCCTGGCGATCGTCGGCCTGGCGGGAGCGTGGCTCTCGTGCCGACCCGGCGACGCTCTCAGCCCGGAAAGCGACGTGGCGTGGCGCGCCTTCACGGCCCTCGCCGACGGCTGGGAGCGCTCCCTGATCCAGCATCTCCTACTGCAACCCAGTACCGGCGCCGACCTGCAAACGACAGTCCCGGAGCTGCGCAAGGACAAGATCAAGCGGATGCTGCGTCGCCTCCATGGCGCCGGGCTGGTGAAACCGCTCGGCCGCAACGAGCGGATGCCGCGCTGGGGCCCGACCGAATGGACGCGCCGGGCGATCGCGGTGCTGGCGGCGATCGCCCGGTGGGAACGGATCCACCTGCGGGGGGAGGCTGAGCCCGTCGCGCCGAGCGACGGCGCGATCGCCCTTCTCGCGGCCCTGCCGTTGGTGCGGCCGGAAGGCGAGGGGCCGTCCGGGATCTGCGCCTTCACGGTCGAGGCCGATGCCGTCGAATCCGCAGCCCGCGCCATGGCTGTCTGGGTGAAGGCGGCGGAAGGCCGCGTCACCGTCTGCTCGGGAGGCCCATCGCCGCCTCCCGATGCCTGGGTCCGTGGTGGGGTCGACGCGTGGCTCGAGGCGGTGATCGGCTGTCGCCTCGGCTCACTTCACCTCGGCGGCGATCTGGTCCTCGCGGAACATCTGGTGCGCGGCCTGCACGAGGACCTGTTCGGCGGGTTTGCACACCGCCTGTAGGAGAAGGGGCACGGATTCGTGACCCCTAGATCACCGGAAACCGGCGATCTCCGGGTGAATCGTCTCGAACACAACGAGGTTCTCTAACACACTTCAGGAAAAACCTGAAGCTGAGTGTTGTGCTCGGGAGGCCGACCTGACTATAAGCGGAGGAGAAAGGCACCGAGGCCCCGTATGTGCGAACGCGGGGGCCCCGGTGCGACATCCGGCGGGACGCGTCCCGCCGAACAGGAAGGATAGTCATGAACACCAGAAAGTCACTCGGCTTTGGGCTCGTGATCGGGCTCCTCGCCATGGCCTTCGCCGCCTTGCCGGCGATGGCGGGTGCGGCTCAGCTGACAGACGCCAATGGATCAGTCGAAGTCGGCGAAACAGTCACGGCGACAAGCAAAAACGCGGTGACGAATCTCGGCCTCGCAGGTGAACTGACGTGCGAACATGTTGTCGTCAACGGCGTCGTAACCGCCAACTCAGGCGGCAAAGTGACGATCGCGATGGATGAAGCGGGCAGTGACTCGGCGACCGGCTGCAAACTCAAAGGCGGGCCGGTGTCCGTCGCCCCGACACTGACAAGTATCAACCTCTCAGGGTCGACCGGAACCGCCGTGTTCGACTTCACCGTAGGCGGTTCTCTCGAGTCCTCGAAATCCACGGTGTCCTGGGTAAGCCCTGCGACCAGCGTTCACGTCGCGGGGCCGGTCGAAGGACCACTTCCTGGCACCTTCAGCGGGGACTTCACCATCTCCGATGAAGCGGGTCCAGTGACTCTCGACTAGTCGACCTATCGGGCTCCGGGACGGGACCGAGGACCGCGTGCTCCCGTCCCGTGCGCTCGAAAGTGGGGTCGGAAAACCCTGAATGATGGGCCGCCGCCCCTCGCCAATACTGCCGCCCGATGCAAGGCGGTCGGCGGGCGAGGAAGGGAGGCGGTATGGAGCAGGAGGCGTCGAGACGGGGGTTCGGCCGAGTCGGCTTGGCGGCAGCTGCGGTCGTCGTGTTGACGCTGCTCGTCACCAGTGGTGCCGGCGCTGCCACGCCCAAGGCGCGGATCGGCCACCTGTGCGCGGCAGTTGGTTCCGGTGGTGGACAGTGTGGATCCGGAGTGGGTGGAACTGCGGTCAACGTCACCGGGGCCGGCGGTGTGGCGGTTGGCAGTGTCTACCTGCTCGACGCGATCAACCGCCGCGTCGAGCAGTTCTCGGCGAGCGGAGGCTTCATTCGCGCATTCGGGAAGGGAGTCAACCTGACGACTGGCGGTGACGTCTGCACGTTGACGAGCGGAGACGTCTGTACGGCCGGGGTCGCGGACGAATCGGCGGGAGCCATGAACGGGCCGTGGGGGATCGCGATCGACCAGAGCACCGGCGCGGTCTACCTGAGCGAGCAGAACAATCGAAGGATCGACGTCTTCTCTGCCACCGGGTCCTTCGAGGGCGCGATTGGTTGGGGCGTTGACGCCTCTTCGCCGGCGGAAGAACTGCAGTTCTGCACGGCGGCGACTGGCTGCTTGGCTGGAGTTGCCGGTCCTGCCGCGGGTCAGCTCGAGAATCTCAAACTGAGCGGGCTCGCCGTCGACCCCCGCGACGGCGACCTTTACGTCGCCGACTTCGGCAACCTGCGAATCGCCGAGTACGCGATTTCGACCAACGGCAGTGGCGAAGTGGTCGGGGCCGGCTTCGTCCGTGCGCTCGGATGGAACGTCGATCTCGCCGCTCCGGCCGAAGAACTACAGGATTGCACTCTGATCACCGGCTGTAAGGCGGGCACCTCGGGCGGCGGCAAAGGCCAGTTCAGCAAGGAAGGCACCAGCGGTACCCCTGGCACAATCGCGGTGGACTCGGCCGGATCCATCTACGCAGTCACCGGGAAAGGCGGCGGCTCCTGCAGTGTCTCCGCACCCTGTCGGATCCAGAAGTTCAACCCCGACGGCACCTTCAAGGAAGACTTCGGGCCGAGTTCGGGAGAATGTCAGCTCACCTACACCGCCGGGACGGCAATCGAAGAGGTGGCATTTGACGTGGCCGTGGATCCGGTGGCTGCCGATGGTGACAACCACGTGTTCGTCGCCCGCAAAGTCGGCCCGACGGAATATCGCGTCTACGAACTCGACGAAGACGGCGGCGAATGTGTCGTCTCCCCGAGCGGAGCTCCGCTCGTCGGCATCGCGTCCGTCCTGCGCCATGGTCTGGCGGTCGGGCTCGATGGTCGTGTCTACGCCGGCAACGCAACCGCCGAAGCCTCGATCCTGGGAGAGGCCCCGCCTGCCGAAGCCGAGATGACCGAAGTGGCGGCCGTCAACGGTGGCGGTGCGACCTTCGCCGGCCGGGTCACGCCGCCGCCGGCGGTCGAAGGCCAGGCCATTCCTACCACCTGGCACTTCGAGTACTCGGCTGACCAGAGCCACTGGACGGCCGTGCCGGCGCCGCCCGGATCCGTCAGCTCCGCCCCGGGGGTGGCGGAGTCGGTAGAAGAATCGGTTGCGGGTCTCGGCCCGGGCACCGACTACTTCGTCCGCCTCTGCGCGACCACCAGTCCGACGGTCTGCTCGAACGTGCTCGAATTCACGACCAAGGTGGTCGGCCCGACGGTGGCGCCCTACTCCGCCGAAGTGACGCAGTCGGGGGCGACGCTCGGTGCCGAGATCAATCCCAACAACCGTGCGACCAGGTACCGCATCGACTGGGCGACCCAGGCCGAGTGGGCCTTGAGTCCGGGTGTCTATGCGCACCACCTACCGGCGCAGGATCGTGCGATCGGCGCGGGATTCGCCCCGGTCGACGTACGGGAGCAGTTGAGCGATCTCGCGCCCGCGGCCATCTATCACTTTCGCGTCAGCGCCACCAGCTCCGCCGGGACGACGGTCAGCGCGGACCAACGGGTCGAAACGCTCAACTCCTGCGGCATGACCGACGGCCGTTGCCTCGAGTTGGTGTCGCGTACCGACAAGGGGCCGCTCGCCAATCCCGGCAGGGGGGCGATCGGGGGTGTCAGCCTGCAGTTTCAGGCGGCAGCCCAGGGGTCCGGCCTGGCCTACACGGTCGATGGCGGCTATCCGGACGCCGTCGCGGGTGACGAATCGGTCTATCTTGCTCAGCGTGGCGAGTCGGGTTGGAGCTCCGTCGAGCTCTCGCCACCCGCAAGCGAACCTCCGGTGCTCGTGGTCTCCGGACTGTCGGGCGGCGTCAAGGTTCTCTCCGCCGATCTGACCTGCTCGGTGGTCTCCAGCTCGGTGCTTCTTACTCCTGACTCATCCCGGGCCATGCGGGATGCGGGCGGCACCAACCTCTACAGGCGCGACTCGGCCACCGGTGCGTACCGGCTGATGACCACCGGAGCGCCCACCGGGCTGACTCGACCCGGAGAGGAGGTCCGGCACTCGGCGCTGGGCGCGTCCGAGTACCAGGTCATCGGCGTCTCGCCGGACTGCGAACGGATCGTGTTCCGGACCCGGTACCGGTTCGCCGGAATCCCAAGTGTCGCGGCGACGGGCCAGCTCTACGAATGGGATCGCGGAACCCTTCGCAACGTCGCCATGATTCCCGGTCCAAGCGGGGAGAGCGAACCGGTTCCGGCCGAATCGATCCCGGGAGCGATCGGGGAATTCGCGGGCGAGAATCCGCAGGTTCCACTGGGTGAAGAACGAACCACCGACTTCTGGCGCGCGGTCTCCGGCGATGTCTCGCGCACGGTGTTCACAGCGGTCAGCCGCTTCGGTGGGGACAGCGGCAATCTCGCGGTCTTTCTCTCGGATGCCGGCGATCCCGGCGTGCGGAGCGGCGCCAGACCGGCGATCGACGTCTCGCAGTCGGAGGCCGCTACCCCCAACGATGGTTACTCTCGCTACCAGGCCGCGTCGGTCGACGGGCGGAGAGTGTTCTTCACTGCTCGCTACGGCCTTGCGGGAAACGGCTCCAGCTCCGGCGCGACCGCCTGCGACGACAAGCCGTGGGCGAGTACCGGCCAGGGATGCGACCTCTACGAATACGACCTGGAAGGCCCGGCCGGAGGCAAGCTCACGGACCTCTCGCCGGACACCGCCGACGCGGGCGGAGCCGAAGTGGCCGGCGTGCTGGCGGTGTCCGATGACGGGGCCTACGTCTACTTCGCCGCCCGGGGCAAGATCGGTGGGGAAGGGCTCACCGGGGCCGCCAACCGTGGCGCGGGCTCGTACAACGTCTACCTCGCCCACGGCGGGAGCGTCAGCTTCGTCCACTCGATCGGTGCGGCCGAAGTGCTCGGCACGAAAGCCGTCGGCCAGGCCCTGGTGCAGAACGGGGCATTCTCGCGGTGGAGCTCGCGGACGAGCCCGGGAGGTGGGCTGTTTGCCTTCGAATCTTCGCTCGGCGTTCCGGGCGGCGCCCGGATGGTCTACCTCTACTCGGCGCACACCGGCATCACCGTCTGCGTGTCCTGCCGCCACGACGGTCTGGCCCCGTACTCGGTCGGCCTCGCTACGGCCCTGCCGACCTCATCTGACCTGAACGAAGAAGACGGGGTGTGGCAACCCGTCGCCCTCACCGAGAACGGGCGGCTCTTCTTCTACTCGCTCGACCCGCTTGCCACCGGCGCGGTGGAAGGGACCCGCAACCTCTTCCAATGGGAGCACGGTCAGGTATCCCTGATCGCGACCGAACCGCCCGAGACGCGGGTCGCCGGCGACGACCCCACGCTCCGCACCGCCGGCTTCTTCGCGGGCGCCGACGCGGATGGCCAAAACGTCTACTTCGCGACGATCGCCCGCCTGCTGCCAAGAGATCCGGACGGTCGCTGGGACGTCTACGACGCTCGGGTCGGTGGCGGCTTCGCCGAACCCGCTCCGCCGTGGGCTCCTTGTGACGCGACGGCGGAAGGCTCGTGTAACCCGGGCGGGGGCAGCGCCACCGCGCCGCTGCCGGCCGACACGGCGACCTTTACTGGTCCGGGCGATCCCGTGACCAAGAAGCCGGGACCTCGGCGCGGGCAGAAAGGGAAGCACCCGAAGCGGCAGGCGAAGAAGCACGGCAGGAAAGGGCGGGCAAAGAAGCACCGGAAGGCCGGCAAGGACCGACGGGCAAACGGCGATCGGGGGGTGAACAGGTGAGGCGTATCGGCACAGGCAAAGGTCTCCTCGCGGTCGTTCTGATCGCGTTCGTCGCCCTCGCGGGCGGCGCCGACATCGCGGGAGCTGCCGCTCCCGCCTGGCGGGCGCTCGCGTTCACCGGACCGACCCACCTGCCTCCGGTCACCGACGAGGTGCAGTCGCTGTCGGTCGATGCCTCCGGCGGTACCTTCACCCTCGCCTTCGAAGGCCAGTCGACGGGCGCCCTGCCGTACGACGCCGACGCCAAGGTGGTCGAGGCCGCGCTTGATTCCCTTCCGGCGATCGTCGCCGCGCGCGGCGACGTCGCGGTCGCCGAAGGGCCTGGAAATCCAGGCGCCGAAACTCCCTACTCGGTGAGCTTCGGCGGCGGCCTCTCCGGAGATGACGTACCGGAGCTCACCGCGGACGATTCCGGCCTGCAGGGCGGAGCGGGAACCGTCACGATCGGCACCCTGGTCGCGGGTGCCGGCACCTTCACCGGCGGCAGGCTCGCGGTCGTCGCCACCAACGTCGGCGGTGCGACCTCCAGCGCCCTGCCCCCGCTCACCGCCTCGATCGGGCCGCTGCCCGCCGGCATCGAAACGGGCCCTGTGGCTGAAGGGGGCTGGACGTGTCCTCCCGCCGGTGAAGGCGCCCTGCTCATCTGCTCGTATTCCGGCCTCGTTCCCGGTCCCGAGTTTGGCGTCAAAGCCGCCCTCGGAAGCGCCGCGACGTTGAGGGTTCCGCTCGCGGTGAAGGGGTTCGCGGCGGCGCCGCGCTCGACCATTCCCGTGACCGTCTCGGGCGGCGGCGCGGCCACTTCCGACACCTATGACGTGCCGTTGGTCATCTCCTCCTCCCCGGCGCCTCCCGGGCTGGCCGCGTTCTGGGCAGGCGCCTTCGACGCCGACGGGAAGCCAGAGGTGCGGGCGGGTGGACACCCCCGTGCTGCGGCCGCGGCGTTCTGGGTCAACACGGTCCTCGCGCCCGACGGGGTCCGCATCCTGCCGGCGGGAAGCCTCCGCACGGTGGACGTCGGACTGCCGCCCGGGTTTCTCGGCGATCCTCTCGTCACCGGGGCCCGCTGTCCGCAGGACGCGCTGTCGTACTGCGAAGAAAAGGTGTCCGCTCGGGTCGGCTCTCTCACCCCCGCGCTGAGCAGCTTCGACCAGGCAGCCTTCAACAACCCGGTCGCACCGATCTTCAATGACGTCCCGGCCATCGGCACCGCTGCCGAGTTCTCCGCCAACGTGGCCGTCCTCGGCCAGGTGAGCCTCCTCGGGTCGATCCGCTCGAGTGCCGACTACGGGGTGAGTGTCGGGACCTCGAATCTCGCCGCGAACTTCAGCGTGTTCGGCAGCCTCACCGCGCTCGAAGGCTTCCCGGACTCCGCCGCCGGGAAGGCGTTCCTGCGCAATCCCACCGATTGCTCACTGCAGCGGACCGAAGCGGCCGCGGGCAGTGGACCGCTCACGACCATCGCGATGAACAGCTGGGCCAACCCCGACCGGCACGCGATCGAAGACCAGGCGACCGCGGTGCAGCCGGTCGTCGAGGGTTGCGCCGCGTTGACCGCAGGCTGGGTGGGTCGAGGTCCCGAACCGGCGGATGAACGGCCGACCTTCTGGTTCCTGCCGAGCGCCTCCGAGGCGTCCACCGGGACCGCTGCCACCGCGCGCCTCCACATCCCCCAGCGAGGGCTCGACGATGCGAACCGGACCGGTACCTCCGATCTGAAGAAGACGGTGGTGGCGTTGCCGGCGGGGCTCACCCTCAACCCCTCGGCCGCGAACGGGCTCGCGTCGTGCAGCGAGGACGAGATCGGCTTCAAGGGCACGGGCTTCCCGATGCCGACCCCGATCCGCTTCGACGAAGCTCCGGTGCGCTGTCCGGAAGCCTCGCGGCTCGGGACCGTGGACATCTCCACGCCGCTGCTGGAAGAAGAGCTCCACGGGACGATCTACCTGGCCGCCCAGGAGGAAAATCCATTCGACTCGCTCGTCGCCCTGTACCTCGTGGTGGAGAGCGAGCGCTTCGGCGTCACGCTCAAGCTCGCGGGCGAGGTGAAGCTCGATCCGGGCACCGGGCAGCTGACGGCAACCTTCGACGACAACCCGCAGTTGCCGTTCGAAGATCTGACTCTGCACTTCCGCGGCGGCGGGCCGCGGTCGGAGCTTGCCACGCCCGATCTCTGTGGGTCGTACAGGAGCACCGGTGCGCTGACTCCGTGGTCGGCGGAATCAGACTCGCCCGACGAAGCGGCGCAGATCGAAGAAGATGGCTTCCAGATCACTTCCGGGCCTGGTGGGGGAGCGTGCCCCACGACCGTCGGTGCACTGCCGTTCTCGCCGAGCTTCGAAGCCGGCACCGCGCCGGCGACCGCGGGTGCCTACGCCCCGCTGGTGATCAGGCTGGGACGGAGGGACGGCGAACGGGAACTGACCCACCTCGACTTCAGCCTGCCGGCCGGCGTCACCGCGAAGCTTGCCGGAGTGTCGTACTGCTCCGAGGCCGCGATCGATGCCGCCAAGGCCAGGGCCGGGAGGGCCGAGCAGGCGAGTCCGAGCTGTCCGGCGAGCTCGCAGATCGGCACCGTCGACACTGCTGCCGGGGTGGGATCGGAACCGATCCACGTTGCCGGCAGGGTGTACCTCGCCGGCCCGTACGGTGGCGCGCCGCTGAGCTCCGTGGTGGTCACGCCGGCGGTCGCCGGGCCCTTCGATCTCGGCGACGTGGTCGTCCGGGCGCCGCTCTTCGTCGATCCGGAAACCGCGCGGATCACCGCCCGCTCGGAGGAGATCCCCCACATCCTCAAGGGGGTCCCGTTGAAGCTGCGCTCGGTGGAAATCAAGGTCGACCGCCAGGAGTTCAGCCTCAACCCGACGAGCTGCAACCCGATGACGGTCAGGGCGACGCTGCGGGGGCTGGACGGCGCGACCGCCTCGCCATCGAGCCGTTTCCAGGTCGGGAACTGCCAGGCGCTGCCGTTCGGTCCGCGGCTGCGGCTTCAGGTGCTCGGCAAGACGAACCGCAACGCCAAGCCGCGCCTCAAGGCGGTCCTGACCACGAAGCCCGGGGAAGCAGGGATCCGGCGCGCCCAGGTCAACCTGCCGCACTCCGAGTTCCTCGAACAGAACCACATCAAGACGGTCTGCACGCGGGTCCAGTGGGCGGCTGGGGACGGCAACGGCTCGGCCTGCCCGAAGGGATCGATCTACGGTCGGGCAAAGGCGTGGACGCCGCTGCTGGATCGGCCAATCGAAGGCTACGTGTACCTGCGCTCCAACGGGGGCGAACGGAAGCTTCCGGACCTCGTGGCGGCGCTGGACGGTCAGATCGACATCGCCCTCTGGGGCAAGGTCGACTCGGGTCCGAACAAGGGGATACGCAACACCTTCGAAGTGGTGCCGGACGCACCTGTCTCACGCTTCGTGCTGGAAATGGCGGGCGGTCGGCGGGGCCTCCTGGTCAACTCCGAAGACCTCTGCGCCAAGCGCGCCAAGCGGCGGGCGATAGTGCGGTTCGTCGGTCAGAACGGCAAGGTCAGGGACTCCAAGCCGCTCGTCGGGAGGCGGTGCCGGGCCGGTACCGCCGCCGGGACTTGAATCAGGGCCCGGCGCCGCCAGGCGGGAAGCGCGCGGCGAGCTCGGCGCGCGAGCGTACCCCGACCTTGCGGTAGATGTGGCTCAGATGGTGCTCGACCGTCCGGGGTGAGAGGAACAGCGAGGCCGCGACCTCGGCGTTGGTGGCGCCGCCGGCGACCAGTGCGCAGACCTCCTGCTCGCGGGCGGTCAGGATCTCCGTCGTCGCCGGAGTGGCCGCCAAGGCGCGGGCGGCTGCCGCGCCCGGGGCGCGTCCACCCGCCGCCGCCAGCTCCGCGGCTGCACGGTCCGCCCACCGCCGGGCGCCCTGGGCGCGGAACGTCGACTCCGCCGCCGCCAGCAGCGGCCGCGCTTCAATTCGTCGTCGCGCCCGGCGCAGCCGCTCGCCGAAGATCAACTGGGTGCGCGCCTCCTCGAACGTGAAGTCGACCCGCGCGTGCGCCGCCCGTGCCGCCTCGAGGTGCGCGTCGAGCTCCTCTTTGGGGCCGAGGAGCGCCGCGTACCGCGCGGTCGCGGCGGCGGCCCAGGCCCCGCCGGTCATCTCCGCGCCCTCCCGCAGCTCCGCCAGCATCCGCTCGGCGTCCTCGAGGCGCCCGGCCCGGGCGTAGGCCTCGGTGAGGTCGCTCTCGTTGAACATGTAGCCGGGGTCCCGGGCGCCGTAACGCAGCCGAAACTCGCGCCCGCGCTCGAGATGGTGGATCGCCGTGTCGAGCTCGCCCTTCGACAGGGCGAGCATGCCGAGCGCCTGCTCGGCGACCGCGCGGTGGGAGTAGATGCCGAGCCGCTCGCAGATCGCGTGGGCGCGGCGCGCGTTGCCGGCGCAGACGTCGTCTTCCCCCAGGTAGGCGGCGACGAAGGCGCGCGTGTTCAGGGTCAGCGCCTGCAGGAACGGGCCGATCGCCTCTTCGCCGAGCGCCGCGGCCTCGCCGGCCGGCTCCGCCGCCCCGCGAAAGTCCCCGCGCCGCATGCGGACGCTGGCGAGCACCACCAGGGGGAAGGCCAGCGGAGTGACAGCGCCGCGGTCGCGCAGGGTCTGCACCGCCGGCGCGATCAGGCGGACCGCCTCGTCCTGTTCCTCGAGCCAGTGCAGGCACATCCCGGCCAGCGCGATGACCTGGTGGCCGGGTGCCGCCGGATCGACGGCGCGGATCTCCTCGATGCGCCCGCGGAGCACGCGCCGGGCGACCTCGTGCTTGCCGGACACCGCCTGGGCGGAGGCCTCCATGACCGCCGGGACGAGGTCGGCGCCCGGCGGCGCGAGCTCCCGCGCGCGGGCGGCGATCCGGATCAGGAGATCGGTCGGCCCGGAGCCCATCAACGCGATCGCGGCCTGCATCAGGAGCGCCGCCGCGCGGCCCGGATCGGCAGCGGCGATCTGCTCGGCCTCGGCCTCCAGCAGCGCGTGGGCCTCGGCCGGGCGGCCGGCCTGCGCGGTGGCGGCGCCGACGAGCAGCCGCGCGTCGGCCCGGGCCGATGCATCGTCCGTCGCCGGCAGCGTCGTGGCGAGCGCGATCGCCGTTTGTGGATGTCCGGCGAGCAGGGCGAGGTGGCCCGCGGCGAGGGTGCGATCGCGGGCGCGCGCCGGGTCCGGCGACAGCGCCGCGGCGCGCCGCAGTGCCTGCAGGGCGGTGCCGGGAGCTGCCCGGGCCACCGCCTCGGCGGCGGACCGTTCGAGCGCGGCGGCGAGCTCCTCGTCGGGCTGGTCCGCGGCCACCGCCAGGTGCCAGGCGCGCTCGTGTCCGCCGAGCACCGCGGCCAACGCGCGGTGGGCGGCGCGCCGCCCGCTCGGCGGGGCGGCGTGGTAGACCGCGCTCCGCGCCTCCGGGTGGCTGAAACGCACCGCGCGCTCCTCGACCGCGACGAGGCCGTCGTCCTCGGCCGGGTCGAAGGCGCCCAGCCCGCCGTTCCCGAGCACGGTGGCAAGCGGCCCGCCCGCCCCGTCGCTGCTGGCGGCGGCGAGCAGCAGCGCGGTCCGCGTGGCGTCGGGAAGGCGCGCCAGGCGGGCGGCGTAGGCGTGGGTGATCCGCGAGCCCGCGGGCAGTAGGTCGGGAAGCGCCTCGCCACCTGCCCGCTGGGAGGCCGTCAGCTCGGCCGGCCCCTCGAGCAGCGCCAGCGGGTTGCCGCCGACGGCGGCGACGAGCGCCTCGGCGACCGCCGGCGCCAGGCCCGCCCGCCCGGCCAGCTCCAGGGCATCAGCGTGGCCGAGCTCGTCCAGCGCCACGGTCGGCAGCTCGGGCCAGCCCTCGAGCTCCTCGCCGCGGAGCGCCCGGACGATCAGCACCGCGACCCCGAGGCGCTCGGCCCGCCGGGCCAGGAACGCGATCGCCGCGCGCGAGGACTCGTCCAGCCACTGCACGTCGTCGACCGCCACCACCACCGGGGCGAGGCCGGCCACCAGGGCGACGAACGCGTGCAGGACCGTGCCGCGATCCGGCGTGCCGGGCTCGTCCAGCGCCAACGCCGCGCGCAGCGCGCGCCGCTGTGCCGGCGGGAGCTCGTCCACCTTCTCCAGCACCGGCTCCAGCAGCTCGCGCAGCCCGGCGAACGGCAGCGCGATCTCGCTCTGCACGCCGGTCGCGCTCAGCCGTCGTCCGGCGTCCGCGGTGGCCGCCGCCAGCAGCGCGCTCTTGCCGACGCCGGGGCGCCCGGCGATGACCACTGCCCCGGCGCCGTCCGCGAGCTCCCGCAGCCGCGCCAGCTCCGCATCCCGTCCGATCAGATCCACCGGCAGCAACGGTAGCGGCGCGCGGAGGTCGTGGGAGCAAGGTGGCCACATGGGGGAGGCGGCGCCAGGCAACCGGGGAGGCATGGCGACGGGGGCGGAAAGCGACCACTGTTCAAGGTGGGCCGGGATCCGGCCGAGTAGCGAGGCGACGCACGAAACCGAAGAGGAGAACCAGATGCACCGCCTGCTGCCCAAGCTCAGCTACGCCAACGTCGTCGCCACCCTCGCGCTCTGCCTGGCGCTGGGCGGCGGGGCCGCGTTCGCCGCCGGGAAGATCGGCGCCGACCAGATCGCCGGCGGCGGCGTGCACACCAAGAACCTCCGGCAGCGCAGCGTCACCAGCGGCAAACTCGCGCTCGGCGCGGTGCGCTCGAACCAGATCGCGCCGCGTGCCGTCGACTCCGGGCAGCTTGCCGCGGGCGCGGTCGGCAGCGCCCAGCTCGGTCGGGAAGCGGTCGGTACGGCGCAACTTGGCCGGGAGGCGGTCGGCAGCGCGCAGCTCGGTCGGGAAGCGGTCGGCACCGGGCAGGTTGCCCGGGAGGCGATCGGCTCCGCGCAGATCGGCAAGGGCGCCGTCGGCTCCGCGCAGATCGGCGACGGCGCGGTCGGGCCGGCGCAGATGCAGTTCCCGGTCTCCCTGGTGGCGAGCCCGCGCGGTGGCGCCCGGACGGTCGATTATCCAGTCGCGTCCTACCCCCTGACGGGGGCGAGCTGGCCCCAGCGCGCGGGATCGGTGGCCCTCCTCGTCGGGACCTTCACCGCCGAAGTGAGCATGGTCAGCCTCAACGAGTGCGACGTGCAGATCGAATTCGGCATCGGTGAAGGCTTCTCCGGCGGCACGCTGGGCGTGGCCACCGTGACGAACCTCTCCCACAGTGAAAACCAGGTCCTCACCGGCGCCGTCCCGACGCTCCCGATCCTCGCCGACGCGGCCGGGACCACCGAGCTGACGGCTCAGGTCCGCGAGTTCGGGGGCTGCGTCACCCCTTCGACGATCACCTCAACCGACCTCCGGGTGATTGAACTCGGCTGAAGCCGGCCTTCCGCCACCGGGAGCTTGCGGCGGTCACGGCAGCCGCGTCGATACCATCCCTCGCTGCGGCTGGGTAGCTCAGTTGGTAGAGCACTCGACTGAAAATCGAGGTGTCGCCGGTTCAAGTCCGGCCCCGGCCACTTCGTCCGCCGCCCCGGGGGCTGAGAGACTTGGGCGGATGACGGCTCCTTCACTTCCCTTCGACCCGATCGAGGAGGCGCGTCGCCACTGGGCGGAGCGCTGGCCCGGGGACGCTGCCGACGAGATGGTCGCGGTGACCTCGATCATGCGGGTGCACCAGATCCTGATGGCGCGGCTGAACGAGCTGCTGGAGCCGTTCGGGTTGACGTTCCCGCGGTACGAGGCACTGATGCTGTTGCACTTCTCCAAGCGGGGCTCGTTGCCGCTGGGGAAGATCGGCGAGCGCCTGCAGGTGCACCGGACCAGCGTCACCAACACGATCGACGGGCTCGAAAAGCTGAAGCTGGCACGGCGGGTGCCGCATGAGACCGACCGCCGCGCCGTCCTCGCCGAGATCACCCCCGCCGGGCGGAAGGTGGCCGAGCAGGCGACCGAGATGCTGAACGCCGCGCACTTCGCCACCGAGCCGCTCTCCGATGCGGACCTCTCCGGCCTCGCCGGGATCCTGCAGTCCCTGCGCGCCGGCGCCGGCGACTTCCCCGGCTGAGGCGTCTGCACCTCGGGTCGCAGAACGGTCCGAGGTGCAGACCGTCTGCGATTACCCCGCTGGGGGGGCAGATGCAGGCGGTCGATCAGTGGCTCCCTCGCGATTTATGTGGTATTCCTACTATCCATGACTCGACTAACTGCTGACGACCCTCGCAGCGCCGCTGCCGCCCAGGGCGCCGACGAGCTGCCGCTGCGGTTCGTCACCGCCGCCTCGCTCTTCGACGGTCACGACGCGGCGATCAACGTGATGCGCCGGCTGATCCAGGACAGCGGTGCCGAGGTCGTCCACCTCGGCCACAACCGCAGCGTCCGTGACGTGGTCCGGGCGGCGATCCAGGAGGACGCCGACGGGATCGCGATCAGCTCCTACCAGGGCGGGCACACGGAGTACTTCAGGTACGCGGTGGAGATGCTGGCGGGGCTCGGGGCCGATCACATTCGCGTCTTCGGCGGCGGGGGCGGGACGATCACGCCGGAGGAGATCGCCGATCTCGAGGGCGCCGGCGTCGAGCGGATCTACCACCCCAACGACGGGATGAACCTGGGGCTGGTCGGGATGATCGACGACCTGGTCGAGCGGGCACGCTCCCAACAGCTGCCCTCCGTCGTGCCCGAGGAGGGCCGTACCGACGATCTCGGCGTGGCGCGGATGCTGTCGGCGCTCGAGGACGGCGTGATCGGCGACGAAGAGCTCGAGCGCCTCCGCGCCGAGTGGACGGTGAAGGGCGCGGGCGTCCCCGTGGTCGGCGTCACCGGCACCGGCGGCGCGGGCAAGTCGACGGTGACCGACGAGCTGCTCTCGCGCTTCGCCGCGCACCTCCCCGACCTGCGGATCGCGGTGCTCGCCGTCGACCCGACCCGGCGGCGCACCGGTGGCGCCCTGCTCGGCGACCGGATCCGGCTGAACAGCCTGCGCCACGAGCAGCTCTACATGCGCTCGATGGCGACCCGGCGCCAGAACCTCTCGACGACCGCGGTGCTCGCCGACGCGGTCGCCTTCCTCAAGGCCGCCGGGTTCGACCTGGTGATCGTCGAGACCGCCGGCATCGGCCAGTCGGACTCCGAGATCGTCGACCTCGTCGACCTGCCCGTCTACGTGATGACCAGCGAGTTCGGCGCCGCCTCGCAGCTGGAGAAGATCGACATGCTCGATCTCGCCGACATGGTTGTCATCAACAAGTTCGACAAGCAGGGAGCCGCCGACGCGCTGCGTGACGTGCGCAAACAGTGGCGCCGCAACCGGGTCGCGTTCGATCAGCCCGACGACGAGGTGCCGGTGTATCCGACGATCGCCAGCCAGTTCGCCGACCCTGGTGTCACCTGGATGTTCGTGAAGCTCTGTCGGGCGCTGGCCGAGCGGGCCGGTGGCGACGAGCCCGAGCGCTTCGACCCCGGCATCGACCCCACCGACCACGAACCGCGCGGCAACGCCCTGATCCCCGGCAAGCGGGTCCGTTACCTCGCCGAGATCGCCGAGCAGGGGCGAGGTATCAACGAGGGCGTCGAGGGCCTCGCGGTCGCCGCGGCGACCGCGCAGCACTTCTACGAGGCCTTGAAGGCGCTCCACGACGCGGAGCTGCCAGCGCCGCTGGACGGCTATCCGGAGGCCGCGCTCGGCGCCGGCGAGCACGCGGCGTTGCGCCGCGCCTACAACGAGGCGCTGGCCGCCCTCGGCACCGAGGCGGTCGGCCTGTTGCGCAACTGGGACCGGCGGATCGAGGGCATCACCGCCGAGAGCTTCAGCTACGAGGTCCGCGGCAAGGAGATCACCGGGCCGAACTACCGCGAGTCGCTGTCCCACCAGCAGATCCCGAAGATCG
This sequence comes from Actinomycetota bacterium, assembly GCA_018268415.1. Taxonomy (GTDB): domain Bacteria; phylum Actinomycetota; class Thermoleophilia; order Solirubrobacterales; family 70-9; genus VAYN01. The sequence continues at coordinate 6,716 of JAFDWO010000121.1, read as the reverse complement.
CGCCACCCCCTTATAAGGACTGGGGCGAGCGGTTGCGGTTCCTGATGAAGGAGAACCTGCCCGGCTCCTACCCCTTCACCGGTGGCGTCTTCCCCTACCGGCGGGCGGGCGAGGACCCGACCCGGATGTTCGCCGGCGAGGGCTCGCCGGAGCGCACCAACCGCCGCTTCCACTACCTCTCGCAGGGACAGCCGGCGGCGCGCCTCTCGACCGCCTTCGACTCGGTGACGCTCTACGGCGAGGACCCCGACGAGCGCCCCGACATCTACGGCAAGGTCGGCAACTCGGGCGTCTCGATCGCCACCCTCGACGACGCGAAGAAGCTCTACTCGGGCTTCGACCTCTGCGAGCCGACCACCTCGGTCTCGATGACGATCAACGGGCCGGCGCCGATCATCCTCGCCTTCTTCATGAACGCCGCGGTCGACCAGCAGGTGGAAAAGCACCTGAAGGAGAGCGGGCGGTGGGAGGCGACCGAGCGCAAGCTCGACGAGATCTTCGCGGGCAGGCCGCGCCCCGAATACAAGGGCGAGCTGCCGCCCGGGAACGATGGCCTCGGGCTCGGCCTGCTCGGCGTCACCGGCGCCGACGTCCTCGACGCGGACGAGTACGCGCGGATCAAGGACGAGACCCTGCGCAAGGTCCGCGGCACCGTCCAGGCCGACATCCTCAAGGAGGATCAGGCGCAGAACACCTGCATCTTCTCGACCGAGTTCGCGCTGAAGATGATGGGCGACGTCCAGGAATTCTTCGTCGCCAACGGGGTGCGGAACTTCTACTCGGTGTCGATCAGCGGGTACCACATCGCCGAGGCCGGGGCGAACCCGATCTCCCAGCTCGCCTTCACCCTCGCCAACGGCTTCACGATCGTCGAGTACTACCTCGCGCGCGGCATGGACATCGACGATTTCGCGCCCAACCTGAGCTTCTTCTTCTCCAACGGGATGGACCCCGAGTACGCGGTGATCGGCCGGGTGGCGCGGCGGATCTGGGCGCGGGCGATGCGCGAACGTTATGGCGCGAGCGAGCGCAGCCAGATGCTGAAGTACCACATCCAGACGAGCGGCCGGAGCCTCCACGCGCAGGAGATCAGCTTCAACGACATCCGCACCACGCTGCAGGCGCTCTACGCGATCTTCGATAACTGCAACAGCCTCCACACCAACGCCTACGACGAGGCGATCACCACGCCGACCGAGGAGTCGGTGCGGCGCGCGGTGGCGATCCAGCTGATCATCAACCGCGAGCTCGGCCTCAACTTCACCGAGAACCCGTGGCAGGGCTCCTTCGCGATCGAGGCGCTCACCGACCTGGTCGAGGATGCGGTCTACGAGGAGTTCGAGCGGATCTCCGAGCGCGGCGGCGTGCTCGGCGCGATGGACACGATGTACCAGCGGGGAAAGATCCAGGAAGAGTCGATGTACTACGAGCGGCTCAAGCACGACGGCACGCTGCCATTGATCGGCGTCAACACCTACCTGCCCGAGGAGGGCAAGGGAGAGGCGATCGACACGGTCGAGTTGATGCGCTCCACGGACGCCGAGAAGGACGACCAGATCGCCGCGACGCGGGGCTTCCAGGAGCTCGGGACGGCGGGCCGCGATGCCGCGCTCGCCCACCTGCAGGGCGTGGCGCGGGAGCGCGGCAACGTCTTCGCGGCGCTGATGGAGGCGGTCAAGTTCGCCTCGTTGGGCCAGGTCTCGGGCGCCCTGTATGAGGTGGGCGGCGAGTACCGGCGCAACATGTAGGTAACGTCGCGTGGCTGTGCGGATCGTTTCCCTGGTCCCGAGCATCACCGAGCTTCTTTGCGACCTCGACCTGTCCGAGCAGGTCGTGGGGAGGACCGGCTTCTGCATCCATCCCTGGGAGACGGTGAAGACGATCCCGAAGGTGGGAGGGACCAAGGATCTGAAGTTCGACAAGATCCGCGAGCTCGAACCGACCCACGTGGTCGTCAACGTCGACGAGAACAGGAAAGAGGACGCGGAAGCCCTGGCGGAGTTCGTCCCGAACGTGGTGGTGACCCACCCACTCGCCCCGCGCGACAACCTCGATCTCTACCGGCAGATGGGGAGGGAGTTCGATCGCGAGGCGCAGGCGGAGGCGCTGTGCGCGAGGTTCGAAGCCGCGGTCTCGCGGGTCGACGACCGCCCCGACCAGCTGGTGCTGTACCTGATCTGGAGAGATCCGTGGATGACGGTCGCCTCCGACACCTACATCGCGCAGACCTTGGCGCTCTTCAACTGGGACGCCGCGCAACCCGTGGAGGTTGGTAGCCCACAAGGCGACCAAGGTCTACGGGTTCGCTATCCGGAGGTCGATCTCGCCGATTTTCTCAACGTGGATCGCGTGCTGCTCTCCTCGGAGCCCTTCCACTTCAAGGAGCACCATGTGGAGGAGGTCGCGGCGCTCGTCCCGGGAGCGAAGGTCGGCCTGATCGACGGCGAGATGACCTCCTGGTATGGCTCGCGGGCGATCGCCGGGATCGATTACCTGCGGGAGTACACGCGATGAGCGTCGCGCTCTCCTGGAGCGGTGGCAAGGACTCGGCGCTGGCGCTGTGGGTGATGCGCGAGGAGCTGGGTGTCGAGCCGGCCTCCCTGCTGACCACCCTCACCGAGGACTACGACCGGGTCAGCATGCACGCCGTCCGCCGCTCGCTGCTCGAGGCCCAGGCCGCGGCGGTCGGGGTGCCGCTCGTCGAGGCCCTCATCCCCGCTGCCTGCGTCAACGAGGTCTACGAGGAACGGATGGCCGCCGCCCTGGACTCACCGCCGTTGGCCGCGGTGGAGGAGTTCGCCTTCGCCGACCTCTTCCTGGAGGACATCCGCGCCTACCGCGAGGAGCGGCTCGCGGCGGTCGGCCGCCGGGCGACCTTCCCGCTCTGGGGACGTGACACCGCCGCGCTCGCCGCGCGTTTCGTCGAGGCCGGCTTCGCGGCGACGCTCGTCTGCGTCGACCCGCGCCGGCTCGACCCCTCCTTCGCCGGCCGCGCCTTCGACGCCGACCTCCTCCGCGACCTCCCCGCCGGTGTCGACCCGTGCGGCGAGAACGGCGAGTTCCATACCTTCGTTACCGCTGGCCCGATCTTCTCCGCGCCGGTCGCGGTGGCACACGGCGAGACCGTCGAGCGCGACGGCTTCGTCTTCCACGACCTGCTCCCGGCCGCCTGATCCCGGGCCATAACCGAACCGGGGGGTTCGGGTTTGCCGTGCGATAAACAAGGCTGTATTCCTACTATCTGCAAGCCACCTATCTGAGGAGAACAGATGAGCATCGAGAAGGTCGCCGTCCTCGGCGGCGGGCTGATGGGGTCGGGGATCGCCGAGTCGGTGGCGCGCGCCGGCCTGCCGGTGGTCGTCCGTGACATCGACGGGACCGCGATCGGCGCGGCCCACAAGCGGATCAGCACGTCCCTCGGCCACGCGGTCGAGCGCGGCAAGGTCAGCGAGGACGAGGCGGCGGAGATCCATGGCCGGATCGACTACACGGCCGAGCTCGGAGCCATCGCCGACGCCGACCTGGTGATCGAGGCGGTGCCCGAGAACGCCGAGCTGAAGGCGAACATCCTCGCCCAGGTGGCCGGCATCGTCTCCTCCGACACGCTGATCGCCTCCAACACCTCCTCGATCCCGATCGCCCAGCTGGCCGCCGGCCTGCCGCGCCCCGAGCGCGTCCTCGGCCTCCACTTCTTCAGCCCGGTGCCGGTGATGCGCCTGGTCGAGGTCGTCGTCGCCCTCGACACCTCCGAGGAGACCCTGGAGGCGGCCAAGGAGCTCGCCGAGCGCATCGGCAAGCGCGCGATCGTCACCAAGGACCGCTCGGGCTTCATCGTCAACATGCTGCTCGTGCCCTACCTGATGGCGGCGGTGCGGATGTACGAAGAAGGCTTCGCCACCGCCGCGGACATCGACGAGGGGATGAAGCAGGGCTGTGGTCACCCGATGGGGCCGCTCACGCTTGCGGACTTCATCGGCCTCGACGTCCTCTACGCGATCGGCGACTCCCTCTACGAGGAGTTCAAGCAGACCGAGTACGCGCCGCCGCCGCTGCTGAAGCGGATGGTCGCCTCGGGCCGCATCGGCCGCAAGTCCGGGCGTGGCTTCTACGAGTACAGCGAGGTACGGGAGCCGTCCCGCGCGTAACCGGGGTCGCCGCGGGGTCGCCGCGGGTTGCGAAGATGTCGTCCATGGATGGCCCCCGCGACGACCCATCCCGCGGCCGCCTCGTCAGCGTCAACGTCGGCACCCCGAGGCCGATCGACACGGGGTCGCGGATCGTCGAGACGGCGATCTGGAAGGACCCGGTCGAGGGTCGGGTGAGGGTGCGCGGGGTCAACCTCGACGGGGATCGCCAGGCCGACCTGACCGTGCACGGCGGCCCCAACAAGGCGGTCTACGCGTACGCGATCGAGGAGACGCGGCTCTGGGAAGGGGAGCTCGGGCGTTCGCTCGGGGCCGGTGCCTGGGGCGAGAACCTGACCACCGAAGGCGTCGACGTCTCCGGCGCCGTCCTCGGTGAGCGCTGGCGGATCGGGACGACGCTGCTCGAGGTCGTCCAGCCGCGCCTGCCGTGCTTCAAGCTGGCGCTGAAGATGCAGGACCCGGGCTTCGTGCGTCGCTTCGCCCGCGCCTCGCGCCCCGGTGCCTACCTGAAGATCGTCGAGGAGGGTGAGCTCGGGGCGGGCGACGCGGTAGTGGTCGACCTCGCCGGGCGGCCCGACCACGGCGTCGACGTGCGGCTGGTCTCCGACGCGATGCTGGTCGACCACGGCCTGATCCCACAGGCGCAGGCGGCGCCGCAGCTGCTCGACTCACTGCGCGAGCAGATGGCGCAGATGAGCTCGTGACCCGGGCGCGCCGGCGTCGGCTGAAGCCTTTTTGGTTGTCATGCCACCACGCTGCTTCAGCGAGGAGGGTGACGTTGCGCTGGGCGGCGCTGCTGGGCGTCGCGCTCGGGCTCTTCGGGGCGGCGACGGCGTGGGGCAGGACCGACGGCGGGACCGTGGTCGGAGCGGGAGAGGAACCGTACGGGTGCACTTCGCGGCCGGGCGCGATCGTCAGGGAAGGGCCGCCCCCGGCGCGGGCGGCCGACGAGGTCGCGCTGACCTTCGACGACGGCCCGAGCCGCACCCAGACCCCGGCGATCCTGGCGACGCTCGATCGCCTCGGCGCCCACGCCACCTTCTTCGAGGAGGGGCGGCACGTGCGCGGCCGCGAGGCGCTGATGCGCCAGATCCTCGCTCTCGGCGACGAGATCGGCAACCACTCCTTCGACCACCCGGTCGACCCCGGCGAGGGCGAGCTCGCGTCGACCCAGGCGGCGATCCGCGCCGCCACCGGCTTCACGCCGTGCCTGTTCCGCCCGCCCTACGGCGAACTCGATCGCAACGAGAAGGCGGCGGCGCGGACCAACGGGCTCCAGCTGGTCTTCTGGACGCTCGACTCCGAAGACGACAAGCACCCGGGCGCCGCCGCGATCCGGGAACGCGTGGTGCGGCGCACCAAGGCCGGCTCGATCGTCCTCCTGCACGACGGCGGTCACCACCCGCAGACGGTGGAGGCGATCGGCGGCATCGTCGAAGGCCTCCAGCGGCGCGGCCTGCGCCTCGTCACCGTGACCGAGCTGCTCGGCGGGCGGATGCTCCACCGTCCGTGACAGATACCGTTGCCGCATGCCGACGTCACCCGAGGTCATCGACAACAAGGAGCAGTCGCGCTACGAGGTCCGGATCGACGGGGAGGCCGCGGCGATCGCCGACTACGTCAAGCAGCCGGGGACCATCTCCTTCACCCACACCGAGACTTTCCCGGGCCACAAAGGCGAGGGCCTGGCGGGCCGGATGATCGACCGGGCCCTGCGCGATGCCCGTGAGGAGGGGCTGCGGGTGGTCCCGTTCTGCCCCTTCGTCAGCGGCTACATCGGGAAGCACGAGGAGTTCCGGGACCTCGTCCCGGCCGATCGCCGCGCCGAGTTCGGCCTGGGCTGAGGGCCGGAAGATCCGCGGCGCCGCAGGCTGGCGCCCGCGGGGAAGGGATGGGCTCCCCTCAAGCTGCCGCCCGTGGGAAAGGGTCCCCGGCCCCCTCGAGCTGACGCCCCGCAGGAAGGGCCCCCGGCCCCCTCGAGCTGACGCCCCAGGGCGAAAGGGATGCGGCCCCCTCGAGCTGTCGCTCATGGCGGAAGGGATGCGGCCGTCTCGTCCACGGCCCGGGCAGGCTGTGGCCGTGGCCGAGACGGCCGCGGGTGCGGGGAGCGGGCGGGGGAAGCACGGAGGGCCCCCGGGGGAGGGTGCGGGCGAGTGAGGCGGATCCCTCACGGGAGGGACACGGCGCTCCCACGGATCCGGGACGCGCGTCCCACGGATCCCCCTGATCCCGGCCCGGGGGTCGGGAGGTGTGGCGGATCCCTCACCGGACCGGGACCCCGTCACGAAGACGTCGCGAACGTCACCCTTCCTCCCGACCCTCCGATTGCTCAAGGACCTCCGTGTTTAGTTTCGGTTGCTCAGCAACCAAAACTCGACGCGCGTCCCACGGACCCCCCGATCCCGGCCCCGGGGGCCGGAGGGTGCGACCGTTCCGTGACGGGACCGTCACGGAAAGAGAGACCCCGTCACGGAGACGTAGGGAACTCCACGCCTCCTCCCGTGTTGTCCAACCGTCACGGACGCGTTCCGTACTTTGACCCTGCCATGGCAGGGTCAAAGTACGGAACGC
>JAFDWO010000120.1 GCA_018268415.1 Actinomycetota bacterium | reverse complement strand
CGGCCGTCTCGGCCACGGCCACAGCCTGCCAGGGCCGTGGACGAGACGGCCGCATCCCTCTTCGCAGTGGGCGGCAGCTCGAGGCGGCCGCATCCCTTGTGGCCCTGGGCGACAGCTCGAGGGGGGCCGGGGCCCTCCCCGCGGGCGACAGCTTCAAAGGGGTCGCATCCCTCTCGAGGCGTCGGGCTGCAGGGGCCGGGGCTTTCGGGCGACAGCCTGAGGGGGTGGAGACGTCCCCGGGTGCCGACTGCTCTCACCACCACTATTCCCGCATAAGGAGCAGTGGGGGCGAGCTCACGCGCGCGGATCAGCCGTCTAGACCGCGGCCGATCGGTCGCCGTCGGGGCTCGTTCCGAAGTCATCGACGACGCCCTCCGACTCCGGCTCCGGCGGCGCCGTCAGGAGCACTCGGCACGGGGCTTTTTTCAGCACGTACTCGGTTGCCGCACCGATCTCCGCCGGCTTGGCGGCGCCGATGCCGCCGAACTTGCCGCCACCACGGATCTTCGAGGGTGGCTCGCCGCCGATGATGATCGCTTCCGAGTTCGCCCGGCGGGCCGCCTCGACGATCCCGGCGCCGATGCGACGCGCGCGGATCACCTCGGTGGAGACCTCGACGTCCTCGTACTCCTCCCCCACCTCGCGCGCCCGCTCCAGCGCCCGCCGCGCCCGCGCCTCGCGGTCCGGCGGCAGCTCGGCGTCGAGGGGCAGGCTCAGCGGCACCTCGATCACGTAGACAAGCTCGAGGTGGGACTCGGCGTCGCCCCCTCCCTCCTCCCGCTCGGCGGCGGCCAGACGCCCGGCGGTGGCGACGATGTCGTCGTCGAGCTTGGTCCCGAAGACCGGCACGAGGAGGTTCGAGAATTCGACCTCCGGGATCTGCTTGGTCAGCGCCGCCTCGCCGACCGAGACGCGCCGGGTCAGCGAGGTCCCCTCGAAGACCTTGCGGTAGATGACGTAGAAGGTGAGGCCAAAGGCCATCCAGCCGATCCCCACCCAGCGGGCGGTCGAGTGGAAGGCGAGCACGCTGAGGAAGGCACCGCCGCTGGCGAGGGCCGCGATCATCGCCGGGATCGGCAGCTGCGCCGTCCCCCAGGCCATGCCCCAGGGGATGCGGAACGGGCGGCGTGCGTCCGGCATCTTCACCCGCAGGCGGATGATCGAGAGGTGGGCGATCGTGATCGCCAGGGTCGCGCCGAAGGCATAGAGGCCCGCGAGGACCTTGATCCCCATCTCGGCCACCAGGCCGAGCGCGATCAGCCCGCAGATCGTGATCGCGACGTAGGGCGTCGCCCGCCGGCGCTCGAGTTTGCCCAGCCAGCTGGGGATCTGGCGGTTGATCGCCAGCGTGTAGGTGTGCCGGGAGACGCCGAGCATCGAGGTCGTCGCCGCCCAGAACAGGACCGGCGCCGCAACCAGCGCCACCACCCACCGCATCAGCTCCGACAGCCAGTGCGGGTGGAAGGCGGAGACGACGCCCAGCACCGGTTCCTGGATGTACTGGTGGCCGAGGGCCGTCTGGGGACCGTGCGGGCCGGCGACCACCGGGACCGCCATCAGCGCGATCGCCGCCATCCCGGCGTAGACGAGCGGCACCGCGATCGCCCCGAGGCTGGCGATCCGCTTGAGGTCGCGCCGCCCCACTTCGATGTCCGGGGCAAGGTCGGCGGCGGCCTCGATCCCGGCGTAGGCGAGCATCGCGAGAACCGCCGCGTAGATGATGTCGCGCAGGCTCGGGTGGCTGAAGAGGTCGATCTGTTCGGTCAGGCGATCCGGATGCATGACGACGATCGCGCCGACCACGATCACCGTCAGCTGCAGGGCGAGGTCGGCGAGCGCGATGAAGGCGAGCGTGCGCTGTCGCCCGCGCCCCGTGACGTTGAAGATGTTCAGGAGGCAGGCGCCGACGATCACCGCCGCGGCGACGATGATTTCGGTGCCGTGGTCGTCGAAGCCGCCCCAGATCGGGACCAGGTAGTGCGGCACGCTGATCGCCGCCAGGGCGATCACGATCAGATAGTCGAGCAGGATCGCCCAGCCGGCGATGAAGGCGATCAGCTCGTTGAAGGCGTGACGGGCGAAGGCCGAGGAGCCGCCGCGCTCGCGGAACATTGCGCCGCCCTCCACGTAGGAGAGCGTCGTCAGCCCGAAGAGGAGCCCGGCGACGAGGAAGATCAGCGGCGTCAGGCCGAGGCCGCGCTCGGCGACCACCCCCAGCGCGAAGTAGATCGAGAAGCCGACCGCCGAGTAGGCGGCGGCGAACAGCCACGGCACGCCGAGGCCGCGACGCAGCTTTCCCTTCCGGGTCGCGCCGGCAGGGACCTTCATCGCGACTGCCTACTCGCGATCCAGAAACGGCCGACGCCGACGGCGACGAAGAGAATCCCCATCAGAAAGCCGATCGAGGCCGGCCCGCCGCCGTTGACGAGGGTGACGACGAGCAGCAGCACGCCGATCGCGACGAAGGCGAGCGAGAAGCCCTTGATCGCGCCGTGGTAGGCGCGGTCCCGGTTCACGACGTCGCCTGCACGAGCGCGCCGCTGGGGCCGAGGACGGTGGCCGGCTTGTCGGGCGGTTCGGAGACGACGATCACCCGGCAGGGCCGCTCGCCGAGCACCGTCTGCAGGGTCTTGTCGTACTGCGGCACACCGTTGCGATAACGCAGGCCGACGACGATCGCCGCCGCCTGGATCTCCGCCGCCTCCTCGGCGACCGAGTAGCCCGCCTGCCCCGGCCGGACGCGCGCGACGTGCCCGGTGACGCGGGCGCCCCCGATCAGCTTCGCCTCCTCGACCCGGCGCTGGGCCTCGGCTTCGGCATCGGGCAGCTCGGCGTCCAGCGGCAGGTCGGTGGGTACGGTCATCATCGAGTGGACGTGGATGCCGCGCCGCCGCTTGGAGGCGAGCTTGACCGCGGTGGCGACCATCTCCGGCGAGAAGGCCTCGTGGTCCTCGAAGGCGACCAGGATCGACTGGTACTCGACCTCCTCGACGCCCAGCGGCTCCGGTAGGACCACCTTCACCGTACGCGTCAGCGGCAGCCCCTGGTTGCGGCGGTAGAGGACGTAGACGACGATCCCGGCGATCATCCAGCCGGTGCCGACGAACAGCGTCGAGGGGTTCAGCGCCATCACCACGATCCAGGCGGCGAAGGTGCCGAGCCCGCCCAGGACCGCGGTCATCGGGAGGTCGAAGCCGAAGGCGTGGATGTTCAAGGGTGGCTTCCAGGTGCGCTCCACGTGCCCGTGGGTCTTGCGCAGCTTGATCACCGCGATGTGGGCGATGGTGAAGCTGAGCATCGCGCCGAAGGAGTACATCGTCGCCAGGAAGTTGGTCTGGCCGGGCAGCATGGTGATGATCGCGACGCCGGCGAAGATGATGATCGCGATGTAGGGGGTCCGATACTTGGGATGGACCTGGCGCAGGCCCTCGGGTAACTGCCGGTGCTGGCCCATCGAGTAGGTGAGCCGGGAGACGCCGATCAGCCCGGCGTTGGTGGCGATCAGCAGAATCACCGCGGCGAGGACGCCGACGTAATAGCGCAGCACTTCGGTCGGGCCGTTGGAGAGGCCGAGGTTCTCGACGATGCCGAGGATCGGGTCGTCGGCGAACTTCGAGCCGAGTTCGGTGTGATAACCGGCCGCGGTGTGGACGACCGGCATCGCCGACAGCGCGACCACCGGGATCAGCAGGTAGAGGCCGAGCACGGCGGCAACCACGAGGCCGACGCTGCGGGGGATCGTGCGGGCGGCGTCCTTGGCCTCCTCGGCCATGTTGGAGATCGTCTCGATCCCGGTGTAGGCGATCATCCCGACGGCGATCCCGAGCGCGAACTTGCTCCAGGTCGGGGCGACGCCGAGGTGGACGTTGTCGACCAGGACCTGTGGGGAGAAGACGAGGACGATCCCGATCCCGACCAGCACCACCTGGGTGGCGAGATCGGCAACGGCGAGGATCAGGTTCAGTTTCGAGGACTCTTCGGTGCCCCGGATGTTCAGCAACGCGAGCCCGACGACCAAGGCGGCGCCGCCGATCACATCGCCCGGGCTGTGCCCCAGGGCAGGCCAGAAGACGGCGAGATAGTGCGGCACGAAGAAGGATGAGATCGCGACCGTGATCGTGTAGTTGAGCATCTGCCCCCAGGCCGCGACGAAGCTGACGAACTCGTTGAACGCATGGCGGGCGAAGCTCGAGGAGCCACCGGCTTCCGGGTACATCACGGTCGCCTCGGCGTAGGTGGCGGCGGTGGCCGCGAAGATCAGCCCGGAGATGACGAACGCGACCGGCGTCAGCCCGAGGGCGAACGCGGCGGTGACACCGAGGGCGTAGTAGATCGACGAGCCGACGTTCCCGTAGGCGGCGGAGAACAGCGCCCCGACGCCGTGGACGCGACTCAGCGACTCGTCTCTTGGAATCCGCTGGGCCATTCAGGAGTGTGTGTGGACAGGAGCTACGTTCCCGAATATACGCACGTTGCCGGCATGTTCCCGGGCCGGCGGGGCGGGATCTGTCGCTCGCCGATCGCTAGGCGTGGCGCCGGCGGAATTCCGCCGCCCGCTGGTCCAGGTGGGCGGCCGTGGTCCGTGAATCGGGCGAGCCCGCCGGGGGCGTGCCCGGAGGCGGGGCCGGACCCCAGCTTTCGCGCCCGTCGGCGGTCTGGATCGGGATCCGCGGACCGGCCATCGCCGGGGTGTCGACCGTCGTGTCCCAGAGCGCCTTGACACGCGCGAATACCTCGCGAACTTCGCTGCGGGTGCCCTGGTAGCCCCACTGGTGCTGGTCCGCGAGGAGACCCGTGACGCGGATCCCTGCTGCTTCGGCCAGGTAGAGCGCGCGCGGCATGTGGAAGCCCTGGGTGACTACCACCGCATCGCGAACGTCGAAGATCGAGCGGGCCCGCACCATCGTCGCCCACGTATCGAAGCCGGCGTGGTCCTCGAAGATGTCTTCCGGCTTCACCCCGTCGTGGACCAGCGCCTTGCGCATCGTGTCGGGCTCGTCGTAGGCCCAGGTGTGATGGTCACCGGAGACGAGGATCTTCCCCACCTTGCCCGCGTGCCAGAGCAGCGAGGCCTCCTTGACCCGGTCGGCGAGCATCCCGCTCATGCGGCCGTCGGGCTGGACCAGCGCACCGGGGACGATCGCCACTTCGGCCGGTGGCACGTCGGCGACGTCACCGGTCGCCTCGCCGTCGGTGCTCAACAGGATGTAGGCGTTCGACCCGACCACCAGGAAGCAGAGCACCGCAAAGAGCCCGGTCGCCCCGCCGACGGTCCTCGGAAAGCGCCGCCAAGGCCAGGTCAACGCCCGCCAAGCACTCAAGAGCCCCCGCTTCATACGGGAAAAGGCTAACAAGGCGGATTCCGGCCGCCCGCTCTGGACGAGATGCGCGGGTGCCGGGCCGGGGCCCGGGAAGGGCCGGGGCCCGGGAAGGGATGGGGCCGTCTGAAGCTGTCGCCCGCCCGGAAGGGATGCGGCCGTCTCGTCCACAGCCCGGGCTGGCCGTGGCCGAGACGGCCGAGGGCGCGGGGGGTGAAGGAAGGCCCGCCGGAGGATCACGGGAGCGTCATGGATCCGTCACCGATGTCCGACCTCGTGACGAAGACCGTGGGAACTCCACGCTTCCTCCCGTGCTGTCCAACCGTCACGGACGCGCTGCGTGTCTTTTCCACCCCATACGGTGGAAAAGGCACGCAGCGCGTCTCCGGGCCTTCCTCTCGGACCCGGGGACGGACGAAAGGATCCGGGAAGGGTGACGTTCCCGGCTTCTTCGTCACGGATCGGGGCGAGGTGTGGCTTCTCTCGCGCAGGACCGTGACGGGAGTCCTGCCTCCTGCCGTCCCGGGCGCCTCATGGCGCTCACAGCCTGCCAGGAGCGCCATGAGGCGCCCGGGAGGTGACTCGGACGGAGGGACGGCCGCGATCCGCGGCCGTCCCTCCGTCAGGCCCCAGCCCCTCCCTAGAAATGAACGATCGGGATGATCAGGATCGCGACGATGTTGGCGACCTTGATCATCGGGTTGATCGCCGGGCCTGCCGTGTCCTTGTAGGGGTCGCCGACGGTGTCGCCGGTAACCGAGGCCGCGTGGGCCTCGGAGCCCTTGCCGCCGTGGGCACCGTCCTCGATCAGCTTCTTCGCGTTGTCCCAGGCACCGCCGCCGGCGGTCATCGAGATCGCCGCGAAGAGGCCGACCACGATCACGCCGATCAGCAGGCCGCCCAGCGCGTCGACGCTGAGGAGCCCGACGATCACCGGCACGACGATCGGGATCAGCGCGGGCAGGATCATCTCTTTCTGCGCCGCCGCGGTGACGATGGCGACGGTTTTCCCGTACTCGGGTTTCTCCGTCCCCTCCATGATCCCCGGGTGCTCGCGGAACTGTTTGCGGACCTCCTCGACCACCTGACCGCCGGCCCGGCCGACCGCCTCGATCGCGAACGCCACGAACAGGTAGACCATCATCCCGCCGACGATCAGCCCGATCAGCACGTCGGGGCTGGTCAGGTGGAACAGCGAATTGAGGTTGAACCCGGCCGGCGCTTCGTCGGCCAATTCGCTGCGGAACGCGGCGAACAGGACCAGTGCGGCGAGGGCCGCCGAGCCGATCGCGTAACCCTTGGTCACCGCCTTGGTGGTGTTCCCGACCGCGTCGAGCGGGTCGGTGATGTCGCGCACCTCCTCCGGCAGATCGGCCATCTCGGCGATGCCCCCGGCGTTGTCGGTGATCGGCCCGAAGGCGTCGAGCGCCACGATCAGACCACAGAGCGAGAGCTGGGCGACCACCGCGATCCCGATCCCGTAGATGCCCGCCAGTTGGTTGGCGGCGAGGATCGCAAGGGCGATCACCAGCGCCGGAGCGGCGGTCGACTGGAAGCCCTGCGCGAGGCCGGCGATGATGTTCGTCGCGTGCCCGGTCTCCGAGGCCTCGGCGATCATCTTCACCGGCCGGAACCGGGTCGACGTATAAAATTCCGTGATCCCGAAGAGCAGTGCGGTGACGGCGACGCCGATCACGGCACAGAGCCAGAGGTCGGCCACGCTCACCGATTCCGCCGCCGCGTTGGCGAACCCGACCCGCAGCGGTTCGCTCATCATCCAGTCGGTGATCGGGTAGAACGCCGCGATCGACAGCAGCCCGGAGATCAGGAGCCCTCGGTACAGCGCGCCCTCGACCCGGTCGCTCGCCGTGCGCACGGTCAGCGCGCCGATGATCGAGGCGATGATCGCGATGCCGCCCAGGACGATCGGATAGATCGCCACCTCGCGGGCGAATTCGGCGTTGAAGGTGAGGACGCCGAGGAGCATCACGGCGACCGAGGTGACCGCGTAGGTCTCGAACAGGTCGGCAGCCATCCCCGCGCAATCGCCGACGTTGTCACCGACGTTGTCGGCGATCACCGCCGGGTTGCGGGGATCGTCCTCGGGAATCCCCGCCTCGACCTTCCCCACCAGGTCGGCACCGACGTCGGCCGCCTTGGTGAAGATGCCGCCGCCCAGGCGGGCGAAGACCGAGATCAGGGAACCACCGAAGCCGAGGCCGATCAGGGCGTCGACCGCCTCCTTGTCGCTGGAGCCGGTGATGACCAGGATCCCGTAGTAGCCGGCGACGCCGAGCAGCGCCAGGCCGACGACCAGGAGGCCGGTGACCGAGCCGCCTTTGAAGGCGACGTCGAGCGCCGGCGGCACGCCGCCCCGGGCCGCCTCGGCAACCCGCGCGTTGGCCCGGACCGAGACGTTCATCCCGATGAAGCCGGTGGCTCCGGAGAGCGCCGCTCCGATCAGGAAGCCGATCGCGGTCTTGTAGTTCTGCAGCAGCAACAGCAGGATCGCGATCGGGATCGCAACCGCGCCGATGATCGTGTACTGCCGCGTCAGGTAGGCCTGCGCGCCTTCCTGCACGGCTCCCGAGATTTCACGCATCCGGTCGTTGCCCGGTGATTTGGACAACAGGCGTTGCGTTACGAGTAGCCCATAAGCAACCGCGGCCCCAGCACAAACGAGTGCGACGACCACGCCGTATTCCTTAAGAAAGCTGGTCAAGTCACTGCTCCTCCGGTGGTATTTCCCGCGCGGCAGCCTATATGAGCGCTCGGAGCCTTGAGCGTTCGACGGCTTTTGTGACCCAGCTCAGACGGAAGTGAGGCGGGTCAGCCGGCGACGCGCCCGGGGGCATACGTGCGGGCCGTCTCCGCCACCGCGGCGCGGTAGACGTCCTCGAGCGAGGCCCCCGTGCGGAGCTCCGCACGGGCCCGCTCGGCGCCGTTCGACTTCGGCAGCGCAACGTCGATGCCGAGGCTCGTCCGCGCCGGCTCGGTCCAGGCGAGGAGCCGCTCGAAGACGGCGCGCGTCTCGACCTCCTTCCCCGCCTGGAAGTCGATCATCTTGCCCCCGGCGCCGTAACGGATCGCGCGCCAAAGGTTCTCTTCGACCTCACGATCGGCCTGCGGCACCCACGCCTCCGCCCCGCGCTCGTCGAGATCGATCGCCGTCTGGGCGATACAGGCGACGATCATCCCGGCGAGCGCGCTCGCCTCGTCCCCGCGCGTCTGCGCGTCACAGATCCGCACCTCGACCGTGCCAAAGCTGTGATGCGGGCGCACGCTCCACCAGAGCTGCGTCGACTCGATCACCGAGTTCGTTCGCTCCAGCATCTCGACAAACCCCTTGTACGTATCCCAGTCGACGAACGGCGAAGGGACGCCGCAGCGCGGGAAGGTGCGGGTGAAGATCTCCGAGCGCACCGACGCCAGGCCGGTATCGCGACGGTCGAGGAACGGCGAGTTCGCCGACAGCGCCAACAGCGGCGGCAGGAGCTCGCGCAGCCGGTCGCAGACGGCGATCGCCCGGTCCGCCCCGCGCACCCCGACGTGCACGTGCAGGCTCCAGGTGTTGTTGCGCTGGGCGACGTAACCGAGTTCCTGGCGTAGCCGGTTGTAGTGGGGCGTGTCGATGATCGTCTGGTCGAGGTAGCTCGCCCACGGATGCGTGCCCATCGACCCCAGCGCCAGCCCCATCGACGCGACCAGCGCGAAGAGCCGATCGCGACGGTCCTGCTGCGCGGCGACCGCCTCGACGAAGCGCTCGGCGCGCCCCGAGCGGATCTCGATCTCGGAGGCGATCAGCTCCCCCGCCGCCGACTCGGCCAGCACCTCGTCGCGGTCGCACTCCGCCTTCACCTCCTCGTAGCGGTGCACCAGCTCCAGCGTCCCCGGGTCGAGGATCGCGAACTCCTCCTCCAGCCCGATCGTGAAATCGGTTGATTCCTCGAATCGCTCGCGAGCGCCGTCGAGATCGAGCGTCAAAGCGTAGGGGCGGCCGCTAGGCCAGGTAGAAGTAGAGCGCGTAAAGCAGGTCGACGGCGGGGCTGGACGTATGGACGGTGACCTCGGGCGGCACCTGCAGCAGCTGCTCGGAGTAGTTGAAGATGATCTTCACCCCCGCCTCGACCAGCCGGTCGGCGACCTCCTGGGCGGCGGCGGCGGGAACCGCGAGCACCCCGACGACGACGTCCTCTTCGGCGACCACCTTCGCCAGACCCTCGTCCAACGGCCGCACGGTGACGTCGCCGATCTCTGTGCCGATCTTCGACTCGTCGACGTCGAAGACGGCGACGACCTGGAAGCCGTGGTCGGCGAAGATCGCCGACGAGGCGATCGCCTGGCCGAGGTGGCCGGCACCGAAGAGAGCGATGTTGTGCTGGCCCGCGGTGCGGAGGATCTTGCGGATCTCGAGGACCAGGGACTCGACGTTGTACCCGACCCCACGCTTGCCAAACTTGCCGAAGCCGGAGAGATCGCGGCGGATCTGCGTCGGGTTGATGTGCGTGTACTCGGAGAGCTCCTGCGAGGAGATCGTCTCGCGGCCCATCTTGCGCGCCTGGGTGAGCACCTGCAGGTAGCGCGAGAGGCGCGCGGCGACGCCGAGCGAGAGGCGCTCGCCTTCGACCGGCAGCCCGGCAGCCTCGATCTCGTCGATCACGTCGGCCATGCCCCCACAGTATCGAGCCTGGAGCGCACGCCTGCGTCGTCGTATACAAGCTCGGAGGCGACGATCCCGTCGATCTCGACCACCGGGATCTTCTCCAGGTGGCGGCGCAGCAGCAGCTCGTCGCTCTCGATGTCGATCTCGTGCAGCTCGAAGCGATACCCCTCGCCGTGCAGGGCGACCAGCCGCTCGATCGCCACCTCGCAGAGATGACAACCGGGCCGCGAGTAGACGACCACCTTCGGCGTCTCGATTCCGTCGGCGTTCCTCATGACCGCACCTGTTGACGGGCCGAAAACTCAAGCCCTCCTTGAGTTTTCGGCCCATCAACGGGGCGTTCGCCGGTGGCGAAGGCGTCGTAGTCGAGGTAGAGGGGATATGGGATGGGGGTCGCCCAGCGGGCGGCGGAGCCGATCATCGCCGCGTTGTCGGTGCAGAGCGCGAGCGGTACGAGCTTCAGGCGTACGCCCTGGCGCTCGCAGAGCTCGGCGACGGCGGCGCGCAACGGGCCGTTGGCGGCGACGCCGCCGCCCAGCGCGACCGCGTCCCAGCGACCCTTCTTCAGCGCCCGCCGTAGCTTGGCGACGAGCTGGTCGACCACGGCCTTCTGGAAGGAGGCGGCGAGGTCGGCGCGGCGCTCGGCGACGCCCTCGGGCCCGAGCTCGCGACAGCGGTAGACGAGCGCCGTCTTCAAGCCGGAGAAGGAGAAGTCGAGGCCGGGATCCCGCGACATCGCCACCGGCATCTCGAATGCCTCGGGATCACCCCCCTCGGCCTCCTGCTGGATCAGCGGCCCACCGGGATAGCCGAAGCCGAGCAGGCGCGCCGACTTGTCGAAGGCCTCGCCGGCCGCATCGTCGAGGGTCCGGCCGAGGACCTCGTGGCCGCGGTGATCGCGGACCGCCGCCAGCATCGTGTGGCCGCCGGAGGCGACCAGGCAGAGGAACGGCGGCTCGAGCGGCTCCGGCTCGAGGAAGTTGGCGGCGACGTGGCCCTGCAGGTGGTCGACCGGGATCAGCGGCAGCCGGCGCGCGGCGGCGATCGCCTTCGCGGTCGAGACCCCGACCAGAAGCGCGCCGATCAACCCCGGCCCGGCGGTCACGGCGACCGCGTCGACGTCGTCGAGGGTCACTCCGGCCTCCCCCAGCGCCGCTTCCACCACCGGGGCGGCGAGCTCCAGGTGGTGACGGGCCGCGATCTCGGGAACCACGCCGCCGAAGCCCGCGTGGGCGGCGGCCTGCGAGGAGATCACATTGGAGAGGATTCGCCCGCCCTCGAGCACCGCCGCGCAGGTGTCATCGCAGGAGGTCTCGATCGCAAGCAGCACGGCAGGGTCCTCAGGTCCTCGGTCCGCCCACTTCAGTCCAGCCACATGATCAGCGCGTCCTCGCCGTTGTCGTGGTAATAGCGGGGACGGACGCCGGCGGAGCGGAAGCCGAAGTGTTCGTACATGCCGATCGCGCGGTGGTTGGAGACCCTTACCTCGAGCGTGAACGGCAGCTGGCTGCGCCCCTCCTCGAAGAGCCGTCGCAGCAGCGCGCCGGCGACCCCGCGGGTGCGGTGGTCAGGTGAGACGGCAACGTTCATCAGGTGCCAGACCTGGTCATAGCGGGAACAGATGACGTAGCCGGCGAGCTCGCCGCCGCGCATCGCCCCCAGGCAGATCCCCGAGGGCTTCGACAGCTCCAACACGAACATCGCCAACGACCACGGGGTCGGGAAGGAGCGGCGCTCGATCGAGATCACGTTCGGCAGGTCGCTGTAGCCGAGCCGCCGCACGCTGATCTCGTCCCTGGTTGGACGGTCAGTCTGCTCTCTGGAAAGAATCTCGCTCACGCCAACGCTCCGCGTCTGGAGGTCTCAGGTAGATCGGTTCGAGCGCTTCGGAGCCCTTCCCCGTCGCCGCCAGAGCGCAGATATGGCGCGCCGCGACCCGGTGGATGGGATCGGCGTCGTCCGGGATGTGGATGCCGCCGGCTCCGTCCAACTCGTCACGAAAGCGTATCGCCCCCGAACCGGCGACCGACGGGGGCGTGGCCACCTGGTCGAGCCGCTCCGCGAGCACCTCCGGGCGCATCACGGCGGGCTCCCAGATGGTCGTGCCCTCGGCGTCGTAGAGTGCCACGAAGACCTCGCCGCGATATCCGTCGAGGACCGCGAGGCGCTCCCCGGTCGCTCCCGCCGCGCCGATCCCGGCGCCGAGCGCCTCGAGGGTCGACACGCCGCGCCCCGGCAGCCCGAGACTGAGGGTCAGGCCCTTGGCGGTGGCGATCCCGACCCGCAGGCCGGTGAACGAGCCGGGGCCGAGCCCGACCGCGACCAGGTCGACCCCCTCCCAACCGCCGGCCGCCGCGACACAGCGCTCGACCTCGGCCAGGAGCCCGGTGGCGTGCAGCGGTCGCCCGCGCGCGGAGAGCCCGAGGTGCGCCTCCGCGATCACCTCGCCGTCGCGCCAGGCGCAGGCGGCGGTGTCGGGGGTCGCGGTGTCGAAGCCGACGACGACCAGGGGGCTCGCCTCCCTCGCCGCCTACTTCACGCGGAAGACGGAGGTGCCGACCTTCTTGCCCTTGACAAACCAGGTCACCTGGTGGCGACCCGGCGTCGTCGAGGTGATCTTGTTCACGTAGAGCGTGCCCTGTTCGGCGACCTGCGGCTTTTCGGTGCAGAGATGTTCCTTCTTCGGGAACTTCACGCAGACCGTGTACTTGACGTCCGCCTTCAGGCTTTTGAAGAACGCGCCCTTCTTGCTGCCGACCGGGCACACGGTCGCCGGCTTCG
Source organism: Actinomycetota bacterium (assembly GCA_018268415.1). Taxonomy (GTDB): domain Bacteria; phylum Actinomycetota; class Thermoleophilia; order Solirubrobacterales; family 70-9; genus VAYN01. The sequence goes on along the minus strand of JAFDWO010000120.1, from coordinate 6,148 downwards.
CCTTGCGCGAGAGCCCGCAGGCGATGTAGTGCTTGTAGGCGGGGCCCGAGGTGGTTTCCTGCGTGGTCGTCGGGGCGGGAGCCTGGGCCGCGGACGAGGAGACGCCGATCAGCATCCCGGCGACCACGGCGACCAGTGCCGGCACCGACAGCATTCCCTGCTTCATCCTCGAACCACTCCCCTTCTCTCGACTGTGCGTGCTCTCAACCTTCAGCATTCATCCCGTAACCCCTTCCGGCGGCCACGGATGCGGTTCGCCGCAGGGTAACCGGATCGATTGCCCGGCGCGGGACGTCAGCCGACGATCTCGATCGTGCGGCGCTCCTCGCCGGCGTGCTCGAGGCGGACCTCGAGCGCCGGCCGGCCGAGGCGCTCGGCGCCCGCGGCGGGCCACTCGACGAAGGCGACACCGTCACCGCCGAGGTAATCGTCGAGCAGGGCCGGGTCCTCGTCCTCCATGCCTTCGAGCCGGTAGAGATCGAGGTGGGAGATCGGCAGGCGCCCGCCGCCGTAACGTTGGCCGATCGTGAAGGTCGGCGAGGTGACCGGCTCGACCACCCCGAGGGCGCGGGCGGCGCCGCGGATCAGGGTCGTCTTCCCCGCCCCGACCTCACCGGAGACGACGACCACGTCGCCGGGCGCGAGCCGCTCCGCGAGGCGCGCGCCCACGGCTTCGGTCTCCGCCGCCGAGCGCGTTTCGGTGCGCCGGTCGCTCATCCGCCGTCGGGTCCGCCGAAGAACCCGAGCTGGTCGGCGGGCGGCGGTGGCTCCTCGTCCTCGACCGCCGTCTCGGCGGCGATCTCGGCGGCGCTCGGCATCGGCTCCGGCAGCGCTTGCGCGAGCAGCGCCGGAATCGTCGCAAAGTCGCCACGAAGCTGTTCCTTGACTGCCGGGGTGCGCAGCGCCGCCGCCGGGTGGAAGAGCGGCAGCAGGTGGACGGGGCGGCCGCCGAGCTCGTGCGTCTGCGGGGTGCCACGGACGCGGGTGATCCCGGTCTGGTTTCCGGTCAGGAGCTTGGTGGCGAAGTTGCCGAGCGTGCAGACGACGCGCGGCTCGATCAGCCGCACCTGCTCGAAGAGGTAAGGCTCGCAGGCGGCGATCTCGGTGGGCTGCGGATCGCGGTTGTTCGGTGGCCGCGACTTCAGCACGTTGCAGATGAAGACGTCCTCGCGCGACAGTCCGATCTCCACCAGCAGCTCGTTCAGCAGTTGCCCGGCGCGACCGACGAAAGGTAGTCCCTGGCGGTCCTCTTCGGCACCCGGTGCCTCGCCGACGAACATCAGGTCGGCATCGGCGTTGCCCGCCCCGAACACCGCTTTCGTGCGCGTCTCGTGCAGCGGGCATTTCGTGCACTTCGAGACTTCCTTGTAGAGCGCGACCAGCTCCTCGCGCCGCGCCGCCGCATCGGTGGCACTCACGGCTTCTCCCCCGCCGCCCGCCGCCTGCGCGACTCCGTGATCCGGTCCTGCCGCGCCGCCACCCGCTCGCGCCGCTTCGATTCGTCGGAGCGCACCCGCGCTCCCCGCGGCGTCCTGCCGGGCGGCGAGACCGCCGAGATCAGCCGCCGCGTCCGCCCCGACCCGCACTCCGGACAGGCGACCGCCGCGGTCCCCGCCGCGACCAGCTCCTCGAAGCCCGCCCCGCACTCCTCGCACTCGAACTCGTAGATCGGCACCGTGACGAAATCTACCCGCCCCCAAGGGGCGGCATCCCTTCCCCAGGACCCACGGCTGAAGGGTTTTGGTCCTGTGGCGACCAAAACCCTTCAGCCGGCGACTTTGGTCGGGGCGCTAGCCGGCTCGTCGTCCTACCGGCCGCCTTCGCAGCGCCAGGCCGAGTGCGGCACCGGCGATCACCAGGGCGATGATCGCCAGCCCGCGATCGAGGCTGTCGCTGCCGCCACCGGTCGGCTCCGCGGACGCTGCCGGTGCGCCCGGTTCGCCCGCACCGCCGGCGTCCGTGCCCTCACCGCCGGCGTTCTGCAACGGCGCGTCGGCTGTGATCGTCGTCAGCGGCGCGGGGTCCTCGGAGCCGGGCCCACCGATCCAGCGCACCACCTCGCCGTCGTCGTAGACCTGGAGTGCCTTCCAGGCGATGCTCCCGGTCCGCGCCGGCGTCGCGGCGAGGAAGGAAAACTCGACGAAGCCATCGGGCTCCGCCATGCCCCTCCAGGTGATCGTCGCAACCGCGCCGCGCTTCGCCTGCGTCGTCCGCTGCCATCCGGGCGTCGACCCGAACGAGTAGGGCAGCACTCCCACAGGGACCTTGAGGACCACCTCGCGGGTCCGGTGCGGCGCCCGCTCGCCCGGGACGAGCACGCTGAACCTGACCGCGTCGCCTGGCGCGGCGACGGGCGGGCCAACCTGGATGTGAGCCGCGGCGGGCGGCGCGAGGATCGCCGCGAGCGCCGCGACGAGCCCGACGATCGACCGGACGCGCCGGGCCTTCCGGACGGGTCCGGCACGCCCGGCAACCGTCACCGATCGGCCCCGCTCTTCAGCGCGCAAGGCGGAAACCGAAGGTCGCATGCTGGCGGTGGCCGTCGGCACCGACCCACCCCACCCTTGCCGTGTACCGGCCGGGGACGAGGTTCGATTTCAGCCCCACGCTCACCATGCTGAAGTTGTGCGCGTCGCGACTGCCGCCGCCCCTGGAGACCTTGAGCCCGGATGGCCCGAAGACCGCCAGGGTGCCGCTGCGGATCGGGCCATTGAGAGTCACCGTGACCCGCTTGAGGCTCGTCTTCGCCGTCCCGGAAGGACTCGTGGCGACGATTTCCGAATGGGCCGAGGCGGTGCTCGGGAGCACGAGTCCCAGGCCGACCAGCATGAGTACGCCGACGAGGCGAGACCGGCGGCTGTAACGAGATCTGATCATTGCTTCTCCTTCGATATTCGGTCAGCGCTTACGCTTGAACGGATCCGCGAATCTCGGGTCCTGCGAGAAATCCGGTTCGGTGAGCGTCAGCAGGAAGGCGACAATGTCGGCGCGGTCTTCCTCGCTCAGGTCGATCTGCCGGATCAGCGGATCCTTGTGCGGGTTCCGACGCCCGTCGCCGGCATAAGGGCCTGCGGCGATCACGCGGCCGCCCGCCGCGTAGTTGTCGACCACTTCCTTCAGGGTCGCGACCGAGCCGTCGTGCATGTAGGGCGCGGTCCGGGCGACGTTGCGCAGCGAAGGTGCCCGGAAGGCGCCCATGTCCTTGGCCCTGCCGGTGATTTCGAAGAGGCCGCGATTGGGATACGGGTATTCGCCGGTTTCACCGACGTTGTAGATGCCGGTGTTGTGGAATTTCAGGGGTTCGACAGGGGAGCCGACATAGGTGTCCTGATCGTCGAAGAGGAAGCTGCCGTGACAGTGATGGCACTCCGCTTCCTCGCCCATGAACAGGTCCATTCCGCGTCGCTCGGGAGTGCTCAGCGTGGCAGTGCCGCGTAGGTAGCGGTCGTATTTGGAGCCCGCCGAGACGATGCTGCGCTCGAAGGCGGCGATCGAGCGGATCACGTTGGTCCAGCTGATCGGTCGCCTGGCCGTGCGGAAGACCTGCGGGAATCGCTTCGCGTACCAGCCGTCCCGCCGGATCCGGCCCAGGACCTCTCCTTTGTTCTTGTCGTTGACTCCCAGCTCCACCGGGTGGGTGGCGAAGAGCGGCACCTCCATCTGTTTCTCGAGGGTCACCAGCGCCGGGTTGGCCCAGGTGAGGGTCGAGCGATAGGCGGAGTTGACGATCGACGGCGAGTTGCGAGGCAGGGATTCGCCGGTGGATCCGACCGGCGTCGCCCGGCCATCGGTGAACGCCAGCTGCGGTCGATGGCAGGTGGCGCACGACTGGGTCCCATTGCCGGAGAGTCGGGCGTCGTAGAAGAGCCGGTGTCCGATCGCCACCTTCCCTCGGCTCATCGGATTGGCGGCGGGGACCCGCGGTTGCGGCATACCGCCCGGCAGGGCCCAGGTCCAGGCGGGGTCGCTGTGGGGAGCGAGCGCGCCCGCCGATTGGAGCCCGTAGAGGGCGGCGCCGACGGCGAGAGCCGCCGCCAGCGCCGCCACCCTTCCGGGCAGGCGGCGCGGGACCGCCGAACGGTCCCGGCCGCGATCCCGCGCCATGGCTACCTCCCGACGACGCGGAACGCCGTCTGGGTCGTCGTCTCCCTCGTCCCGAGCCTCATCCCCAGTGCCCTGAAGATCGGCCCGCAGTCCGGCGACGCGGTGCTCGACATGCAGCCCCCCATGGCGCTCATGCCCTCCATCGAGGCCATGCCTTCCATAGAGCCGGCGTTGCCCGCCACGTCGACGCCGGCGAGCAGGACCCGGAGGTCGAGCACGATCTTCTGCCTGGCCGGGTCGAACGTCCTCAGCGTCACCTCGTCGCGGTTGGGCAGGCTGCAGCCGGCCTTCTCGCCCGCCGCCGGGTTGCCCTTGCAGCCGGTGCTGCCAACGTGCACGAAATACGTCTTCGATCCCCAGGCGGGGCCGCCGTCTTCGCTGACCTCGACCTTCATGAATTTGCGGCCGGCCTGCCAGGACCAGGCCATCGCGGCGTTGTTCAGCGGCGCCGGCGTGGTCGTCAGGTCGGTGTGGTTGAGCGAGTCGGGGACGCTGACGCTATAGCGGACCCCCACATAACGGCCCTTGGGCACGGTGCCGCGGACGACGGCGTTCATGCCCTTGGTCCCTTCCACCGCGCAGCTGCCGGTCCCGTTCTCGAGGTCGATCAGCGTCACCGCCGCATCGCCCTTGGCGTAGCCCCATTCCGAGTCGGTCGGCAGCGTCACGTCGACCGCCCCGCCCCCCTTGCGCAGCAGTTGCACGTCGGCGACGTAGAAGCGGAGGTCCGTCAACCGCGCGGTCCTCGAGGTCGTGCCGAGGCCGGTGATCGGCCTTGCGCAGGACACTGGCTTGCCGCCGGCCACGGCGGCGAAATCGATCGCCACCTTCCGGGGCGCCGCGGCGCCTTTCCCGGCGGCATCGTGGTGCGGCTGGGCGAATGCGAGACCCGGCAACACGGCCAGGCTCGCTACGACGGTCGCTACGACCGCACGCGAACGCGTGATGAGTTTCATCAGTTTCTCCCCAATCTCTGGGTCGTCTGGGCACGCCGGCCGGTTCGGCACGGCGCGTGGCGTCGCGCGACCGAGGGCGGACCCGCCGTCGCGCTTACCGATGGCGTTTCTCAGCTCGTCCTGCGACGAGCGCGGCCGCGCGCACCAGAGCACGGGCGGCCGTGGCGGCCGCCTCGAACAGCGATGGAACGCGTCAGCCGGAGAACGAGGCGGGCGGTGGGCGCGTCGCCAGGTTGAACGCCAGGAGGGCAGAGCCGCGCGGGCTCAGCACCCGCGGTGAGGTGCGCCCGGCCATCACGGGGCGGCGCGACGGACGGCGGGCCGGCCGGCGCCTCGCCAGCCGCGCGATGAGCTTCTCGCCAGGGTAGAAGTCGAAGGCGAGGGCGAGACAGATGCCGACCAGCGGCAGGGCCGCGAGGATCTCTTCGGGTCCTTCGGCGAGGAAGGTGCAGCCGATCAGGAGCCCGCAGACGAGGGCCAGCAAGAGGGGCAGCGTCTTCAGCCGGATCGGACGAGACATCGGACCACCCGAACCCTAACGAGGCGCGCCCGCCGACCCACCGACGGCACTTCACCGAGACGCCGCAACCGCGCAGACGACCGGCAGCGGGTACCTCATCCTCGCCGCCTACGGGGGCGTCTTCATCGTCGGCCCGACCCTCCGGGCGGTGGCATTCGACGGCTTCCATCCCGACCCCTTCGACCTGATCGACGCCGGCCTCTGCCTGACCTGGTCGCCGTGACCATCTACGCGCCGCGTCGACGGTGCCCCGGTGAGCGCGGCGCAGACCATCGATTCGGCTGGCTGGAGAAAGGGATCCGGCCTCCTGAAGCTGTCGCGGCCCCGGAAAGGGCCCCGGCCCCCTCGAGCTGTCGCCCGTGGCGGAAAGCGATGCGGCCGTCTCGGCCACGGCCCGGGCAGGCTGTGGCCGTGGCCGAGACGGCCGGGAGTGCGGGGAGCGTGCGGGGGAGCACGGAAGCCCCTCGCGGGAGGGTGCGGGCGAGTGAGGCGGATCCCTCACGCGAGGGACACGGCGCTCTCACGGATCCGGGACGCGCGTCCCAGGACCCCCCGATCCCGGCGTCCG
>JAFDWO010000011.1 GCA_018268415.1 Actinomycetota bacterium | reverse complement strand
GATCTCGATGCTGATCGAGATGGTCCCCCTGCTCGTCCTCTTCGAGTTGAGTATCTTGCTGGCACGTTGGTTCGGCCGTCCGCGCGAAGGGGCGGGAGCGGCGGAGCCGAGCACGCAGGAGTGAGGCACGCACCCGGATCGATCCAGCTGGTCGACGGATACGCGGCCGGCGCCTCGGCCCCCGGCCGGCGCCGCAAGCGCTGCACAGGGAAGCTGTCTCCCCGGTCGCGGAAGTCACAGAGATGCGCGCGTTCAGGCACGCAGGCGTGGGGATCCGGCACGGAGCCCTGGGCCTCGGCACGGAGACGTGGGAGAACCGTGACGCTCCCGTGCACACCCGCCCCCTCCACCGGTGAGTTCGCACTTTGCCGTAGCCGGTACGGCAAAGTGCGAACGCGTGAGTGACGGCCCGACCGACGGGGACAACCCGTAGACCTTGGTCACCCAAGGTCTACCCCTGTCCTTTGTAACTCTCTGGGTTACAAAGGACAGGGGGTTGCGGGGCGGAGGCCGGGGTGCCGGCCGGAGGATCACGGAAGCGTCACCTCTCCTCCCTTCGGTGAGCCTTCTGTGCATCCGTGTGTGTTCCGTGACAGCTGCCCTCGCCGCGCCGCCTCAGGCCCAGAGTCAGAAAACGCTCCTTGCCCTCGCCCACCCCCGGCGGTTCAATGCGGCGGCCAATCCCAAGGCGGGGACGGGAGGCTCCAGCCGGCTGACTCCTGTCCGACCACGCGCTCGACGGCCGCCTCCGGTCGTCGAGCGCGTCCTGCGTTCGCGGCCGTTCGGGCTGCCTAAGATGCGCCGGCCAAATTCACCCTGATCGGGCGAGGTGGGACCGCGGGGCGCGGCCTACGGTCCGTGCCGAAGACGACGATGCAGAAGGAGAGGGCCGTGCAGCCACTTGACCAGGAGACCGCGAGCGAGATCGCGATCGAAGCCTACGTCTACCTCTACCCGCTGGTCCTGATGGAGCGGACCCGGGCGCAGATGACCAACGTCGAGCAGCCCGGCGACATCCTCGGCCGGGCGCCGGTGGACTCCTTCGCCCACTTCCGCGAGTACCCGCCCGCCGACTTCAAGGACGTGGTCAAGCCCAACTTCGACACGCTCTACTCGCCCGCCTGGCTCGACCTGCGCGAGGAACCGCGGATCGTCTCGGCGCCCGCAACCGACCTCTACTACCTGCTGCCGATCTACGACATGTGGTCCGACATCTTCGCCTGCCCCGGGACGCGGACCAACGACGCCGCCGCCGGGAGCTACGCGATCTGCGGCCCGGGCTGGGAGGGGGAGCTGCCCGAGGGTGTCGTCCGCCTCGACGCGCCGACGCCGTGGGCCTGGCTGATCGTGCGGACGAAAGCGAGCCCGGCGACCTACCCGGAGGTCCGCGCCTTCCAGGACCAGCTCGCGATCACCCGCCTGGCCGACTGGCCAGGGCCGGCGAGCCCCGTCCAGGGCGCCATCGACCCGGCAATCGACGCGCAGACCCCGCCCCTGCGCCAGGTGTTCGGGCTCGGCGCGGCGGAGTTCTTCGGCGAGGCGATGGAGACGCTCAGGGAGATCCCGACCCACGTCGCCGATCACCCGATCCTCGAACGGATGGCGCGCCTCGGCCTTGTCCCCGGCGAGTCCTTCGACCTCGCCACCGCATCCCCGGACGCCAAAGCGGCACTCGAAGCGGTGGTGCCGGCGGCGATCGCGAAGATCACCGCCCGCCAGCAGACCCTCGTCCACCCGGTCGACGGCTGGATGTCGGTGACCGAAAACATCGGCAGCTGGGGCGTCAACTACCTGAAGCGGGCCTGCATCGACCTGATCGGGCTCGGCGCGAACCTGCCCGAGGACGCCGTCTACCCGATCTCCTACTTCGACGTCGACGGCGATCCCTACGACGGCAACAAGGCCTACGTCATGCACTTCGACGCCGACGCGCTGCCGCCGGCGAAGGCCTTCTGGTCGCTGACGATGTACGAAGCGGAAGGCTTCGCGGTGGAAAACTCGCTCCACCGGTTCGCGATCGGCGATCGCGACGACCTCGAGTTCAACGCCGACGGCTCACTGGACCTGCAGATCAGCGCCACCGAACCGGACGGGGGCAACTCGAACTGGCTGCCCGCGCCGGCCGCGCCCTTCAACCTCTGCCTGCGCCTCTACTACCCGGAGTCCACCGTCCTCGACGGCACCTGGACGCCGCCGGGCGTGCGCAAGGCCTGAGCCCGGCACCGGCACGGGCAGTCACACGGGTTGGCAGGCTGAATGACGGATGCAGCAAAGGGTCGTGGCGACCACCTCCACCGCCGCGCGGAGCTCCTCGCCACGATCCTCCTCGCCGTCGCCGCGGTGGCGACCGCCTGGAGCTCCTACCAGTCGGCCCGCTGGAGCGGCGTCCAGGCCAACGACTACAGCGGCGCGAGCGCGGCGCGGATCGAATCGACCCGCGCCGCGACCGAAGCGGGGCAGGAGACCCAGGTCGACGTCCTGACCTTCACCCAGTGGGTCGACGCCTACGCCAAGGGCGAAAAGCGGCTCGCCGACTTCTACTACGCCCGCTTCCGCCCCGAGTTCAAGCCCGCCGTGGAAGCCTGGGTGGCCACCCGGCCCTTGCGCACCCCGGGCGCCCCTCCGTCCCCGTTCGCGATGCCGCGCTACCGCCTCGCGGCCAAGGCCGAAGCCTCCGCCCGCCTGGCCGAGGCCGAAACGACCGCGGCCGAAGCGCGCGAAGCCAACCAGCGCTCCGACAACTACGTCCTCGCCGTCGTCCTCTTCGCCGCCGCCCTCTTTTTCGCCGGCATCAGCACGAAGCTGACGATGCCGCGCCAACGCCTGGCGGTCCTCGGGCTCGGCTATCTGCTCTTCCTCGGCACCGCCGTCTGGCTCGCGACCTTCCCGGTCACGGTCTCGGTCTGAGCGCGCCGACGGCGTGCGCGGTCACGGCGTGAAGCGGTGGCGGCGCTCCCGCGGGGCCACCGCCGCGCTCGCGCCGGCGGGCTCCAGGTGCAGGAAGTCGGTCTGCAGGCGCGCTCGCAGTTCGGCGGCGACGTGCGCCGCCTCCTCCCGCTCGTCGTCGGCGGTCACCAGGATGACGTCGGTCGCCGGATAGGTGCGCAGCTCGTCCTCGACCGCCAGCACGACGTCCTCGTCGCCGATGTCCGCGCGCGCGGTCAGGCCGGCCTTGGTCAAAGCCGCGAGCGAGAGGACGCAGCGCCGCTGGGCGAGCTCGAGGGTCCGCCGCCGCTCGCCGCTCCAGCGGTCCAACAGGCGACCCGAGGTCGGGACGAGTAGACGCACCTCGGTCTCCGGCGACCAGGGGTCCGCGGTGCCACAGAGGTCGGCGATCTCCTCCACGGCGCGTGGATCCTCCAGCGGCAGGCGGCTGACCAGCAGGACGTGTCGGCGCAGATCGTGCAGCGGCGCGGGGACGATCGGCCCCCGCGGCGCCGCCCGGGCGGCGAGCAGGATGACCGTGGACGCCGCCAACGCCCCCACCGCAAGGCCCAGGCCGGGACCGCCGACGTAGAAGGCGCCGACGATCGACACCGCGATCGCCGCGACGATCAGCGGCAGCGTCCAGGCCGCCAGGACGACCTTCTCGTCACCGTGAGACTCGACCGGGATCATCGTTCACCACCCACTCCACAGGTACCCGCTGGGGGCGAGCCTACGCGCCCGCGGTGGTCCGGCGCGCGGCCGGCGCGCGGGTCTTCGCCGCGTGCTCCCGGATCTCCGCACCGCTCATCAGCGCGTGCACCGCGCCGGGCACACCGTACTCATACGGACCGCCGACCACCCGGGGGATCTCGTCGAAGTTGAAGCGCGGCGGCGGCGAGGAAACCTGCCACTCGATCGTCCGCGCGTGCCACGGATTCGCCGGGGCCCGGGGACCGAACCGCCAGGAGACGATCATGTTGTAGAGGAAGACGAGCTGGGCCGCACCGAGCATGAAGCTGAAGCAGCTGATCAGCAGGTTCCAGTCGCCGAACTGACTCGCGTAATCGGCGACCCGGCGGGGCATCCCATCCATGCCGATCCAGTGCATCGGCAGGAAGGTCCCCCAGGTCCCGATCAGGGTCAGCCAGAAGTGCACTCGGCCGAGGCCCTCGTTGTACATCCGGCCGGTGATCTTGGGGAACCAGTAGTAGACGCCGGCGAAGATCGTGAACACCGACCCGGCGAAGAGCACAAAGTGGATGTGGGCGACGATGAAGTAGGTGTCGGTGACGTGGATGTCGATCGGCACCAGGGCGACCATCACGCCGCTGATCCCGCCAACGATGAAGCTGACGATGAAACCGAGCGCGAACAGCATCGCGGTCGAGCGGGTGTGGATCTTGCCGTAGAAGAGCGTCGCCAGCCACGAGAAGATCTTGATCCCGGTCGGCACGGCGATCAGCACCGAGGTCATCATCATCGCGATGCGCAACCAGCTGAACATGCCGGCGACGAACATGTGGTGCGCCCAGACCGAGTAGCTGAGCACGACGATCGCGATCAGCGAGAGTGACATCAGCCGGTACCCGAAGATCGGTTTGCGCGCGTTGGTCGAGATGACCTCGCTGATGATCCCAAAGCCCGGGATGACCATGATGTAGACGGCGGGGTGGGAGTAGAACCAGAAGATGTGCTGGTAGCTGACCACGTCACCGCCGGCGGCGAACTCGAAGAAGTTGGTGTGGAGGATGCGGTCGAAGAGCACCATGAACTGGGCGCCGGCGAGGAACGGGGTCGCGGCGACCACCAACAGTGAGGTGGCGAAGTTCGCCCAGGCCAGCAGCGGCATCCGCCAGAAGCTCATCCCCGGCGCCCGCATGGTGACCATGGTCACCAGGAAGTTGACCGCGGCGAGGATCGAGGAGAAGCCCGCGAACTGGAGGCCGATGTTGAAGAACGACTGGCCGAGGGGGGCGCTGGTGGAGAGCGGCGCGTAACCGGTCCAGCCGGCGTCGAAGGCTCCCCCGGGCATCAGGAAGGAGAGGACGAAGATGATGCCCGCCACCGGCAGCAGCCAGAAGCTGAGCGCGTTCAACCGCGGGAAGGCCATGTCCGGCGCCCCCAGCATCAACGGCAGCACATAGTTGGCGATCCCGGCCAGGGCCGGGATCACGAACATGAAGATCATGATCGCGGCGTGGGTCGAGAAAAGGCTGTTGAAGGTACCGGCGCCGACGATCTGGGTGCCCGGCTGGGCGAGCTCGGCGCGGATCAGCATCGCCAGCAACCCACCGATGAAAAAGAAGAAGAAGGTGGTGACGATGTACTGGATGCCGATCACCTTGTGGTCGGTGTTGAACTTCAGGTAGTCGCGCCAGGTCGCCGCGCCATGCTGGGCATGGCTCTCGGCCTCGGTCGGCAGGCCAAGGCCCCAACGGATCCAGTAGGAGAAGACGCCGAAGCCGAGCAGGAAGCCGAGGCCACCGGTGATCAGCGGCACGACCAGGTGCGGATAGCCGGTCTGTTCGGTCTGCCAGACGTCGAGGCCGGAGACCGCCCGTAGGACGACGACCAGCCCCAGCCCGACGGCCGCACCGAGCACCGCCCCGCCGATCCCCCTCGCCCACAGCCTGAGGAGGTCCTCCCCCGAGATGCCGAAGTCGGCTTCCCGGCCACTCCGTTCGCCTGCGACTGCCTCCTGCTCGAGGGTTCTGCTCGCCATCGGTCCTCCGTGGATCAGGTGCTTAATTTCTACATGACCGATGTGAAAATAGCACCGCACCGCCCACCGGCGCGGCTGCCCGCACATTTATACCCACCTCGGGTGTGTAAACTGCCAGACCGTGAAGCCGACGGCCGGAATCGACGCGAGCGCCACTCTCGGCGAGCTGGCCTCCGAGCGCCCGGCCCGAATCCGCGTCTTCGAGAGCGTGCTCCTCGACTACTGCTGCGGCGGCGCGAGCAGCCTCGACGACGCGTGCCGGGAGCGCGGCCTCGATCTGGAGGCGGTCCGCGCGCGGCTCGAAGCCGCCGACCGGAAGCCCGCACCGGCCGCGCCGGCACCGGAGCGCGACTGGCGGAGCGCCGGGATCGAGGAGCTCTGCGATCACATCGTCTCCGCCCACCACGACTATCTACGCGAGGAGATGCCGCGGATCTCGGAGCTGCTGGCGACCGTGGTCCGCGTCCACGGCACCGACTGCATCGACTTCGAGATCATCCAGCGGGCCTTCGCCTCGCTCCGGGCCACGCTGGAGGAGCACATCGACGACGAGGAGCGCGTGCTGTTCCCGGCCTGCGTCGCGCTGGAGCGTGGCGACGCGAATGTCGTCCTCGACCGCGCGACCGTCGACCGCCACCGCGGCGAGCACGAGGCGGTGGGCGGGAAATTGACGGCACTGCGCGCGCTCGCCGGCGGCTACGACCGCGCGGAGGCGCTCTGCTCGACCCACGGCGCCCTGCTCGACGCGCTGCGCGTCCTGGAGGCCGACCTTCACCGACACATCCACGAGGAGAACAACGTGCTCCTCCCCCGGGTAGGCGCGCTCATCGAGCCGCTCCCCGAGGTCGCGAGGCCCTGAGGGGGCGGGGAATGGACGCGGCGGGCGACCGAGCGACCACGGCCGTGGTCACCGACCTCGCCGGGAAGGCCTTGACCGCGCTCGCCGATGCCGGGCGCGCCGAGGAGGCCAACCGTCTCGCCGCCCACGCCTACGTGCGACTGCGTCGCGACGACCCCGTCCAGGCCCAGCGCATCAACGCGCTCATGCACCGGCTGTGTCGACCGTCCCGCAAGCAAGTGAACGAGGAGGAATCCATGCCACCCACCGATCCGGACCTCGACGTCCGCAACGAGCCGCCCGCCCGTCGCCACACCCTGATCTTCGAAACCTACGAGGCGCTCGGTGCCGGCCAGGGCTTCGTGCTCGTCAACGATCACGACCCCAAACCGCTCGAATACCAGTTCTCCGCCGAGCACCCCGAACAGTTCACCTGGGAGTACCTGGAGCAGGGCCCGACGGTGTGGCGGGTGCGGATCGGCAAGCCCGCGGAGGCGGGCGGATAGATGGCGGCGGGTGTCCCGGGGCTCGCCGCGCTGGCCGCGGATCCCACGCCGGACCTGGTCCGCGATCTGCTCCACGGCGTGATCGACCCGGAGCTGGGGATCGACATCGTCGAGCTCGGGCTCCTGCGCGAGGCGTCGGTGACGAACGGCGTCGCGCGCATCCGTTTTACGGTCACCACCCCCGCCTGCCCCCTGTCCAGCTACATCGAGGACGAGATCCACGCCTGCCTCGCCCAGGCCCCGGGGCTGCGCCAGGTGCTCGTCGAGTGCGAGATGGAGCCCCCATGGTCGCCCGAGGACATGAGCGAAGCGGCCCGCGCGGCGCTCGGCTGGAAGGACTGACCGGGCCCGCCGGCGCCGCCCGGTCGCGCCCCTCCCGCCGCGCGCGACTGCTGCGGCGGGCGCCGCTCCTGGCCGCCGCCCTCGTCGCCCTGCTCGCCGGCCTCTGGGCGGGCCTGCTGCGACTGGGGATCGACCTGCCCGCGCTGCGCCCCGAGCTGGCGAGCCTCCACGGCCCACTCCTCGTCCTCGGCTTCCTCGGCACCCAGATCGGTCTCGAGCGCGCGGTGGCGCTGCGCCGCCGACCACCCTGGCCCTACCTCGCCCCGATCGGCGCCGCGGCCGGCTCCACCTGGCTCCTGGTCGGCCTGCCCGCCACCGTCGGCCAGGTCCTCCTGGCACTCGGCGGCCTCGCCCTCTGCGCCGTGTTCGTCGCCGTCCACCGTATGGACCCGACCGCCCACAACACCGTGATGGGTTTCGGCGCCGCGGCCTGGGCGGCGGGGGCGATCGTCTGGCTGGGCGACGACCAGGTCGTCCGCGCGGTGCCGTTCCTGGTCGCCTTCCTGGTGCTGACGATCGTCGGCGAGCGGCTCGAGCTGTCCCGGATGCGGCGGCCCACGCCGCTCTCCCGGACGGCCCTGCTTGCCGCGATCGCCGTCTTCGCCTGCGGCGTGGTGGCGACGCTGCCCGACCGCGACCTCGGCGTCCGCCTCGCCGGCGCCGGGATGCTGGCCCAGGCCGCCTGGCTCGCCCGCCACGACGTCGCCCGCCGCACGATCCACATGGCGGGCGTCACCCGCTACATGGCGGTGGCACTCCTCGCGGGCTACTTCTGGCTCGCCGTCGCCGGCGTCCTCTGGCTCCACTACGGGACGCTGCTCGGCGCCGGGCCCGCCTACGACGCGATGCTGCACACGGTCTTCCTCGGCTTCGTCTTCTCGATGGTCTTCGCCCACGCCCCGGTGATCGTCCCGGCCGTGCTCGGCGTCGCCCTCCCCTACCGCCGCGCGCTGTACGCGCCGCTCGCACTCCTGCACGCGGGCCTCGTCCTGCGCATCCTCGGTGACCTCGCCGAAGACCCCACCGCCTGGCGCTGGGGCGGGGTCCTGGACGAGGTGGCGATCCTCGCCTTCCTCGCCACCGCGGTCACGACTTCGGCAATGGCCCGGCGGCAACCCACGCGTGGACATAGCCGATCCACGTGAGAGGCGCCGTCACGACGTGCACCCAGACGATCTCGGTGGGCAGTTCGAGCGCGTACTGGTGATGCCCACCACCCCCTGGGCGGCCGGCAGGAGGCAGACGAGCGTCAGCGTCCGCACCAGCTCGGGGCCTACATCGCGTCGCCGCGCGACCCACCAGGCGCCGATCGTCGCCAGTTCCAGGGCGGTGACGAGGAGCCCGTGCGCGACGACGAGACGGCGCAGCCTCTCCACCCCCACCAACCGAGGCGGGGGACGAGCCGCCCCGTCCCGGAGGCCCCCGCATCCGGGACGGCGGCCGTCGCGAGGCTGCCGAGCACGAGCACCGCGGCGGCGGCGCCGACCAGCGCCCTGACGTAGAGGACGGTCCACCGATCTGCGCCCGGGCCCCCGATTTCGTCCGGCTCGAGGCGCAGCGGCGCCACAACTCGAACGCGGCGCCGAGGGGCAGCGACGCGGCGGGCAACCATAGGTCGCGCCGGCGCGGTGACAGCGGGCGCCGCAGGTAGGTGCCGAGCCAGGCGGCGAGCGCCGCGACCGTGACCAGGACGACAAAGATCCGGTTGGAGAACTCGATCGACCAGCGCTCGCGCCAGGCGCCGCCGCGGCGGGGCGGGCGTCGGCGGAGACTTGGCGATGGTGCGGTCAGCGGGCATGGCCCGTTGTTTACACAGCATATGTGTGCAAGTCAGCACACTAGACGGGCACGGCCGCCCGCAGCGATTAGGCTGGCTCACGGTGTCGGAGCCACGCACCCGCAACCTGGTACTCGCGACGCTGGCCTTCGCGTTCTGCTTCTCCGCCTGGGGGATGCTGGCGCCGCTGGGGCCGAAGTTGGAAACCGAACTCGGGCTCTCCAGTACCGAAACGGCGCTGATGGTCTCGATCCCGGTCGTGCTCGGCTCGTTGCTGCGGATTCCGCTGGGCTTGCTCACCGACCGCCTCGGCGGTCGCATGCTGTTCGCCGCGCTGCTCTTCTACTCGGCCGGCGCGGCGCTCCTGGTCGGGTTCGCCTCCAGCTACCCGGCACTCCTCGGCGCCGGCTTCCTGCTTGGCGCCGCGGGCGCCTCCTTCGCGGTCGGCGTCCCCTTCGTGGCCGGTTGGTTCGAGCCCGAGCGGCAGGGCTTCGCGCTCGGCGTCTACGGGGTCGGCAACATCGGCACCGCGCTCGCCGCCTTCTCGATCCCGGCGCTGCGCGACGGCGCCGGCCAGGCGGTGGCGGGGATCGTGTTCGCCGTCGCGATCGCCGCCTTCGGCCTGGTCTGGCTCACCTTCGCCCGCGATGCCCCAGGCGAGCGGACGCCGGTCCGCTACGGCGCCGTGCTCCGCGCCGGCTGGCGCCTTTGGCGGCTGGCGCTCTTCTATTTCGTCACCTTCGGCGGCTTCGTCGCGCTGGCGATCTTCCTGCCCAAGCTGCTCAAGGATTGGTTCGACTACTCGCTTACCGACGCGGGCCTGCGAGCCGGCGGCTTTACCGTGATCGCCACCGCAGCGCGTCCGCTCGGCGGCTGGCTCTCCGACCGCGTCGGCCCGACCCGGGTCCTGCTGGCCGCATTCCTCGGTGTCGCCGTCGACGCGGGCGGCCTCGCCTGGCAGGCGTCCGACCCGCGCATCGTCCCGACCACGATCTTCTGCCTGACCATGGCCGGCCTGCTCGGCCTCGGCAGCGGTGCCGTCTTCAAGATGGTCCCGACCGAATTCCCCGATGCCGTCGGCGCGGCGACCGGGATCGTCGGCGCCGCGGGCGGCCTCGGTGGCTTCTTCCCGCCGCTGGTGATGGGGGTGGTCAAGGATGCGACCGGCGAATTCGTGCTCGGCTTCGTCTTCCTCGTCTGCTTTGCGCTGGCCTGCGCGGGGGTCGTCCTGGTGGGCGCCCGGCGCGGGGGCAAGGAGTGAGCCGTTGCGTGACGGGGCGTTAGCAGACCTCTTGCCCTCCTACTTCGCCCTCGTGATGGCCAAGGGGATCATCTCGATCGGGTGCTGGCTGATAGGGCTGAAGCCGGTGTGAATCGGCCTCTTCGCGCTCAACGGGGTCGCCTACGTGATCATCTGGGCGCTCACCCTGACCCGGCTGCGCCTCTACCCGCGGCGGGTGCTCGAGGACCTGACCAGCCACCAGCGCGGACTCGGCTTTCTGACCTCGGTCGCCGCCACCGGCGTGCTCGGCTCCGAGGTGATCCTGATCACCGACCAGTTCACCCTCGCCGTCGTCCTGCTCGCCGCCGTGCTCTGGCTCGTGCTCATCTACACCGTCTTCACCGCGCTCACGATCAAGCATGGCAAGCCCTCGGTGGCCTCGGCATGTACGCGGTCGCCACCTACCGGATGATCGAAGCCCTCGGCCTCGACTTCCTGGACCCGGTCCCCCGGGTCTTCCTCGGCCTCGCCCTGTTCGCCTGGCTGATGACCTTTCTCGGCCTGCTGCGCCGCGTCCGGAGCGGCCTCGCCCGGCCCGGATGATCTAGCCGGAGCGCTTGGCGGCGTGGCGGCGGGTGTAGAGCTTCTCGCGCAGCTCCATCGCGCCCGGGTGGCCATCGCCGGGCCACGGGGTCAGCAGGAGCAGCAGGCGGGCGTCGGCCGTCGCCTCGACCCGGTGGCGTTCGCGGGGCTCGATCTCCACCATCAGCCCCTGGCCGCCGCGGATGTCGCCGGCGCCGTTGCCGGACACCTCCACCTCACCGCTGAGGACGAAGAGGAAGGCGCGCTCGTGCACCTCGTGCTCCTCGAGACTCTGACCCTCCGCCAGGTCGAGCGCGATCACGCGCGCGTCATCGCTGGAGGAGAGGATCTCCGGCAGGCGCGGCTTCAGGTTCAAATCACCCAGGTCCCAGCTCTTCACCCGATTGCTCCTTCCCGTAGCGGGCACTCGATGCCCGATCGGGCACCGTCTACCCGTCGATCCTAACCGCGACTCATGGTTCGTCCACCGAAAATGTGGAAATTCACTTTGGCTCGCGCCTCCTGTGGTAAAAGTGGAAGGCCTTGTCGGATCGCCCTAATCCGCTCCTCGAGGCGCACCGCCTTCTGCGGCGGGGGCCGATCTCCGAGGAGCGCTGGAGCCAACTGGTCGCCAAGGACCGCGACTGGGAGCGCAGCTACCGCGGCCGCTGGGCCCACGACAAGGTCGTCCGCTCGACCCACGGCGTCAACTGCACCGGCTCCTGCTCCTGGAACGTCTACGTCAAGGACGGCCTGATCACCTGGGAGTCGCAGGCGGTCGACTATCCCTCCCCGGGCGCCGACATGCCCGACTACGAGCCGCGCGGCTGCCCGCGGGGCGCCTCCTTCTCCTGGTACACGTACTCGCCGCTGCGGGTCAAGTACCCCTACGTGCGCGGCAGCCTCCTGGAGATGTACCGCGAGGCGCGCGGGCGCCTCGGCGATCCGGTGGAGGCCTGGGCGGAGATCACCGGCGACCCGGAGAAGGCCCGCACCTACAAGCGGCAGCGCGGAAAAGGCGGCTTCGTCCGAGCGAGCTGGGACGAGGTGGTCGAGCTGATCGCCGCCGCCCACGTGGACACGATCCGGCGCTACGGCCCCGACCGCGTCGTCGGCTTCTCGCCGATCCCGGCGATGTCGATGGCCTCCTACGCCGCCGGCACCCGCTTCCTCGCCCTGATCGGCGGCACGATCCTCTCCTTCTACGACTGGTACGCCGACCTGCCGCCCGCCTCGCCGCAGTCCTTCGGCGACCAGACCGACGTGCCGGAGTCGGGCGACTGGTGGAACGCGGGCTACCTGATCGTCTGGGGCACCAACCTGCCGACCACCCGCACCCCCGACGCCCACTTCATGACCGAGGCCCGCTATCGCGGCCAGAAGGTCGTCGTCGTCTCGCCCGATTACGCCGAGCACACCAAGTTCGCCGACCACTGGCTGCCCGCCGAGCCGGGCACCGACGGCGCGATGGCGATGGCGATGGGCCACGTGATCCTCAAGGAGTTCTACGTCGAGCGCCAGGTCCCGTACTTCCAGGACTACGCCCGCCGCTTCACCGACCTGCCGCTGCTGGTGACGCTGCGCGAGCGCGACGGGGCCTACGTCCCCGACCGCTTCCTGCGCGCCTCCGACCTCGCGGCGGGCGGCGGTGAGAGCGAGAACGCCGAGTGGAAGCCGGTCCTGCTCGACGGGCGCACCGGCGAGCCCACGGTCCCCAACGGTTCGGTCGGCCACCGCCACGGCGCGCCCGGCAGCTGGAACCTGAAGCTGGAAGGCGTCGAGCCGGTGCTGACGCTGATCGACTCGGGTGGCGAGCGGGTGGCGGTCGACCTGCCGCGCTTCGACGTCGGTGAGACCGAGGGCGGCGACGTCGTTCGCCGCGGCGTCCCGGCGCTGCGCGTCGGCGGCCATCTGGTCACCACCGTGTTCGACCTCGCTCTCGCCAACTACGGCGTCGGCCGTCCCGGCCTGCCCGGGGAGTGGCCGGCCGATTATCAGGACCCAGGGCCGTACACCCCCGCCTGGCAGGAGTCGATCACCGGCGTGCGGGGCGAGCTGGTCGCCCGGGTCGCCCGTGAGTTCGCCCGCAACGCGGAGCTGACTGAGGGCCGCTCGATGATCGCGATGGGCGCCGGGACCAACCACTGGTTCCACTCCGACCAGGTGTACCGGACCTTCCTCGCGCTGGTGCAGCTCTGTGGCTGCGAGGGTGTGAACGGCGGCGGCTGGGCCCACTACGTCGGTCAGGAGAAGGTGCGGCCGCTGTCAGGCTGGCAGACGGTCGCCTTCGCCCTCGACTGGACGCGGCCGCCCCGCCACCAGTCGGGGACGCCGTTCTTCTACCTGGCCAGCGGCCAGTGGCGCTACGAGCGCAACCTCGCCTCCGACTTCTCCTCGCCCCTCGGCCGCGGGCTGCTCGCCGACCGCCACATCGCCGACGTCAACGCGCTCGGGGCGCGGCTCGGCTGGCTCCCCTCCTTCCCCAGCTTCGACCGCTCGAGCCTCGATCTCGCCGACGAAGCCGAACGCGCCAGCGTCGAGGTCGCCGACCACGTCGTCACCGAGCTCCGCGAGGGGCGCCTGCGCTTCGCCTGCGAAGACCCCGACGCGCCCCAGAACCATCCCCGCGTGATGACCGTCTGGCGGGCGAACGTCCTCGGCTCCTCGGGCAAGGGGCACGAGTTCTTCCTCAAGCATCTGCTGGGCGTCCCCGACAGCGCCGTGCGCGCCGAGGAGTCGCCGCCGGAGCTGCGCCCGCGCGAGGTCACCTGGCGCGAGGAGGCACCGGAGGGCAAGCTCGACCTCCTCACCACGATCGACTTCCGCATGACCAGCAACGCGCTCTTCTCCGACGTCGTGCTGCCGGCGGCCACCTGGTACGAGAAGGTCGACCTGTCGAGCACCGACCTCCACCCGTTCGTCCACACCTTCAACCAGGCGGTGCCGCCGCCGTGGGAGGCGAAGACCGACTGGGACGCCTTCTCGCACATCGCCGCGCGCTTCTCCGAGCTCGCCGCCAAGCACCTCGGCGTTCGCCGCGACGTGATCGCCGCGCCGCTCCTCCACGACAGCCCCGACGAGATCGCCCAGCCGTTCGGGGAGGTCCGCGACTGGAAGGCCGGCGAGTGCGAGCCGGTGCCCGGGCAGACGATGCCGAAACTGGTCGTGGTCGAGCGCGACTATCCGCGGACGGCGGAGAAGTGGCGGGCGCTCGGGCCGCTGGCCGAGCAGCTGGGGACCGCAGTGAAGGGCGCCAGGTGGGTGCCGGACGAGGAGGTGGTCGAGCTCGCCGCACGCAACGGTACGGTGCGCGGCGGCGTCGCCGACGGCCGGCCGAGCCTGGAGCGGGTCGAGCACGCCTGCGAGGCGATTCTCGCCCTCTCCGGCACCACCAACGGCCGGCTCGCGGTCGCGGGCTTCCGCTCGCTGGAGGAGAGCACCGGCGTCGAGCTCGCCGACCTGGCGGCGGGCCGCGGCGGCGATCGCATCGAGCTCGCCGACGCGCGCGTGCAACCGCGAACCGTGATCACCTCGCCCGAGTGGTCGGGGATCGAGGCGCACGGGCGCCGCTACGCGCCGTTCACCGTCAACGTCGAGCGGTCGAAGCCGTGGCACACGCTCTCGGGACGCATGCACCTCTACCTCGACCACGCCTGGATGCTGGAGCTGGGCGAGGGCCTGCCCACCTTCCGCCCGCCGCTCCGCCACAAGGCCGTCTACGGGGACGACGCGGGGTCCGACGGCAACGGCCGCCGCGAGCTCACCCTCCGTTACCTCACCCCGCACTCGAAGTGGTCGATCCACTCCGAGTACCAGGACAACCTCCACATGCTGACCCTGTTCCGCGGCGGCGGCATGCTGTGGGTGAGCCGCGAGGATGCCGAAGCGTTGGAGATCGCCGACGGCGACTGGGTGGAGGCGCACAACCGCAACGGTGTGATCGCCTGCCGCGCCACCGTCTCCCACCGCATCCCCGCGGGCGTCTGCATGATGTACCACTCCAAGGACAAGCACCTGAACGTGCCGCTCACCGAAGCGGAAGGCAAGCGCGGCGGCACCGACAACTCGCTCACCCGGATCGTGATGAAGCCGACCCACTTCATCGGCGGCTACGCCCAGCTCTCCTTCGGGTTCAACTACTACGGGCCGACCGGGTCACAGCGAGACGAAGTGACCGTACTGCGAAAGCGCGAGGCGGAGGTGGTGTTCGAGTGACGATCCGGGCGCAGGTGGCGATGGTGATGAACCTCGACAAGTGCATCGGCTGTCACACCTGCTCGGTCACCTGCAAGCAGGTGTGGACGAACCGCCCGGGCGCCGAGTACGCCTGGTTCAACGACGTCGAGACGAAGCCCGGCGTCGGCTACCCCAAGCGCTGGGAGGACCAGGAGCGCTGGAAGGGCGGCTGGGAGCTCGACCGCAAGGGTCGCCTGCGGCTGAAGGCGGGCGGGCGGCTGAAGAAGCTGGCGACGATCTTCTCCAACCCCGACCTGCCGGAGATCGACGATTACTACGAGCCCTGGACCTACGACTACGAGAAGCTGATCACGGCGCCGCTGTCGAAGCACGACCCGGTCGCCCGCGCCCGCTCGCAGCTGACCGGCAAGGCCCTGCCGGAGATCCAGTGGGGGCCGAACTGGGACGACAACCTGGCCGGAGCGCCGGAGCGGATCCACCAGGACCCGCTCACCGAGGGGATCCAGGAGCAGGTGAAGGCGACCTACGAGCAGGCGTTCATGTTCTACCTGCCGCGGATCTGCGAGCACTGCCTCAACCCCTCCTGCGTCGCCTCCTGTCCGTCGGGGGCGATGTACAAGCGCGAGGAGGACGGGATCGTCCTCGTCGACCAGGCCAAGTGCCGCGGCTGGCGCTTCTGCGTCTCCGGCTGTCCCTACAAGAAGGTGTACTTCAACCACCGCACCGGCAAGGCCGAGAAGTGCACCCTCTGTTACCCGCGGATCGAGGCGGGGCTGCCAACGATCTGCTCGGAGACCTGCGTCGGGCGGATCCGGTACATCGGCCTCGTCCTCTACGACGTCGACCGGGTCGAGGCCGCCGCCTCGGTCCCCGACCCGCACGAACTGCTGGACGCCCAGCGCGATGTCTTCCTCGACCCCGAGGACCCCGAGGTGCGCGAGCGCGCCGCCCGCGACGGGATCCCCGACGACTGGATCGAGGCGGCGCGGCGCTCGCCGGTGTACGCGCTCGCCCACCGTTACGAGGTGGCCCTGCCGCTGCACCCGGAGTTCCGCACGCTGCCGATGGTCTGGTATGTGCCGCCGCTCTCGCCGATCGTCAGTGCCCTGGAAGAGGACGACTACGAGGCCGATCCCGACCAGGTCTTCCCGGCGATCGAGTCGATGCGGATCCCGGTCGACTATCTCGCCAACCTGCTCGCCGCGGGCGACGCGGAGCGCATCCGCGGTGTGCTGCGCCGGCTGGCGGCGATGCGCGGCCACATGCGCAAGCGCGAGGTGCTCGGCGAGCACGACGAGGCCATGCCGGCCTCGGTCGGCATGAGCGTCGCGGACGTCGAGGACATGTACCGGCTGCTGGCGATCGCCAAGTACGAGGACCGGTACGTGATCCCGCAGGCCCACACCGAGCTGGCCGGGCGGCTGATGGAGCAACAGGGGACCTGCGGCCTGGACTTCGAGGGCGGCCCGGGCAACTGTGGGATGGTCGGCGCCGAATCGGGCCCCGAAGACTTCATGCTGAGCGACGGGGACCCGGTCGACCTCGACATCGTGAAGATGGCCGGCGGGCGGCGACGGGACGGGGCCGCGGACCGGGACGGAGGCGGGGCCTGATGGCGCTGCGCTCCCGGCGGCGAGAGCGGGCGGGGCGGGTCTATGAAGTCTGCTCGCTGCTGCTGCGCTACCCGGACGCGGAGCTGGGCGCCGCGACGCCGGCGCTGCGGGCGGCGACGGCGGAGCTGCCACGCGGGGCCGCCCGGGCGGGCCTCGAGCGCTTCTTCGCCTGGTGGGGGGCGACCGCGGCGCCGGCGCGCGCCGCCCACTACGTCGAGGCGATCGACCTGAACCGGCGCTCGGGCCTCTACCTCACCTTCTACTCGGACGGGGACAAGCGCGAGCGCGGCAGCGTCCTGGTGCGGCTGAAGCAGCTCTATCGGGCCGCCGGCCTGCCGCTCGAAGGCACCGAGCTGCCCGATTACCTGCCGGTGATGCTCGAGTTCGCGGCGAGCGCCCCGGGAGGCAGGGGCGAGATCGTCCTGCGCGAGAACCGCGCCGCGCTGGAGCTGGTGCGGGCGGCCCTGCGTGATCTCGGCAGCCCGTACGCGGACCTCCTCGACGCGGTTTGCGCGGCGCTCGGCGAGCCTTCGGCGGCCGAGCGGGCGTTGGCCGGGCGGCTGGCGGCGGGTGGGCCACCGCAGGAGTTGGTCGGCCTCGAGCCCTTCGCGCCGCCCGAGGTGATGCCGGGAGCGGGGTCGCGCCGATGAGCGCCGGCAAGGTCCTGCTCTGGATCATCCTTCCGTACGTGGCGATCACCGCCTTCGTGGTCGGGCACTGGTGGCGCTACCGCACCGACCAGTTCGCCTGGACGAGCCGCTCCACCCAGCTGCTCGACCGCCGCGTGCTCGGCTGGGCGAGCCCCGCCTTCCACTACGGGGCCCTCGCCGCGATCGGCGGCCACGTCGTCGGCCTCTGCATCCCGGAATCGCTGACCGCCTCGATCGGGATCTCGGAGGGCTTCTACCGCTGGTTCGCGGGGATCGCCGGAGGGATCGCCGGCCTGGTCACGCTGGTCGGCTTCCTCGGGCTCCTCTATCGCCGCACCACCAGCGCGAGGGTCCGGCGGACGACGACCCGGACCGACATGCTCACCTACTTCCTGCTCACGGTGCTGATCCTGATGGGTTGCTGGATGACCTTCGGGCACACCCTCTTCACCGACGATCCCTACAACTACCGCTCCTCGATCGCCGACTGGTGGCGCTCGATCTTCTATCTCGACCCCGACGTCGCCGCGGTCGAAGGGGCGCCGCTGATCTACCAGCTGCACGCGATCGTCGCCTGGGCCTTCTGGGGCCTGTTCGCCTTCAGCCGGCTCGTCCACGCCTGGAGCATCCCGCTGCAGTACGTCGGCAGGCCCTACATCCTCTACCGACGGCGATACCGGGCGGGCAGCAGCGCCTAGCTCCTCAATTGCACAGCGTTGATGTGCAAAAATTGGTGCCTTGGACCTGCCGCCGAACTCCGAAGACCTCCTCACCCAGCGCACCCGCGCGGACATCTTCTCCTGGCTGGTCGAGCAACGGGCGCCGGTGAGCACCGAGGCGCTGGCCAAGGCGCTGGCGCTGCACCCGAACGGAATCAGGCGCCACCTGGAGCGGATGCACGAGGCCGGCCTGCTGGAGCGCGGTCGCAGCAAAGGGCGGCGGGGGCGCCCGGGGGATCTCTGGTCGGTCGCCCCCGGAGCCACACCGGCCGGCGAGCGCCCGACCGGCTATGCGGACCTCGCCCGCTGGCTGGCGCGCGCGATCCCGCCCGGCCGCAACCGGCTGCGCGAGGTCGAGAAGGCCGGCCGTGACATCGGCCGGGAACTCGCGCCCGACGCCCACGCCGACGATCCGGTCGAAGGGTTCCGCCAGGCGGTCGCCTCGCTCGGCTTCTCGCCCGAGCTCGAGACCCGCGACTCGACCGGCTTCGTCTGCCGGCTCGAAAACTGCCCCTACCGGGCCTCGGTGATGGAGAACAAGGAAGTCATCTGCGCCCTGCACAAGGGGATCACCAGCGGGCTGCTCGCCGAGCTGCTGCCGAACACCCGGCTCACCCGCTTCGAGCCGCACGATCCGGAGCAGGCCGGTTGCGTCGTCGCCGTGTCGGGGTCGATCGACGGTGGCGCTTGAGCCGCCCGCGGCGGGCGCGTCGCCGGGCGCGCGCCGCTGCCGCCACCGTCCGGCGCCGCGCCGCGAGGGTGACCTGCGGCCGACCGACATCGTCGGCTCCTTCTTCGTCTGCGGCCTAGCCTTCCTCCTCGCCGCCGCACTCGCCGGGGTCTTCCAGGCTGTCCACCCGTGGCCCTGGGGACGCTGGCTCGGCCTTCACCTCGCCTTCGTCGGCGGCGTCTCCCAGCTGGTCCTCGGCGCCAGCCAGTTCTTCGCCGGCGCCTTCCTCGCCACCGACCCACCGCCCCGCACCCTCGTCCGCGCCCAGCTGGCGGCCTGGAACCTCGGCGCGATCGGGCTCGCGCTCGCGGTCCCGCTCGCCGCCGGCGCCGCGCTGTGGATCGCGGTGGCGCTCCTCGTCGGCGCGCTCGGCCTCTGGGCCGCCGCGATCGTGGTCATGTGGCGGCGCTCCCTGCGGCGCTCGCCCTGGGCGGTCGCCTGGTACTGCGCCGGCGCGTTCTATCTCGGCCTCGGGCTGATCGCCGGATCGCTCCTCGCCCACGGCGTCCCCTGGGTCCACGGCAACCTCCTCGGCGCCCACATGTCGCTCAACCTGGCGGGCTGGTTCGGCGGCTCGATCGTCGGCACCCTGCACACCTTCTACCCGTCGCTGACCCAGACGCAGCTGCGCCGGCCGCGCCTGCAAGCGCTCGCCTTCGTCGCCTGGAACGGCGGCGTGGCGGCGCTGGCGATCGGGTACGCGTGGGCGCTCGATCCGGTCGCGATCGCCGGATGGATCGCCCTCTGCCTCGGCGCGCTCGCGCTGCTGGTCAACGTCGCCGCCTCCCTCCGCACCGCGGTCCGCCCGCTGTCCCTGGCCGCCCGCCTGGTCGGCGCCGCCCAGCCGTTCCTCCTCGCGGCGCTCCTGGTGGCTACCGTCGCCGCCATCGACCACGGCCCCGCGGGGGCGCTGGTCGGCGGCACGCGCGCCACCGTCGGCACGCTGCTGGTCGCCGGCTGGATCGGGCTCACCGTGCTCGGGTCGCTGCTGCACCTGCTGGCCGTGGTACTGCGGGTGCGCGGCGGCTTCACCGCTCGCATGCCCGCCCCTCGACCGCGGCTCGACGGCGGCGTCGCGGCCCTGGCGATGCTGGCCGTGGCGGCGCTCGCGCTCGCCCAGGAAGGCGGCCCGGAAGCCCTGCACACCCCGGCCAAGTGGCTCCTGGTGGTCGTCTACGCGGTGCTGGCGGCGCGCGTGGCCCAGCTCGCCGGCCGCGTCCTCCTGCGCGCCCGACCGAGCATCTGAGGAGGACGATGAAACGCGCCGAGGCCCTCCAACCACTCTCCCGCGAGCACCTGGGCGCGCTGCTCGCCGCGCGCAAGCTGCGCGGGGCCGACGACGTCGCCGGCGCCGCGCGCGACTTCCTCGCCTTCTGGGAGAAGGACGGCAGGCGACACTTCCGGATCGAGGAGGAGGTGCTGTTGCCGGGCTGGGCTGCGGGGGGAGAGATCGACCGTGCCGGCGTCGCGCGGATGCTCGAGGAGCACCTGGCGATCCGCCGCGAAGCGCTCCGCCTGGCGGCGGGCGAGCTTTCGCTCGATCAGGTCCATGCGCTCGGCAACCTCCTCCACGACCACGTCCGCTTCGAGGAGCGCGAGCTCTTCGTCGCTGCCGAAACCGCGCTCGATCCGCCCGCTCTGGAGCGCCTCGCGGCGGCGATCGAGGCTGCCGAGGCAGCGGGCTGATCGCCTTCCGGCGGCTCCGCACCTGATATTTTTACATCTCAGATGTCTAAAAGACTGGATCCAGGAGGACCCATCAGATGGCATACGTGATCACCGAGCCGTGCATCGGCACCAAGGACAACTCGTGCGTCGAGGTCTGCCCGGTCGACTGCATCCACCCGACCCCGGACGAGGAGGGCTACGAGGCGGCGGAGATGCTCTTCATCGATCCCGACGAGTGCATCGACTGCGATGCCTGCGTCGAGGCCTGTCCGGTGGACGCGATCTACCCCGAGGACATGGTCCCGCCCGAGTTCCAGAAGTACATCGCGATGAACGCCGGCTTCTACAAAGAGAGTCAAGGGACGCCGGGGTGACCCCGCTCGCCGCCTCGGTGCCGCTCGTCACGATCGAGCTGGTGGCGGCGTCGATCTGGGTCGGGGGGCTGGTCGCGATCTTCGTCGTCGCCCGGTCCGCGTCGGCCACCCTGGCACCGGTCGAGCGGATCACCTTCTTCCGCGCCCTCGGCCGCTCCTACGGGATCGTCGGCAGCCTCGCGCTCCTCGTCGCGCTCGCCGTGGGCGCGATCCTGCTTCGCGGCCACCCCTGGGACGGCCTCCTGGTCACCACCGCCGTGGTCGCCGGCGCGCTCGTCCTCGCGCTGGCGACCGGCATGGCCCAGGCGCGGGCGATGACGCGCCTGCGGCGGCGGGCGCTTGCGGCGCCCGAGCTCGACGGGCGGGTCCGCCGCGGAGCGGCCCTGGCCGGGGCCCTCCGCGGCATGATCGGCGTCCTGACCCTGGCGCTGGTCGTCCTCGCGGCCGCCCTGATCGCCTGACCGCCCCGCTACCGGTGCGTACTACCTACAGCGCGCACTCACCCTCGCCGCGGATCACTTCGTAGGGCGTCGAGCGCTGCCAGTCGATGAACTGGTCCATCGTCTCGAGGCTGAACTCGGCGGGCAGGGTCAGCGGCTTCACCTCGGCTTCGAAGCGCTCGTTCCCGACCCGCTCGGCGAAGCCCTCGAAGGTCTCCTCCGCCTCGCGCTCGGCCTCGTACATGCGCAGCCAGCGCTCGATCGCGTCGGGCACGCGCTTGGCGGGTAGACGCGATTTCAGCCGCTTGCCGAAGGTCGGGTCGCCGCCCTCGCCGCGGCCGCCGATGTGGGGGATGTAGGCGGGCATCTGCCGGCCGCCGACCTTGAGCGAGGCGCCGTAGAAGCCGATCGTGCCGATGTGGTGCTGACCACAGCCGTTCGGGCAGCCGCTCATCTTGATCTGCACCTGGCGGGTAAGCGGATCGGTGATGTCCATCTCCGCCAGCCGGGCCGAGATCGCCGCGTTCAGGCCCATCGAGGCGGTGATCCCCATTTTGCAGCTGTCGGTGCCGGGGCAGCTCACCACGTCGTCGATTTCGAAGGCCCCGGCGTCGGCGAGGCCGAGCTCGTCGAGCCGGCGCCAGAGGTCGTAGAGCGCCTCGGTGCGGACCCAGCGCAGGATCAGGTTCTGCTCGACCGAGGTGCGGGCGTTGCCACCACAGAAGTCACGCATGATCGCGGCAAGACCGCGGAACTGCTCCGGCGTCAGGTCGCCGCGGAAGATCTTGACGGCCACCGCGTTGAAGGCGTCCTGGCGCTGCGGGGTGACGTTGCGTTCGAGGAACCGGTCGAACGCCGCCTGGTCGCCGTTCGGTGCGGCACCGAGCGGCGGTCGTTTCGGCGCCCGCACCGCCTCGTCGTCGTCGAAGCGCAGGCGGGCCAGCTCGGCCGCATAGTCGCGCTCGCCGGTCCACTCGCCCGCGAGCTCCTCCTCGACCAGGGCGCGGAAGGCGTCGGGGCCGATCTTCTCCAGCAGCACCTTGATCCGCGCCCGGGCCCGGTTCACGCGCAGCCAGTCCTGACGGTCGAAGACCCGCACGATCGCCTCGCTCACCTTCAGGTATTCGCCGTCGTCGGCACCGACGAAGTCGAAGATCTTGTGGGCGAGGCGCGGCATGATCGCGGTCCCGCCCCCGACCCAGACCTCGAAGCCGCGCTCGCCGTCCCGGATCACCGGCAGGAAACCGAGGTCGTGGATCGGCACGATCGCGCGGTCGGCGGGCGAGGCGGAGAAGGCGGCCTTCCACTTGCGCGGCATCGCCTGAGTGACCGGATGGCGGACGAAGAAGCGGACGTAGGCGCCCGCGTACGGGGTCGGGTCGAAGACCTCGTCGGTGGCGATCCCGGCGTAGGGATCGGCGGTGACGTTGCGGACCGTGTTGCCGCAGCCCTCGCGCGAGGAGAGGCCCGCCTCGCCCAGCTCCCGGATCAGCTCGGCCGCGTGGGCGAGCGGAATGTGGTGCATCTGGACGTTCTGCCGGGTGGTGATGTGGCCTTTGTTCAGCGGCACCCAGCGTTCGATCCCGTCGGCGAACGCCTCCAGCTGGTCGGGCGAGACGCCGCCGAACGGCAGCTTGACCCGGACCATCTGCACGTCGGGCTGGCGCTGGCCGTAGACGCCCTGTTTGAGGCG
The DNA here is from genome assembly GCA_018268415.1 of Actinomycetota bacterium. GTDB lineage: Bacteria > Actinomycetota > Thermoleophilia > Solirubrobacterales > 70-9 > VAYN01. The sequence continues at coordinate 95,665 of JAFDWO010000011.1, read as the reverse complement.
GAAGGGGATGAAGGTCTCCTCGCCCTGCTCGCCGGCGAGGAACTTGCCCGATTCGGCGCCAAAATCGTCGAACTCGTCCTCGAGGATCGGGATCACATGGCCCGGGACGTTCTCGTAGACCTCCGGATTCTCGCGCGACCCGACCGGGCCCTTGCCGCCCCTGCCTTTGCGCTCGTCGACATCGAGGCCGGCGAGAATCGCCGTCGCACCCTCAGTGGTCACCGTCGTCGCATCCATCGCCTGTTCCTCCGTCGGGGGTTTTCTGTCCGGTCTAAACACATCGCAGATGTGGAAAGTGTGGGAGAAACTAGCAAATCCTGACCCGGATTTGGGTGTTTATGCGCCGGCCCACGTCCCGGAAGGGATGGGGCGTCGAGCTGTCGCCCGGAGGAAAAGGGACCCGGCCGTCCCGTCCACGGCCCGGGCAGGCTGTGGCCGTGGCCGGGACGGCCGGGTATGAAAGGCGTGGCGGAAGGCTCGCCGGAGGCTCACGGGATCGCCACGACTCCGTCACCGATGTGGGACCTCGTGACGGAGGCCTTGGGAACTCCACACCTCCTCCCGTGTCGCCCGACGGTCACGGACGCGCTGCGTGTCTTTTCCACCCCATACGGTGGAAAAGACACGCAGCGCGTCCCCAGGCCCTCCTCTCAGGCCCGAAAAGAGACGAAAGGATCCGGGAAGGGTGATGTTCTCACGGTCTTCGTCACGGATCGGACCCTTTGGATCCCTCTTCCATACGGGACCGTCACGGGAGTCCAACCTCCTCCCGCCCCTGTGCCGCCTTTTTCACGATCCCTCCCGTCCCGTCCCGTCCCGGACGGGCGGCGGGGTCCCGCCGGATCTCGGACGGCCGCGAGCAACACCCCGAGCCCGGTCGCCCCCGTGGAATCGACCATCTAGGGTTCAGGGACCGCAACCGGCCCGGGCCGTGGCGCCCGACACCGCCGATCCGATGCCCGCAGCCGCGCCGCAAGACATCCTCTCGCCGCTCACCGAGGACGCCCTCTTCCTCACCGCCTGCGTGGACCCCGGCGCCGAGGAGACGGTCCTCGACCTGCTGCCGGACCTGGCCGGGCTGCGGCGCTCGGTCGGCTTCCGTTACCCGGACGCGCGGCTCAGCGCCGTGGCCGGGATCGGCGCCGGGCTCTGGGACCGCCTGTTCGACGGGCCGCGGCCGGCCGGCCTCCACCCGTTCCGCGAACTGCGCGGCGCCCGCCACACCGCGCCCGCCACCCCCGGCGACCTCTTCTTCCACCTCCGCGCCGACCGCCTCGACGTGTGCTTCGAGCTGGCCCGGCTGATCGTCGACCGGCTCGGGCCGCCGGTGCGGATCGTCGATGAGGTACACGGCTTCAAGTCCTTCGACGAGCGTGACCTGCTCGGCTTCGTCGACGGGACCGAGAACCCGGAGGGCCGCGATGCCGCCGCGGCGGTGCTGATCGGCGAGGAGGACGCCGACTTCGCCGGGGGCAGCTACCTGATCGTGCAGAAGTACGTGCACGATCTGGCGAGCTGGAATGAGCTGACGGTCGAGCAACAGGAGGCGGCGTTCGGCCGCACCAAGCTCGATGACGTCGAGTTCGCCGACGCGGACAAGGCGCCCGACTCGCACCTGGCGCTGAACGTGATCGAGGACGAGGACGGCGACCAGCTCCAGATCATGCGCTTCAACATGCCCTTCGGGCGGGTCGGCGCGGGCGAGTACGGCACCTACTACGTCGCCTACGCAGCCACCCCGGCGGTGACCGAGGAGATGCTCGACAACATGTTCCTCGGTAAGGGCGAGGCCACCCACGATCGCGTCCTCGACTTCTCCACCGCGCTCACCGGCAACCTCTATTTCGTCCCCAGCGCGGACTTCCTCGACGACCCGCCGGCGGCCGGGGAGGCGACGGGAGCCGCTGCCGAGGAGCCGGCCGGGGACGACGTCGACGCCGCGCCGGAACCGGACGACGACGGCTCGCTCGGGATCGGCGGTCGCCGCGACGCCGACCTTGCCTGACCCTCACCCCGACGCCCCCGATTTCGGCAATGTCGCTTGCCGGTCACCTCTTCGGAGCAACTTCTGCGGCCTTGACCCGTTTAATCCACCAAGGCAAGTGATCCCCGGACCCGGCAAACGTCTTTCTGCCCGGCTGCTGCTCGGCACCGCGCTGCTGCTCGTCGCCCTCGCGACGGCGGTCGGCTCCGCCTGGGCGGCCGGACCCGCGCCCGGCGCGCGAACCGTGCACTACGCCGGGCGCGCCGTCCAGGTGCCGGCGGGCTTCCAGGTGGTCCGGGTCGCGCCGCACTCGCGTACCTGCATGCGGCTCGACCGGCGCGTGGTCTACCTCGGGGCGCCCTCCAGGCAGCAGCGCTGCCCGGCGGGCCCCGTCCTCGGCAAGCGCCGGGCGATCGTCGTCACCCCGAACGGCCGCGGCGCGGCCGCCGGGTCCCCGGCCAGGCCGCGCCCGGCCGCCGGCGCCGCCCACGCGAGCGCCGCCGGTGGCGCGGGGGCGCCTGCCACCGCCTCGGCCGGCGGCGCGGTCTTCACCGGCCTCGGCTTCGACACCTGCAGCGCGCCCTCGACCAAGGCGATGGCGGCCTGGGCCGAATCGCCGTTCCGCGCCGTCGGCGTCTACATCGGCGGCGAAAACAGCGCCTGCTCACAGCCCAACCTGACGGCCGCCTGGGTCAGCGCCCAGACTGCCGCCGGCTGGCACCTGATCCCAACCTACGTCGGCCTACAAGCGCCCACCTCGGCCTGCAGCAGCTGCTCCAAGCTGACCAGCGCGGCGGCCGGCGCCCAGGGGATCGCGGCGGCCGAAGACGCGGTCGCCGACGCGGCGGCGATCGGGATCGGCGCGGGCAGCCCGATCTATTTCGACATGGAGGCCTACTCGCCCACCACGAGCGCCACCAATGCCGTCCTCACCTTCCTCGCCGCGTGGACGGAAAAGCTTCACCAGCTTGGCTACCTGTCGGGCGTCTACTCGTCGAGCAACTCCGGGATCGCCGACCTCGCCCGCGCCTACGGCACGACGTACGTCTCGCCCGACAGCATCTGGACCGCCAACTGGAACGGCGCCGAAAACACTCTGGACTCGGTGGTGCCGTCGACGGCCTGGGCCAACCACCAGCGCATCCACCAGTTCCGCGGCGGCCACAACGAGACCTGGGGCGGCACCACGCTCAACATCGACAGCGACTACGTCGACGGCGCGACGGTCGGCACCGGCACGGCGCCGGTCGGCGAAAGCGACCCGATCGGCTCGCTCGAACTGTCCGGCTCCCCGGCGGCCGGGCAGGTGCGGGTGAAGGGCTGGGCGCTCGACCCGGACGCGCCGGCCGAAGTGCTCGCGATCAACGTCGTCGTCGGCGGGCGGGCGGGCCAGGAAGGCGTCGAAACCTTCGAACTGGGCCAGGTCGCCAACCAGTCGCGCCCCGACATCGCCGCCTCCCACAAGCTGGCCGGCCCCTCGCACGGCTTCGACAACACCCTCGCCACGCTCAAGTCGGGGTCGCAGCCGATCTGCGTCTACGCGCTCAACCTGGCCCTCGGCGGCGACCGCCTGCTCGGCTGCAAGACCACGAACGTCCCGGTCGCGGTCACCTTCTCGCGGCTGAAGGCGATGCCGCACGGGATCAAGGCGACGCTCGCCTGCCAGTGGCCGACCGGCACCTCCTGCCCCGGCCATCTCGGCCTGCGCACCACCTTCAAGGTCTCGACGCCGCGCCGCGGCAAGCCCCCGCGGGTCCATGCCGTGACCCGCTCGCTCGGCTCCCGCACCTTCCGCCTCAACGGCGGCCAGTGGCACACCTTCTACCTGCCGCTCACGGCCGGCGGGCGCAAGCTGCTGCAGGAACGCGGCACGCTGCGGGCCCAGGTGATCGCCGCGATCCCCGGCGGCCGCCGCGGCGCCGGCCTCCCGCTGGAAGCCCGCGCGCGCCGCTAATCCCCGAGCGCCTCGCGCAGCCGCGCGATCTCGCCCTTGAGCTCGAGCAGTTCGGCCTCCAGCCGATCGAGCCGCGCCACTTCGTCCGCCGCCTCGGCGGGCGTCGGCGCCTCCGCGACGCTGACGAACTCCTCGTCCCCCGCATCGCGGTCGTCCTTTCCAACCCCCACGCCATCGCGGTCGACCTTTCCGACCCTATCCGCCGGAAGGGTCGACCGCGTCGTGGCGTCCGCCGGAAGGGTCGACCGCGTCGTGGCGTCCGCCGGAAAGGACGACCGCACCGGTGGGGCCTCGGGGCCGGGGTCCGCGTCGCCGCCGCCGAGCACCTGCTCGTAGCGGTCCTCCTTCTGGCCCGGGCGGCGGGGATGGCGGACGACGTAACCGCGCTCGATCAGCCGCTCGAGCACCTCCTGTACCGCGGCGAGGTCGGTGAAGCCCTGCATTCGCTCGGTCCGCCCTTTCAGCTCGCCCGGGGTCTGGGCGCCGCGCAGCATCAGCACCGCAAGCACGGCCAGCTCACCGTCGTCGACCCCGAGCGCCTCCGGCAGGAGGTGCCGGTACTTGCGCGCTCGCGAGCCGGCGCCGCTCGTCAGCCGCGTCCAACCGCGCAGCGCGGTCTGGCGCAGGGCGCCGGAGACCGTCGCCTCGTCATAATCGACAACCGGATCGCGGTTCGTCGACTGGTTGCAGGCGAGGCGCAGCGAGTTCAGCGACAGCGGGTACGCGTCAGGCGTCGTCCGCTGCTTCTCGACCAGGCAGGCGACAACCCGGATCTCGACGGCGCCGGGCTCGGCAGGCATCGCTCGCTCCCCGCCCGTCCTAGGCGCGGTCGGGCCGCTCGGGGTAGAGCTCGTCGATCGTGACCAGGGCGCGGTAAGGAGCGTCGGCGGCGGCTTCGATCCGCTCCGCCCCGCCCGCCAGGCGGTCGACCACGGCGACTACGCCGGCGATCTCGAGGCCCTCCTCGCGGCAGCGCTCGATCGCCTTCGCGGTCGAGCCACCGGTCGTCACCGTGTCCTCGACCATCAGGCACCGCACGCCCGGCCCGACCGGGCCCTCGACCCAGCGCTGCAGGCCGTGCTGCTTCTTCTCGCCGCGCACGAAGAAGGCGACCAGGTCCTCGCCCCCCGCCACCGCGAGCGGCGCACAGGCGGGCGGGATCGCCGCCGTCGCCGGGCCGCCGACCGCCGCCGCGCCGAGCTCGTGCGCAGCCGCCGCGATCAGCTCACCGGCCGCCCGGAAGCCGCCCGGCCGCATCAGCGTACGCCGCGCGTCGACGTAGTACTGCGCCGTCGCCCCGCTCGCCAGCGTCACCTCGCCGATCACCAGGGAGTGCTCGCGCAGTTCGGCGAGCAGCGTGCGCTTGGCGACGTCGAGGTCGGCCACTACCAGACGTAGATGGACTCGCCGTAATGCAGCTGTTCGTAGATCCGCGGCTGGTCGGCGATGAAGGTCCGCACGCAGCCGTGGCTCGCCGCGTAGTTCGGGACTTCGGCATAGCCGTGGACGGCATAGCCGTTGTGCCAGTAGAAGCTGTAGTACATGCCCTCCGAGTTGTAGCCCGGTTCCTGACGGTAGAACTCGTAGTGGCCGGTGATCGTCGGGGTCGAGGGCTTGCCGGTCGACACCGGGTAGATCGCGAACGGCTTGCCGTCCTTCACCAGCACCAGCACCTGCTTGTCGAGCGGCACCTCGGCGTGTTCACCGGCGTCCGGGTACTTGACGTGGTATCCGCCCTTGTCTTCGAAGGCCGCCTTGACCAGCCCCGGACCGGCCTTTTTGGTGCGGTCCATGTCGTTGACTTTGCGGTAGGCGAGCACCTCGCGGCCGAGCCGCGCGGTGAAGCAGTCGCCACCGCCGCTGACGTAGCCCATCCGCGCCAGGTGCGATTTGAAGGCCTGGACGACCGGCCCGCATTCGCCGGGGTTCAGCTTCGGGAAGCTGACCGTCCAGCTCTTGCGCACGGTCGAGTCGGCGCCCAGCGCCGCGGTCGCGTCATGGTGCGCGGAGACCGCGTACTTGCCGCCTTCCTTGACGACGACGCTCGCTTCGAAGGTCCCGGTTTCGTTCGGCCCCTGCTGCACGGCAACCTTGCGGCCGACCACTTCCTTGCCGTTGCGGAAGAAGTTGACTTCGACGTGCTGGCCGGGGACGAACGGCTTCAGCGTCCCGACCACGGGCACCGTGTCAAGGATCTGCGCCTTGCCGCCCGAGAGGTGCTGGACGTCGATCGTGACCGTCGCCTTCGGCACTTCCTGCTTCTTCGGCGCCTTTTCGGTCGGCGTCGGCGCCTTTTCGGTCGGCGCGGCAGCCGCGGTGGCGGGCACCGCCAGGAGCGCGGCGGCTCCGACGGCGAGGGCAAGGCGGCGGATCACGGCGGAAATCCTACTGGCCCAGCAGCGCTATCGAGTTGTTCAGCATGTGCAGCAAGATCCCCGGCAGCACCGACCCGGTGCGCTCGTAGAGCAACGCCAGGACGAAGCCGAAGACGATCAGCGGCGGCACCGCGGTCACCCCGGTGAGCGCGTGGAGGCCGCCGAAGATCAGCCCGGTGATCAGCGCCGCCACCAACCGGGGCAGCTTCTCCCGCAACCCGCCGAAGAGCATCCCGCGAAAGCAGGTCTCCTCGGCGATCGGCGCGGCGATCACGATCAGTAAGACCTGGACGATCGTCGGGCCGAAGCTTTCGGCGATGTCCTTCTGCTTCGGTTCGGTGATCAGCAGCGAGTAGAGGATCGTGAAGCCGAGATAGAGGACGAAGGCGAGCGCCATCCAGCCGAACGCGGAGCGCTTGAAGGAGCGGAAGCCGAGCCGGCGGAGGATCTCCGGCATCCCCTTGGCGCCGAACATCGAGGCGAGCGCCAGCGGCACGAGCAGGAAACCGAGCTCGGTCCCGAGCTGGGAGATGATGCTGCCCGCCGTGGTCAGCGTGCCGTCGAGTTCACGGGCGACGAAGACGTGGCCGGAGCCGGCGAAGACGACCGCGCTCGGCGCAGAGCCCGCTTCGATCTCGCGGCCGCTGCGTTCTGGCGCCGTCGCCCCGGAGGCCCGCCCGTACTCGTAGGTGTCGCCGTTCGGTTCGGCGATCCAGAGCCTGCCGAGACCGTCCACCGCGAGCGAGGCGAATTCGTCGCCCGATTCGGGCTCCAGTTCCCAGAGGAACCTGCCGGTCGAGGAGAAGGCGAGGACCTTGCCGTCGCCCTTGCCGGAGAGGACGAAGACATCGCCGCGGCCCGCCCCGGGCGCGGTGTCCACGGCGATGTCGTTGTCGCCCGAGCCGAGGTCGAGAGTCCCCGGGGACGACCCCACCGGCACTTCGAGCCGGCGCTGATAGTCGCCTTTCCCGTCGAAGCGGAGGACCGCGCCGGCGGCCGCGTCGATCGCGTAGAAGCCACCGATGCCCGGGGCGACGGCGAGGCGTTCGGGTTCGAAGCCGCGCAGGCTCGGCGGCATCCCCGTCGTGTCCAGCACGCCGATCTTCTTCGGGCTGCCGCGACCGACCGCGTAGGAGATGATCCGCCCCGGCCCCTGCTCGGCGACGAACAGCGTCCGCCGCAGCGGGTCGAACGCCAGCCCGCGGGAGTCTTCGATCCCGGTGATCGTCGCGCCGCCCACTTCCTCGCCGAACGCGCCGAAGACGCGCACTTCGCTTTCGTGGTCGACGAAGAGACGGCTGGTCTTGGAGTCGACCGCGAGCGCCGTCGCGTCGCCCTTGTCGAAGCTCGCGCCGGTCGAGTAGTCGGGCGGGAAGAGCGCTTCGACCTTGCCTTCCTGGCTGCCGACGATCAGCGCCGGGACGGAGAGGAAGAGCCCGACCGCGAGCGCCGCGAAGACGGCCAGCACGGCCGCCCACGGTCCCCAGTTCGAGTAGGGAAACTCCCGCTTCGGTTTCGCGACTTCGCCGCCGACTAGGTTGGCATCCATGGCTCGCGCAGTCTCACAGGTCTCCCGCTCGACGCGGACCCGGCTGACCATCCTGCGACGCCTCCTGCTGCTGGGTGCCTTCCTGGTGGTCGCGGCGATCGTGCTCGCCCAGTTCACCTCGCTCGGCCGGCTCGCCGCGGGCATCTTCGCCTCGACCGCGGTGCTCGGCCTGATCATCGGCTTCGCCGCTCAGAACACGATCGCGAACATCATCGCCGGGATCCTGATCGCGATCACCCAGCCGATCAGGATCGGCGACCGGGTCGGCTTCGAAGAACGCGAGGGTCGCGTCACCGACATCACGCTCTCCTACACCTTCCTCGACCCCGGCGACGGCAGCCGCGTCGTCATCCCCAACCAGCTGTTGGTCCAGGGCATAGTCCACAACCACTCCGGAGCCGACACCACCGCGTAGGCTCTGGGCCATGACGCAGCGGGGTCGGCGTCGGCAGCGGCGTCGTGGCAGCGTGGGGACCAAGGTGGCGATCGTCGCCGGGGTCGTCCTCGTCGTGATCGTGATCGCCGTGATCGGGGTGACGAGCTGGGTCCTGAACGTTGCCGCCGACGCGCCGTCGCTGGCCAGCTGCAAGACCGCCGAGCGCCACGGCAACTCGGTCATCTACGCCGCCGATGGGGAGCGGCTGGGAGCGATCGTCTCGCCGGAGGCGAGCGCGCCGGTGAGACGGGCGAGGATGCCGCGCAAGCTGGAGCTGGCGACGGTGGCGATCGAGGACCAGCGCTTCTTCCAGCACGGCGGCCTCGACACGCTCGGCATCCTGCGCGCCGCGGTCACCGACCTGGAAGCGGGCGAAGCCGTCGAGGGCGGCTCGACGATCACCCAGCAGCTGGTCCGCAACCTCTGCATCGCGCACCCGCAGAAGACGCTCGAACGCAAGATCGAGGAAGCGAAGCTGGCGCTCGAGTACTCCGAACACCACTCCAAGGGCCAGATCCTGGCGCAGTATCTGAACACGGCGACCTACGGGACGGTGGAAGGATCGACCGCGGTCGGGGTCGGCGCCGCCGCACAGATCTACTTCTCGCGGCCGGTGTGGAAGCTCGACGTCGCCCAGATGGCGCTGCTCGCGGGCCTCCCCCAGGCGCCCTCCCAGTACAACCCGCTGCTCTACCCGAAGGCGGCAAAGGCCCGCCGCAACGAGGTCCTGCAGAGGATGGCGAAGCTCGGCTACCTGGCGCCGCAACGGGCGCGGGCGCTCGAAAGGCGCGGCCTGGGGCTGCGCCCGTCCCACGACTACTTCGCCCACCGCGAGCCCTACTTCTTCGACTATGTCGAACACCTGCTGATCGCCCGCTACGGGGCCGACCAGGTGCGTCGCGGAGGCCTCCAGGTCCACACCACGTTGAACCCGGAGCTGCAGCGGGTGGGGCGGGCGGCGATCGCCGAAGCGCTCTACGAACCGACCGACCCGGCCTCGGCCTTCGTCTCGATCGACCCCCGCAACGGCGACATCCGGGCGATGGTCAACAGCACCAGCTACGCCGAGGATCAGTTCAACCTGGCGGCGCAGGGCCACCGCCAGCCGGGCTCGACCTTCAAGGCGTTCGTCCTCACCACCGCGATCAAGCAGGGAATCGACCCCTACTCGACCTACTACGAATCGAAGCCGCTCGACCTGAACCTGCCGCAGTGGGGACACTGGGAAGTCCACACCGCCGACGAGGGCTACCAGGGGACGATCAACCTGAAGCAGGCGACGGTCACCTCCGACAACACCGTGTTCGCGCAGCTCGACCTCGACGTCGGGCCGGAGAACGTCGCCGCGACGGCCAAGTCGATGGGGATCACGACCCACCTGCAGGGGCTGCCGGCGGAAGGGATCGGCGGGCTCAAGTACGGGGTCAGCCCGCTCGAACTCGCGGACGCCTACGCGACGCTCGCCTCCGGCGGGATCCGCCACCGGCCGGTGGCGATCGCGAAGGTCGTCCTCCCCGGCGGCAAGGTCGACCATCCCCAGGGGCCGCAGCCGAAGCGGGTCCTGAGCCCGGCGGTCGCCTGGCAGGTGACGCGGCTCCTGCGCGACAACATCACCGAAGGCACCGGCACCGCCGCCTACACCGGTTGTGTCGGCCAGGCGGGCAAGACCGGCACCACCGACAACGAGACCGACGCCTGGTTCTCCGGGTACCAGCCGAACCTGGCGACCGCGGTCTGGGTCGGCTATCCGGAATCGAACGCGATCTCGATGACCTCGGTCCACGGGATCACCGTCTTCGGCGGCACCTTCCCCGCCGAAATCTGGCACTCCCTGTACGCGAACGCGGGCGTCAGGTGCGACGAATTCCACGAACCGGAAGAAGAAGTCGAATGGTCTCCCGGTTATGGCCGGTTCACCGCCGCCGCACCGGGGACCGAGGGCGCGAAGCTGAAGAAAGGCCACACCGGCGAAACGGGCACCGGGAGCGAAGGAGAACTGCCCGGCCAGAGCGCGGTCGACGGCTACGACCCGAACGCCTACGCCCCCGGCGTCGGCCAGGAACCTGCCCCGCTGCCACCGCCCCTACCCCCCGAGTACGGCGGTCCCGAACCGAGCGTGGGCGGCAGCAAGGAAGCCGGTCAATGATCCTCATGACCCCCGGTGTTGATGGGCCGAAAACTCAAGCCCTGCTTGAGTTTTCGGCCCATCAACATGCGGTCCCGCACGGAACCATCACAAGCGGGTAACGGACATCGCACCGGGGCTTGCGTACGGCCTGATCTGGGCGGGGTTCCTCACCTACCTTGGTGTGCTCGTCGCCGCGCCTCGGCTCGGCGGGCGCGTCGTCGGGGCGCTGATCCTCGTCGCGATCATCGCCTTCGCCTGCGCCCCGGTGCTCCTCTCCCACGATGCCTTCAGCTATCTCGATTACGCCCGGCTCGGCGTGCGCCACGGCCTCGACCCCTACGTCAACGGGCCGGACGCGGCGCCGCACGACCCCGCCTTCGCCCAGGTCACCTGGACCAAGACGCCGAGCGCCTACGGCCCCCTCTTCACCCTCGCCACCTACCCGCTGGCCTGGCTACCGATCTGGCTCGCCGTCGCGATCCTCAAGGCCGCCGCCGCGGTCTCGGTCCTCGGCCTCGCCTGGATCGTGTCCCGCCTCGCCGCCTGGCGCGGCATTGACCCGGCCGTCGCCGCCGCCTTCGTCGCCCTCAACCCCCTGGTCCTCGTTCACGTCGTCGGCGGCGCCCATAACGACGGCGTGGCAATGCTCCTGGCCACCCTCGGCGTGGCGGCGCTCGTGGTCCGCCGCGAGGCGAGCGCCGGCGCGTCCCTCGTGGCGAGCGCCGCGATCAAGTCCTCGAGCCTCTTCGTCGCCCCCTTCGCCCTCACCGCCACCGCCCGCGACTCGGTGTTGATGGGCCGAAAACTCAAGCCGGGCTTGAGTTTTCGGCCCATCAACGGGGGGGTGCAACAAAAGGCGCACAGAGGCGTGACACGACTCGCGCTCGGGGCCGCCGGGGCGGCGCTCGTGATCGGCCTCGCCGGGTACCTCGCGTTCGGCTGGGAGTGGCTCCACGCCTTCGGGCTCGCCGGGGAGAACCAGGGACGGACGAGTCACCTCTCGATTCCGACCACCTTCGCCCGCCTCAGTGGCTTCGACGAGGGTGCGATGAGGGCGGTGGCGCTCGTCCTCTTCGGCATCGCCATCGTCTGGCTCCTGGTCTGGACCTGGCGCGGCGCCGACTGGATCCGCGCCGCCGCCTGGGCCGGCACCGGCCTCCTCCTGGCAACCTCCTGGCTCCTCCCCTGGTACCTGATCTGGCCGCTCCCGCTCGCCGCCGTCGCCCGCGACCGCTTCCTCACCGTCCTCCTACTTGCGCTGACCGCCTTCCAACTCGGCGCCCGCATCCCGATCTGACCTGAGGGGGCGTGGGCCAGCCTCGCAAGGACGCAGGGAGATGAGGTGAGGGGAGCGCACACCGGTGCGTGACCCGAGCCGAACGACCGAGGACGCCGCGAGGCGCCCCCACGCCCCCTCAGAGGATTTCCGGGGCGTGGGCGGAGGTTTCCTCGCTCGACGCTTCCTGCTCCTCCGGCGAGGCGTGGAGGATGCCGGTCGGGATCGTCCAGCCCTGGCGGCGGCCGATGATCGTCACCGTGCCCACGTACATCAATTCGGCCACCGTGGTGACGCCGCGCACCGCGATCGAGATCAGCGAGCCGACCGCGAAGCTCCGTCCCGGCAGCGCCGCCTTCACCGCCCAGGCGAACGCCGCGTCGCGCACGCCCAGGCCGGCCGGGGCCACCAACGTCACCAGCGCGGCGAAGTAGCCGATCGCCTGCGCCGAGCCCACCAGGAGGATGTCGTTGTACGGGATGTAGGTGACCGAGCGGGCGACGGCGTAGACGCCGAACGCGATCACAAGCCAGTTCAGCGAGTAGTAGACGATCAACCCGAGCACGTCGCGCAGTGACATCACCACCGGCAGCGGGTCACGGCCGAAGGCGGCCAGCGCCTTGTTGGCGAGCGGCCCGAAGACCTTCGGCGAGAGGATCGCGATCGCCGCCGGGATCAACAGCAGCACCGCCCAGCGCTCCGGATACCCCTGGAGATCGGGGTGCCGGATGATGAAGTAGGCGGCGACGACGATCGCCGACGTGGCGGAGATCGCCTGCTCGTAGACGATCGAGGCGAGCGAGATGCGCCGCGGCACCCCGGCGCGCTCCGACAGCAGCACCCGCCCGAGCACGTAAAGGATGCTCCCCGGCACATAGCGCGCCAAGAGCGGCTGGCCCCAGGCGACCTGCGCCTGCCCGAAGCCGATCCGGTACCCGAGGCTGCGCAGGATCAGGTCCCAGCCGTAGGCGCTGAAGACGAAGTAGAAGGGCAGGATGATCAGCGCTGGGACCAGCCACCAGACGTGGAAGTGCACGCCTTCCTTCTGGATCTCCGACCACTGGTTGATGACCGTCAGGACGAGGAAGCCGAAGACCACGACCGCGAGGCCGATCTGCAAAGCAAGGCGCACGCGCTTGCTCCGAGGGGGCCTTGACCCGAATCGTGCCCCTGCTTCACCGATCCGGTGGAGGAGTGGTTGCCGTCGCTCCACTCCTCCTCAGGTTAGAGATCGCCTCAGAACCCGCGCTTTCCCACGCGGTTTGGGATAGTCGGGCAATGGGCGAGTTCGAGCTGCTGGCGCTGCTTCGCGAGCGGTTGCCGGAGGCCGGTTCCCAGGTGCACCTCGGCAGCGGCGACGACGCGGCAGTGACCGTCCCCGGCGGGGCGGTCGCGACGTCGGTCGACGCGCTCGTCGAGGGCGTCCACTTCCGCCGCGAGACCGCCTCGCTGCGCCAGATCGGCCGCAAGGCGCTCGCCACGGCGCTCTCCGACCTGGCCGCGATGGGCGCGACGGCGGGCGAGGCCTACGTGTGGCTGGGCGTGCCGGCGGACATTGCGGAGGCGGAGCTGCTCGAGGTCGGCGCGGGACTGGCGGCGGTCGCGAGCGAGACCGGGACGACGATCGCGGGCGGCGACCTGACCCGCTCCCCTGTCCTCGGCCTTGCCGTGACCGTCACCGGCCACGCACCAAAGCCCGACGACTTCGTGACCCGCGCCGGCGCCCGCCCCGGCGACACCCTGGTGGTGACCGGCGATCTGGGCGGCGCGGCGGCGGGGCTGGCCTTGATCGAGGACCCGAGGCTCGCCGCCGGCGCGCTCGGTGCCGACGGCGGCGCCTCGACCGATCGCCGCGAGCGGACGCCCGGCGGGCCACTCGACGTCATCGTCGCCGACGCCCTGCGCCGGCGCCAGCTCGATCCCAGCCCGCGCCTGGCCGCGGGCCGGGCCCTCGCCGCGGCGGGGGCCACCGCGATGATCGACCTCTCCGACGGGCTCGCCGGCGATGCCGGCCACATCGCCGCGGCAAGCGCCGCCCTCCTCGTCATCGACGCCGATGCCCTACCGGTCGCGCGCGGCGTCGCCGCCGTCGCCGCGGCCACCGATCGCGACCCACTGGAGCTGGCCGCCGGGGGCGGCGAGGATTACGAGCTGCTCGCGGCGCTCCCGCCGGCGGCTGTGGCGCCTGCCGAGGAGGCGCTCGCCGCGCTCGGCACGCCGCTGACGGCGATCGGCAGGGTCGCGCCCGCCGCCGGCAATCCCCGCGCCGAGCTCAGGCGGCGCGGTGGTGAAGAGGCCCGGATCGAGGGGTTCGATCAGCTCCGCCCCCGTACGCGCCGGTGAGGAGCTCGCGCACCCCCCGCCGCCGCAGCATCGCGCTCGCGACGCGTGACGGATCCGGCTTGTAGCTGCCGGCTTCCACGAGGCTCTTCAGTTCCGTTGCCTTCATCGAGTCTGTTATCGGCTCGCCCATTCAGATCCTTAGTTTCAGGTAGTCCTACATGCGTCCATTGGGTAATCCGGACACCCGTCCGGCAATTAAGGCCGCTCCCGGTACGTTCGCGGTAGCGCACGGATTACCCTTCTAGACGTGGCAAATGGGTCGGCCCGCATCCTCCTCGTCGACGACGAGCAGTCGATACAGACGCTGCTCAGCTATCCGCTGCGTAAGGAGGGCTACCACGTCACCTCGGCGCTGGACGGCACCGAGGCCCTGCAGCGCTTCGACGAAGGCCGCTTCGACCTCGTCGTCCTCGACCTGATGCTGCCGCGCCGTGATGGCGTCGAAGTCTGCCGCGAGCTGCGCTCCCGCAGCCAGGTGCCGATCATCATGCTGACCGCGAAGGGCTCGGAGTCCGACAAGGTCGCCGGCCTCGAGGTCGGCGCCGACGACTACATCACCAAGCCCTTCTCGATGCGCGAGTTCCGCAGCCGCGTCAAAGCGGCGCTGCGCCGCTCGCGGATGGCCGGAGCCCCGGCCGAGCGCGGCGACGGCGCACCGATCATCCAGGGTGGGCTGACGATCGACTTCGACCGCCGCCTCGTCACCCTCGCGGGTGAGGAGATCAAGGTCACCTACGTCGAGTTCGAAATCCTCGGCGCACTGGCCCGCTCGCCCGGCCGGGTGCTCACCCGCGAGACGCTGCTCGAGCACGTCTGGGGCGACTCCGAGTACCGCGACCCCCGCACCGTCGACGTCCACATCCGGCACCTGCGCGAGAAGATCGAGCGCGACCCGAAGGAGCCGGAGTTCCTCTTCACCGTGCGCGGCGTCGGCTACCGCTTCGTCGAGTAGATGAGACGGCGACTGCGACCGAGCCGGTTCGGCGGGCGCATCGCCCTCACCACGGTCGGCATCGCCCTCGGCACCGCCGCGGTCATCTACGTCTACCTGGTCGCGATCGGTGGCGCCGCCTCCGGCCACGCGGCGGTGAAAACGGAGATCATCGTCGGCGGCCTGATCGCCGCGGCGCTCGCGCTGGCCGCGGGCATCTACTACGCGAACGTCGCCGCGACCAACGTCCGCCGCCTCCAGGACGCCGCCCGCAAGGTCGCCGACGGGAACTTCGAGACGACGATCCCGGTCGCCTCGGTCGGCCAGCTCGCCCCCCTCGCCCGCACCTTCAACGAGATGCAGCGGCGCCTCGCCGAGCTCGACATCGCCCGCAAAGTGTTCATCGCCAACGCCAGCCACGAGCTGCGCACGCCGATCTTCAGCCTCGGCGGCTTCGTCGAGCTGCTCGAAGAGGACGATCCGAGCCCGGCCGAGCGCGAAGAGTTCGTGCGCACGATGCGCCAGCAGATCGAGCGCCTGACCAAGCTGGCCACGGACCTGCTCGACCTCTCCCAGCTCGACGCCGGGGCGATGGTGATGAGCGCGGGCAGCATCGACCTCGGCGAGCTGGCACGGGAGCTGGCACGGGAGTTCGGCCCCCGCGCCGAGGCCCATGGCTCGCGCCTGCAGCTGCGCACCGCCGAACGCCCGGTGATCGCGATCGCCGACCGTGAACGGGTCCGGCAGATCATTCGTATCCTCCTCGACAACGCCCTTACCCACACCCCCGAGGGCACCGAGGTATCCGTGACCGCCAACTCCTCCAGCCGTCGCCGCGCCGAGCTGATCGTCTCCGATCAGGGCCCCGGCATCCCCCAGCGGGCGCAGGGACGCATCTTCGAGCGCTTCTACACCGGCGACTCCTCCGGCGGCTCCGGGCTCGGCCTGGCGATCGCCTCCGAGCTGGCGCAACGGATGGACGGCCGGATCACGATCAGCTCGAGCCGCCGCTTCACCGCCTTCACCCTGGAGCTGCCGCAGTCGCGCGTGGGTGATGCGCCGACTCCGGAACGCGCTCCGGTCAAGGCCACCCGGTGAAGACCCGCCGGGTGGCCAACGCGCTGCTCCTCGCCCTGGCGACGGCGCTCGCCCTCACCCTGCTCGCCGGGTGCGGCAGCGGCACCTCCACCGTGATCTTCAAGAACAACGCCGACGAATCGACGACGACCGGGGCGGAACCGGAAGGCGAAGGCTCCGCCGCCGAAGAAGGCGCCGAAGCCCCGCCGCCGGTCCCCTCCGAACTGGCGATCGAGACCGGCTCGCCCGGCTTCGACGCGGCAGCGATCTACCGGGAGGTCGCGCCCGGCGTGGTCACGATCCGCTCCGTCTTCGGCGGTGCCGCGGGGGGCGCCGAGGGCTCCGGCTTCGTCCTCTCCACGAACGGCGAAATCGTCACCAACGCGCACGTGGTGACCGAAGAATCGAACGAAGGGCGCACGCCCGCGAAGGAAGTCTTCGTCGAATTCTCGAACCGCAACGTGCTCGAAGCGAAGATCGTCGGCTTCGATCCCTTCGCCGACGTCGCCCTGCTCAAGGTCGAACCGGAAGGCTTCCCCCTGCACCCGCTCGAACTCGGGGACGACTCCGCGCTCGAAGTCGGCGAGCCGGTCGCGGCGATCGGCAGCCCCTTCGGCGAGCAGCGCTCGCTCTCGGTCGGCGTCGTCTCGGCGACCGACCGCGCGGTGAAGTCGCTGACCCAGTTCATGATCGAGGGCGCGATCCAGACCGACGCCTCGATCAACCCTGGCAACTCGGGCGGCCCGCTGCTCGAAGGCCGGGGCAAGGTGGTCGGGATCAATCAGCAGATCGAGACCAACTCCGGCGCCAACGACGGGGTCGGCTTCGCCGTGCCGACCACCGCGATCGAACGGTCGGTGCGGCAGCTGCGCGAAAACGGCGTCGCCGAATACGCCTACATCGGCGTCTCCAGCCAGGCGCTCTACCCACAGCTGGCCCGAGAGCTCGGCATCGACAGCAACTTCGGCGCGCTGATCGCCCGCGTCGTCCCCGGCGGCCCGGCGGCCAAGGCCGGCCTGCGCGGCGCCACCGGCACGATCGAGTTCCAGGCGGCCGAATATGAAACCGGTGGCGACGTGATCGTCGAAGTCGAAGGGCACAAGGTGGTCCAGCCCGATGCCCTGATCAGGGTGGTCGGCGAAAAGCAGCCCGGCGAACAGCTGGAAATGACGATCCTGCGCGACAACAAGCGCAAGACCGTGAACGTGACGCTGGGCAAGCGGCCCGACCAGGTCGAACCCGAATAGGCGCGATCCCGGCCGCCCCGGGCCACCGGCCGGCCTCCCCTCACGCACGCGCTTTGCGCGGATTCGTCACATAGGCGCCCGGTGCGAACAACTCAACCGCCGCGGCTAGTAGAACTCCGGCCTTGCTTCAGGAAGTCGCCATCGGACAGAAGTCGCTCGCCGACTACGCCAGCATCGTCGGTCGCGAGACGACGGAGCGGATCCGTGAACTCGCCGAGCCGCTGAAGGGCAAACGCGTGCTGCACGTCTCGGCCACGGCGTTCGGCGGCGGCGTGTCGGAGATCCTCTACACGATCGTGCCGCTGATGCGCGACATCGGCCTCGACGCGCACTGGCACGTGATCTTCGGCAAAGAGGAGTTCTTCGAAGCGACCAAGCTCCTCCACAACTCCCTCCAGGGGGCGCCCGAGACGCTCAGCGACGAGCAGTGGGCGGTCTTCGACGAGATCAACCAGATCAACGCCGACGGGCTGAAAGGCCAATGGGACGCGGTGATCGTCCACGATCCGCAGCCGATCGGCCTGCGCCGCGGCGCCGCGCACAAGGGCGGCAAGTGGATCTGGCGCTGCCACATCGACCTCTCGACCCCGAACCCGGCGCCGATCTCCCGCCTCCTGCCGCTGATCGAAGAGTACGACGCCTCGGTCTGGCACATGGACCAATACGTCCCCAACGGCATGGGCGCCCACCGTGACGCGGTCAACATCATCCCGCCGGCGATCGACCCGCTCTCGCCGAAGAACATGGCCTTCTCCCGCGAGGACGCCGCCTTCATCTGCCAGCAGTTCGGCATCGACCCCGACCGGCCGCTGGTCACCCAGGTCAGTCGTTTCGACCCGTGGAAGGACCCGATCGGCGTGATCGACGCCTACCGCCAGATCACCGAGCAGGTGCCGGAGGCGCAGCTGGCGATGGTCGGCTCGATGGCGACCGACGACCCCGAGGGCCGCGAGTACTTCCAGAAAACCTACGAATACGCCGACAACGACCCGGACATCAAGATCCTTTCGAACCTCAACAACGTCGGCGCGATCGAGGTCAACGCCTTCCAGTCACAGTCCGACATCTGCCTGCAGAAGTCGATCCGCGAGGGGTTCGGGCTGACCGTCACCGAGGCGCTCTGGAAGGGGCGGCCGACGATCGGCGGCAACGTCGGCGGGATCCCGCTGCAGATCGAGGACGGCGTCTCCGGCTTCCTCGTCAACTCGGCCGAGGAGTGCGCCGCGCGCAGCCTCGAGATCCTCAAGGATCCGGGGCTCGGCAAGACGCTCGGCCGCGAGGGCAAGGAGCACGCCCGCCGCGAGTTCCTCTCGCCGCGCCTGCTGCGCGACTGGCTCGACCTGCTGCACCGGGTCGAAGCCTGAGCACCAGATTCAACCGCCTCGTAACTCGACCCGACCACCCTCCCGTAACCTTTGGTGTCGTGTCGAGCGACGCGCCGCTGATCATCGTCTCGAACCGCGGTCCCGCACAGTTCGAGCGTGACGAGGACGGCAACCGCACGGTGCGGCGCGGCGGCGGCGGGTTGGTCACCGCGCTCTCCGGCCTGGTCTCCCACCGTGACGCGCTCTGGATCGCCTCGGCGATGACCGACGAGGACATCGTCGTCTCCGAAGAGGAGGGCGGCCCGGTCTCCCTCGACATCGACGGGATCGACTATCGGGTGATGATGGTCGAGTCCGACCCGCGCGCCTACGACCGCTTCTACAACGTGATCGCGAACCCGATCCTCTGGTTCGTCCAGCATTATCTCTGGGACCTCTCCAACGCGCCGGACATCCGCCAGGAGGAGCTCGACGCCTGGGACGAGGGCTACCAGCGGGTCAACTCCGATATCGCCGCCGCCGTGGTGAAGCAGATCGAGGGGCAGGAGGAGCCGCTGGTGATGCTCCACGACTACCACCTCTACACGGCGCCGGGCATGATCCGCGCTGCTCGTCCGGACGCCTTCCTCCACTTCTTCGTGCACATCCCCTGGTCGCAGCCGGACAGCTGGCGGGTGCTGCCGGGGCGGATCCGCGAAGCGATCTTCGAGGGGATGCTGGCCAACGACATCATCGGCTTCCACACCCCCTCGTACACGATCAACTTCCTGCGCTGCTGCGACGAACTCCTCGACGGGGCGGAGATCGATTACGTCGCCGGCGAGGTCGTCTACGAAGGGCACCGAACCCTCACGCGCGCCTACCCGCTGGGGATCGACGCCGAGCGGCTGCGGCGCGCGGCGGCGTCGAAGGAGGTCGCCGAGGCGGAGCGCGAGGTGCTGGAGCGCCGGCGCCGCTACCTGATCATCCGCGTCGACCGGGCGGACCTCTCGAAGAACGTGCTGCGCGGGTTCACCGCCTTCGACACCTTTCTCACCCAGCACCCGGAGTTCCGCGAACAGGTCACCTTCATCGCCCACCTGCAGCCGTCGCGCCAGGACGTGCCCGAGTACGCCGAGTACCGCGAGCGGATCGAAGCCCTGGTCGCCGTCGTCAACCACCGCCACGGCACCACCGACTGGATGCCGATCGACCTCCGCATCTACGAGAACTTCGCCGACGCCGTGGCCCGTTATAAGCACTACGACCTGCTGATGGTCAACGCGATCTTCGACGGCATGAACCTGGTGGCCAAGGAGGCGCCCGCGGTCAACACCCGTGATGGCGTCCTGATGCTCTCCGAGAACACCGGGTCCCACCAGGAGCTCGAGGACTGGGTGATCTCGGTGAACCCCTTCGACATCCAGGAGCAGTCCGACGCGATCTACCGCGCCCTGACCATGGCCCCGGAGAAGAAGGCCGAGCTGGCCCAGGGCCTGCGCGAGATCATCTTCAGCCGCAACCCCGGCGACTGGGTCGACGACCAGCTCGCCGACATCGAAAAGGCCCGCGCCGCGCGAACTTCCTCCTAGCGCCGGGGGGAGAGAAGCGGCGCGCCGGGTCCTTGGCGGGACATGGCGGGAGTCCGGGTCAGGTGGCGGGGAGTGGCGCGGGTGGCGGCGATCGTCGCCTTCGGCGCGCTCGGCCTGCGGCTCGTCCCGGCCCTGCTGCGCGCGCCCGAGCCGCCACCGTTGGGCAGGGACGTGGGACTGCCGAAGGTGAGGCCCGAGCCCCCCGCGACGCCCGCGGTCAGACCTCGGACTCGTCATCCGCACCACGGTCGGCCTCGTCATCCGCACCACGGTCGGCCTCGTCATCCGCACCACGGTCGGCCTCGTCGTCCCCACCACGGTCGACGTCGACCGCGAACGCATCCCCGACCGCGGCCGACCCGCCGAGTCGCGGCGACCGAGAAGATCTCGTCGGCGCGGCGCCCCGCTCCGGAACCGCCGCCTGAACCGCTGGAATCGAGCCCTCCTCCGGCGCCTGAAAGTGCCCCGGCGCCGGCGCCGGAACCCGTGCCGGAACCGGCTCCGGCCCCCGCTCCGGAACCCCTGTCGGAGCCCCGATCCGTGCCTGGAGACGGAAGCGAGGAGTTCGCGCCGCACTGACCTCGCTATAGTGCGCCGTCGCTTTGGCCGCACCACGTGAATATGAGCTGGTCCTGATGCTGGACCCCCAACTGGACGCGCCCGCCAGGGATGCTCTGGCGCAACAGGCGCGTGGCCAGATCGAGGCGACCGGCAGCCTCAAGCAGGAGAACACCTGGGGGCTGCGCAAGATGGCCTACGAGATCAACCGTCGCACCGAGGCCGATTACCGCTGGTATCGCTTCGAGGCGCCGGCGGCGCTCCTCGAAACGCTCGACCACGAACTGAAGATCGCCGACGGCGTCCTGCGCTTCCGCATCTTCAAAGTCGAGCCGAACACGCCCTCGATCGTGCCCCCCGCCGTCGCCGCCCCCGGCCCGCGCGAGCGCACCGGTGGCCCCGGCGAGCGCGGTCCGCGCGAGGACCGCTCCGCCGAGCGCGAAGATCGCCCGGAGCCCGCCGCCGCCGAGTCGGCCGGCGAGTAGTCCCCCTCTCTCCGTTCCGCCCGCTCTTTCCGTCAACTCCCTCCGCCGAGGGGGGAGAGTCACGCCGTGCCCAGGCCTAGACTGGACGTCAACAACGAATTCAGAGGAGTGAACTCTCTTGGCAGCTTCGAACGTGAACGTGGTGGTCATCACCGGGAACCTCACGCGCGACCCTGAACTGCGCAGCACCGGCGGCGGGACCTCCGTTTGCGAGTTGCGCGTCGCGGTCAACGGCCGGCGCAAAAACGGCCAGACCGGCCAGTGGGAGGACAAGGCGAACTTCTTCGACGTGGTCGTCTTCGGCGCCCAGGCCGACAACTGCGCCACCTACCTGCAGCGCGGCCGCCCGGTGGCGGTCGAAGGCAGGCTCGACTGGCGCGAGTGGGAAGCCAAAGACGGCACCAAACGCCAGGCGGTCCAGATCGTCGCCAACTCGATCCAGTTCCTCGGCTCCCGTGATGGCGGCGGCGCCCCCAACGGCAACGGTGGCCAGCACCAGCAGCAACCGCCCCAGCAACATCAGTCCTACAACCCGCCGCCCAGCGACGTCCCCGCCGACGAATCGGACTTCGGCCCCGTCTCGACCGGCGGCCAGGAAGACGACATCCCGTTCTAGCCTGATCCGCCGTCCGCGCGGCGGGTGCGTGCAGGACAGGCCGGGGCCGTCGCGGGAGCGGCGGGTGCCGGGTCCCCGACGTCGTGAAACAAGCAATGCGGAGGAAGCGTCACGGAAGGGAAGAGAATCGACGGGTTCGGTTCTGTCGGCCGGCCGCGGGTCGAGACCCCGAGGCGCGCGCCAACCCGGAGCCCCTCGCCGCCGAGCTACGCCGCGCAACCCGATCCCGCCCGCCACAACCCCGCCTAGCAAGTCCGCCGGTCGGCGCGAACACGCCGACCGGCGGAGATCTGTAGTCTTCGCCGTCGCTTATGCCCCGTGCACGTGAGAGTTCATCGACCGGAGGCGCCCGTCGAGGCCGCCGCGGCGCCGATCGCGCCCGTCCCCGCAAATACACGCGGGTCAATTCCGAAGTCGTCGATTACAAGGACCTGAACCTTCTGCGCCGATTCCTCTCCGACAAGGGGAAGACGCGCGGCCGGCGAGTCACCGGCCTTTCCCGCGCCCACCAGCGTCAGCTCTCGGTGGCCGTGAAGCGGGCGCGCGAAATCGCGCTGCTGCCGTACGTCGGAGAGCGCTGATGGCCCAAGCGATCCTGCTGGCTGACGTCGAGAACCTCGGCGCGCGCGGCGAGGCCGTGGACGTCGCTCCCGGTTACCTGCGCAACTTCCTGATGCCGCGCAAGCTGGCGCAGCCCGCAACCCCGGGCGCGCTCGAGGAAGCGCAGCGTCGCATGGAGGCCGCCGAGCGCGCCGCCGAAGCACGCGCCACCCGCGAACGCGAAGCGGCAGGCCTGCTGTCCAAAACCGTGCTCACGATCCACGAGCGCGCCGGCGAGGACGGCCATCTCTTCGGCTCGGTCGGCCCGCAGCAGATCGTCGACGCCCTGCGCGACGCCCGTGACCTGCGAATCGATAAACGCAAAGTCATGCTCGACCAGCCGCTGCGCGAACTCGGCACCTTCATGGTCGAGATCGATCTCGGCGACGGCAACGTCGCCGCGGTCAAGACCATCATCAGCGAGGAGAAATAGCCCGCCGCGCCGCGATGCGGCGCCGGTCGGACCCGCCGCGCCACCGCGCTCGCGGACGCATGTTCCAGACCTCGCGCACGGTGTGTCGCAACTGCCGCAGTCTGTAGCGAGAGCGTCAACTTCTTTTTCACGTATTTGCATCGTCGCGGCCTCAGCCCGCAACCCGCCTCTGGTTTGATCGGGATCCGCCCCCTGCGGTCCCCCTTTTCCGCCGCCCCACCCTCTATCCCTGAACCTGCATGCCTCCGTCCCCGGCAACCCACGTGCCCCCGCAGAACATCGAGGCCGAGGAGTCCGTCCTCGGCGCGATGCTGGTCGCCGAGCCGACCCTGACCCGCGTCATCGACGAGGTCAAGCTCAACGCCGCGGACTTCTACCTCGACCGCCACCGGACGATCTTCGAGGCGATCCACGACCTCTACGCCGCCTCCAAGCCGGTCGACGAGCTGTCCGTCGCCGAGGCGCTGACGCAGACGAACAAGATCGACGAGGCAGGCGGCAAGCATTACGTCTCCGAGCTCGCCGCCAAGGTGCCCGCCGCCGGCAACGCCAAGCACTACGCCGAGATCGTGCAGCAGAACTCGCTGCTGCGCCGGCTGCTCGGCGCCGGCCAGGAAATTCAGGGCTGGGTCAATGAGCGCGACGGCGAACCCCGCGAACTCTCCGAGCGGGCCGAGAAACTCCTCTTCGAAGTCGCCCACAAAGAGCAGGCCTCCGACTTCCGCATCCTCGGCGACATCCTCCACGACGAGGTCGACCGCCTGGAGAAGCTCTCGACCGGCGAGACCGAGCTGACCGGCACCCCCTCCGGCTTCCGCGACATCGACGCGGTGACCGGCGGCTTCCAGCCCGGCAACCTGATCATCCTCGCCGCCCGTCCGGCCATGGGCAAGTCGGCGCTGGTCGCCAACATCGCCGAAAACGTCGCGGTGAAGCGCAACCGGCCGGTCGCCTTCTTCTCGCTCGAGATGTCGGAGGTCGAGCTTGCCCAGCGCTTCATCGCCTGCCGCGCGCGCATCCCCGGCGACAAACTGCGCAAAGGCCAGGTCAACCAGCGCGACTGGCCAAAGGTGCTCCGCGCCGCCAACGAACTCGAACAGGCACCGCTCTGGTTCGACGACTCCTCCGACCTCGGCATCCTCGACCTGCGGGCGAAGGCGCGCCGCCTCCACGCCCAGGAACAGGAGCGCGGCGGGCTCGGGATGATCATCCTCGACTACATGCAGCTGATGCGCTCCGACGACCCACGCGCCAACCGCGTCGAGCAGGTCGGCCAGATCAGCCGCGGTCTCAAGATCCTCGCCCGTGAGCTCCAGGTGCCGGTGCTGGCGATCTCCCAGCTCTCCCGCGCCCCCGAGCAGCGCTCGCCGCCGAAACCGCAGCTGTCCGACCTGCGTGAGTCCGGTCAGATCGAGCAGGACGCCGACCTCGTCGCCTTCCTCTTCCGGGCCGACTACTACCGCGATCCCGACGAGGAGCCGGACGGCCTCGCCAACCTGATCATCGCCAAGCATAGGAACGGTCCGATCGCGACCAAGGAGCTGGTCTTCCTCGACCGCTACCCGAAGTTCGCCGACTACAGCGGCCAGGACGCGCC
Source organism: Actinomycetota bacterium (assembly GCA_018268415.1). Lineage (GTDB taxonomy): Bacteria > Actinomycetota > Thermoleophilia > Solirubrobacterales > 70-9 > VAYN01. Next base: position 71,180 of record JAFDWO010000011.1, on the reverse strand, counting down.
GATCGAACAGCCCGTCGGCGAAGACCCGCCGCCCTACGACGAGGCCGCTGCCGCGGGCCCCGAGTTCTGATCGGCACCATCCCGATGCCCGCGATCGCCCGCTCCGAACCGTTCCGCGACCAGGTCTGCACGCTGGGGATCTGCGATGGCTCCGGCTGGATCCTCGGCCCGGAAGACGTTGCCCGCCCTTGTGACTGCCGCGCCGAACGACTCAACCGCGGCCACAACCGCGGCATCTCCTCGGTGATCCCCGCCCGTTATCGCGGCGTCTCCTTCGATCGCCCGCCGGTCTCCGACATGGCGCGCGACCTGCAGACGAAAGCGGCGGTCACCGAGGTGCGCGCCTACGTCGACGACCTCGACCGCCGGCTCGCCGAGGGGCGCGGCCTGTGGATCTTCGGTGACACCGGCACCGGCAAGACGACCTTGGCGATGCTGATCTCGAAGGCGGCGCTGGAGGCCGGCAAGAGCGTCGCCATCTACTCCCTGCCGAAGCTGCTCGCGCGGATCCGCCGCACCTACGACTCCGAGCCGGGCGGGGACTCCTACCTCTCGCTGTTCGACAAGCTCACCTCGGTCGACCTCCTCCACATCGACGACCTTGGAGCGGAGAAACGCTCCGACTGGGTGCTGGAGCAGCTCTACGCCCTGGTCAACGAGCGCTACGAGACCGAACGCTCGGTGCTGATCACGACGAACCTGGGCCACGGGGAGCTCGAGGAGCAGATCGGCTCCCGGACCGTCTCCCGCCTGACCGAGATCTGCGACGAAGTCCCCCTCTTCGGCGACGACCGCCGCTACGGCTCGATCGCCCGCGTCGCCTAGAGCGAACCGGCCGGGGCGACCCAGACGCTCTCGAAGCGGAGGCTGGTCAGCTCCGCGAGACGATCGTAGTCGCGGTCGTAGTGGAGAACACCCATCCCCGCCTCGTGAGCGCAGGCGGCGATCATCAGGTCGACCGGCGACAAGCGATGGTGGCCGACGCGGGCAAGCTCGCGCTGCGCTTTGCCCGCCGTCGCTTCGATGTCGGCGTCGATGGATACGGACGGCAACGTGCGAAGCCGATCGATGCTCTGCTCATGGTCTGTCACCGACCGGGTCGAATAGCCGGCCTCCAGCAAGAAGGGCAGGCAGGTGGCGAGCTCGTCCGAGTCAAGCATCTCGACCACCTCATCGAGGCGCCCGCGCGGCACCCTGCCGGAGAGGAGCAGCGACCACGCCGAGTTGTCGATCAGCAACACGCTACTCGTCGTCGTAGCGTGCGATCAGGCCGAGGCGCTTGACCTCGGCCGCCGCCTCAAGATCTACCTCGGGGCCGTTGCCGTTCAAGATCCAGTCGATCATCTCGCGGCGCGCCCGGCGCGCCTCCTCGCTTCGATCCGCCAGGCGCCGCGTCTTGACCCGCGCCCCGAGCGTGACCAGCTCGGCGAAGTCGATCCGCTCCGACTTCCCCAGCTTCGAACGCAGCTCATCCAGCGCAGCCTGGACCGTCGGCGTCTCGGTGATCGTGTGACGGGGCCTGGTGGTCGGCATGAGGGTGAGTGTAGCACCGTGCTGCACCGCCTTTGACCCACCCTGCACGGGGACCGTGGGCGCACTCGCCGCGCGTACTCGTCAGAATGCCGCCAGTGCCTGGCGTGGTCATAGTCGGCGCCCAGTGGGGCGACGAGGGCAAGGGCAAGATCACGGATCTGCTCGCCGAGCGGGCTACCACGATCGTCCGCTTCCAGGGCGGCAACAACGCCGGGCACACGATCGTCCGTGATGGTGAGACGTTCGCCTTCCACCTGATCCCGTCGGGGATCCTGCACTCCGAGAAGGCGTGCGTGATCGGCAACGGCGTGGTCGTCGATCCGCGGGTGCTGCTCAGCGAGATCGACGGGCTGAAACGCGCCGGGATCAGCGTCGCCAACCTGAAACTCTCGGCGAACGCGCACCTGATCATGCCCTACCACGTGCTGCTCGACACCGCGAGTGAGACGAAACTGGGGAAGAACTCGATCGGGACCACGCGACGCGGGATCGGCCTCGCCTACGCCGACAAGGCGCTGCGGCTCGGCATCCGGGTCCAGGACCTGCTCGACGAGAAGATCCTGCGGACGAAGATCCGCGCCGCGCTGGAGCCGAAGCAGCAGGCGCTGCGCGAACTCTCGGTGCAGCGACGCAAACTGCGCAAGGAAGCCGGCGACGAAGCGAAGGCCGCGGCCGAGGGCTCGATGGGCGGCGTCGTCGACCCGCGGCCGGACCTGCACGCGATGGTCGAGGAGCACGTCAACTACGGCCACCGACTCGAGCCGCACATCGCCGACACGGCAAAGCTCTGCTGGGACGCGCTCGATCGCAACGAGACGGTGATCTTCGAGGGGGCCCAGGCGACCCTCCTGGACCTCGACCACGGCACCTATCCGTTCGTCACGTCCTCCAACCCGATCGCCGGCGCGGCGACCGTCGGCGCGGGCGTCGGCCCCACCGACATCGACGAAGTGTGGGGGATCGCCAAGGCCTACTCGACCCGGGTCGGCGCCGGCCCCTTCCCGACCGAGCTCCACGACGAGGTCGGTGATCAGCTGGTCGAGCAGGGGCACGAGTTCGGCACCACGACCGGTCGCCGCCGCCGCGCCGGCTGGATGGACCTCGTCGGCCTCCGTTACGCCGTGCGCCTCAATCGGATGGATGCCCTGGCGATCACCAAGCTCGACGTCCTCAGCGGCATCGGCCCCCTCCGCGTCGCGGTCCGTTACCGCTCCAAGGAAGGCGCGACCCTCAACGAGTTCCCCTACCACCAGTCGATCCTCCACTCGGCCACCGCCGAGTACGAGGAGCTCCCCGGCTTCGACGAGGACATCAACGACTGCCGTACCGCCGCCGACCTCCCCACCGCCGCCCGTGATTACCTCGGCTTCATCGCCGAGTTCGTCGGCGTGCCGATCAAGCTGGTCGGCGTCGGTCCGGCGCGCGACGAGGTCGTCTGGCTCGACTGACCCGGCGCTCCGGCCCAGATTGCGATCTGGCCGCTGTATTCCTTGCAGTTCTCCCGCTGAAGTACTTGCAATTTCCCCGTTGAAAACCTTATAATCCTCCCGTTGGCAAATCGGGACTACCGCACGCGGGTGGTGGACGAGGAGCTGGGCAAGCGCCTCACGACCAGCGGCGCCGTCCTCGTCGAGGGTCCGAAGGCCTGCGGCAAGACGGAGACGGCCCGACAGCAGGCGGCAAGCGAGGTCCTCCTCGACATCGACGAGGGAGCTCGTGCGGCCGCCTCGGTCGATCCGAGCCTGATCCTCGACGGAGCCACGCCGCGACTCCTCGACGAGTGGCAGCTCGAGCCGCGAATCTGGAACTCCGTCCGGCGCGCCGTCGACGAACGCGGGGCGCCGGGCCAGTTCATCCTCGCGGGATCCGCCGTCCCGGCCGACGACACCGCCCGGCACTCCGGTGCGGGGCGGGTGGGACGCCTGCGGATGCGGCCGATGTCCCTGTTCGAGTCCGGGCTCAGCGACGGCGCCGTCTCCCTCCACGAGGTGATGGACGGCGGCGCGGCGAGGTCCACCGATCGTGGGATCACCCTGGCAGACCTGAACGAGGCGATCGTCCGAGGTGGCTGGCCGGCGCTGCAGCGTCTCCCGATCGAGGCGGCCGCCACCGGCGTCACCGACTATCTCGAAGAGGTCTCCCGCACCGACATCAGCCAGGTCGATGGCGTGCGAAGGGACCCTGCCCGGGTGCGAAGACTGATCGGGAGCCTGGCGCGGAACGTCGCCACCTACGTCTCCATGGCCACGCTCGCCGCCGACTCCGCGGACGGGGGCGAGGACCCCCTGAAGCAGGACACCGTGAGCGAGTACCTATCGGCGCTCGAGCGGCTGTTCGTGATCGAGGACCAGCCGCCCTGGGAGCCTCACCTGCGTTCGCGCTCGCGTCTGCGGCGGAGCCCCAAGCGACACTTCGTCGACCCATCGCTGGCCGCGGCGGCGCTCGGCGCGAGCCCGGCCGGGCTGCTGCGCGACATGAACCTCCTCGGCTTCCTGTTCGAGTCGTTGGTCGTTCGTGATCTGCGCATCTACTCGCAGCCAGAGCGCGGCGAGGTTCGGCAGTTCCGCGACAACAAGGGGCTCGAGGTCGACGCGGTCGTCACCTGTCCCGACCGTTGGGGAGCCTTCGAGATCAAGGTCGGCGGCGAGAAGGCGATCGACGAAGGCGCGCGCAGCCTGCTCAAGTTCGCCTCCGAAATCGACACCCGCCGGAGCGGAGCCCCAGGGGTCCTCGGCGTGATCGTCGCGGGCGGCTATGGCTACGTCCGCGAGGACGGGGTGCGGGTGATCCCGATCACCTCGCTCGGGCCCTGACCCGGCGCCGTCGCGGCGGATAGCTCGCGTACCGAAAGCGCGCACCGGACCGCTTCTTTCGGCCGATTGCCGGGTTTATACGGTGCGAACGGGTGGTATAGGTTGACCCGCGCACAAACCGTTCCACGGTTTGACGCAACGTTTCGACGGCCACCGCCCCCGATGGGCAGGCCGCAAAGGAGAGATATAGGGATATGCGCAAACACGTGCTGATAGTCCTCGCGCTGGGGGCCCTGATCGCAGTCTCGGTGGTCGGGATCGCGACCGCCGCGGGCGGGGAAACCCCAGTCACGGTCAAGGTCGGCAACCTCGAACTGACGGCAAACGGCGGCTTCAGCCCGAAGGCGCTGTCGAAGACGAAGCAGACGCCGATCGAACTCAAGGTGTCGGGCGAAGTCAAAGAGGCGGACGGGTCCCACCCACCGGCGATCCGCGAAGTGATCCTGGAAGCCGACAAAGCGGGTCAGGTCCACCTCAAGGGCATCCCGACCTGTAAATCGGGTCAGCTGCAGGCCACCGACACCACGGCCGCGGAAAAGGCCTGCAAGCCGGCGCTGATCGGCTCCGGCCAGGCGACCGCCCAGGTGGCGTTCGCCGAACAGAAGCCGATCAACGTGAACTCGAAGATCCTCGTGTTCAACGGCGGCGAAAAGGGCGGCAAGGCGACGATGTTCATCCACGCCTTCTTCGCCAACCCGATCTCCGGCGCGATCGTCACCACGGTGACCATCACCAAGCACAAGCACGGTCGCTTCGGCACCCTCGCGGTCGCCAAGATCCCGCAGATCACCGGCGGCAGCGGCTCGATCACCAAGTTCAACCTGAACATCAAGAAGAACGTGGCGGGCCACAACCCGATCAGCTCGACCTGCCAGGACGGGAAGCTGAAAGTCCACGTCCTCGGCAAATTCGAAGACGGGACCAAAGCGGAAACCGAAGTCATCCGCGCCTGCACGCCGAAGGGCTGAGCCTCGAGGCAAAGCTCTCTCACGATGAGAGCGCGACACACGGAAAGGGCGGCCTCCAGGCCGCCCTTTCTGGTCTCTGCGGGCGACCGGACGCCGACCGTCTTGATGCGCAGGTTCCCTCTTCCTATAGTGGTCGAGCCGGCAAAGGGAGGGACGCCTTGGGAGGCAGTTGCAGTTACGACGGAGCCGCGATCGCCGCAGCCGAGCTCCGCTTCAGGGAGGACCTGTGGCAATCCGCGCCGCTGGACGCCGTCCAGGAGGCAGAGGTCAGGCATCGCCGCTTCGGCCCGATCCTCGCCACCGTCTTCGGCGAGCTGCCCGACATCAGCCTGATGAACCTGGTGCAGGGCGCGGCGGAGTCGGGCACGACCGACGAGGCCGACCTGGCGGCGGCGCTCGAATGGATGCGCTCCTGGGAGGTCGACTATCTGGTCTCAGTCTCCAAGGACCGCCCTGGTGCCGGTCCGGCGGAAAGCTGGCTCGGCTCGCGTGGCTACGAACGCGGCCCGGCCGTGCGCCGCTTCATCCACCCGGGGACAGACGAGCAGACCGCCTCGTCGAGCCCGTTGGAAATCTGCGAGCTGGGCCCGCTCGAGTCCGAAGGGATGAGCCATATCTTCGGCGAGGTCCTCGGCCTCTCGAGCCTGGCGACGATCCTCCTCATGGGACTGCCGGGGCGGGACGGCTGGCACTGCTACCGCGCGAACCTCGGTGGCCAGGAGGTCGCCTGCGGATCAATGCTGGTGAGCGGCAAGGTGGCGCTCCTCGGCCTCGAAGCGACCCTCGCCGACGCGCGCAGGCACGGCTGCCAGACCGCCCTGATCACCAGGCGCCTGATGGACGCCAGGAAGCACGGCTGCGACGTCGCGGTGGCGGAGGTGTGCGACGCGCACCCCGCGACCCCGGACGCGGTGAGAAACCTCGAGCGCATCGGCTTCGCCGAGATCGCGAGCATCGCCACCTGGCGCCGACCCTCCGGAATCGGGTAGCCCGAGGCGGCTCCCCGACGGGAGAACGCCCTCTCCCCTACCCTTCCTGCATCGTGTCCCGGCGGACCATCTCGCTCCTCGCCACCGTGGTGGCGTGCGCGGCCCTCTTCATCCCGGCGACGGCAGATGCCGCGGAACAGCCCACCTCGGCCCCGACCGTGCCCTGGGGCGCGGGCTGTGAACCGGCGCCGAGCCCGGCGCTGCGGACCGCCTCCAGCTGCGGCGCGACCCTGGTCGAAGGCGAAGCCGTCCCGCCCCCCGGCGCCCCGCCGGTGGTCAGGCGCGTGATCGCCGCCGCCAACGAAATCGACAACCTTCCCTACATCTGGGGCGGCGGCCACGCCAGCTTCACCGCCAAGGGCTACGACTGCTCCGGCGCCGTCAGCTACGCCCTCCACGGCGCGAACCTGCTCGGCTACACGATGGTCTCTGGCCAACTCGCCCACTACGGCGACTCTGGACCGGGCCGGTGGATCACGATCTACGCCAACGCGGAACACGTCTTCATGGTCGTCGCCGGCCTGCGCTTCGACACCCGCAACAACCTCGAAGGCGTGAGCGGCCCCCGCTGGAAGATGGCCGGCCCGGAAGCGAGCATCCTGCCCCGGTTCGCGGTCCGTCACCCGGCCGGGCTGTAACGCCTTCCGACCATCCGGCTCACGGCACCGTGAAGGACGCCGAGACGCACCCGAAGCCGTTGTTGGTCGGCGCGGCGTAGAAGCCCGCGAGGACCTTTTCGCCGTCCGGGGTCAGGGTGCCTCGCATCAGGTTGTAGGTGTACGCGTTGCCTTCCTGGGTCGGCTGACCGCTCGGGTTGAGCTTGAGCAGCGCCACCCGCTGGTTCGGGTAGGGCGTGCCTTCGCTGCCGCTGAAGCGGAAGACGGCCTGGGAGGAGGAACCGTTGATCTGGATTTCCGGGTCGGAGCCGGTCAGGTTGATCGTGTGAGCTTTGTAGAGGAAGCTCACGCTGCCGGTGCCGTTGATCGCGGCCACCCCGCTGGCCGGGTCGAACCAGCTTTCGGCGGCGGTGAAGTCGATCTCGTAGGGAAGGCTGACCCCGGAGCTCACCCCGCCGCCTTCGCCGCTGCCGGGCTGCGCCGGGCACGGTGAGACGGTCGAGTTGACCGCGGACGCCCCGCCCGTCGCGACGGTGCCCTCGCCGCTGGCGACGTAGCCCAGCCAGGAGGCGCGCGGGTACCACTTGACGCTGACGCTCTCCACCGTCTTCGCCGTGAGCGGCCGCGCGAAGGGCGGCGATTCGCTGGTCACCGGTTCGGAGCGGGGAGCTTCACGGGTCGGGCCGCTGCCGCCGCTGTTGCCGCCACCACCGGTCCCGGGCTTCGCCGGCGTCGCCGCGGGCCGCTTGAGCGTCGCCCTGAAGACCTGGGTGGACTGGCTGCCCGACCCGCGCACGAGGACGCGCACGCGGAAGACCGCCGAGTGTCCGGCGAGGCGACCGAGCGCGCCGGCGCCGAACCGCAGCCTGACCGTTGCCTTACCCCCGGCGCCGAGGAAGGCCGGCACCAGGACCCGCGCCTTCACCTTCTTGCCGGCGACCTTCGCCCCGATCAGCTTCGGCCGCGGCTGCACCGCGCAGGCCTCGCTCGCCGCGCAGCGCACGGTGCCGACCCTCACGAGGCCGCCGGCGGGAACCGTCCGCACCTTGGCGACGGCCGAGCCGCTGCCGAGGGCGCCGGCCAACGCCAGCGCCCCCAGCACCGTCGCGATCCGCCCCGTCACCTAACGGCCCACCGCGATCGTCGCCTTCACTACCTTCTTGGTGGTCTGGCCGTTCGCGTGGAGGGCGACCTTCACCTTGACCGCGAGCCGCTTCGCGCCGAGGGCGTGCCGCGCCGCCTTCGGCACCCGCACCCGCACGGTCGCCGACTTGCCGGCGCCGATCTTCTTCGGGGCGCGCACGCCGAGCACGTAGCGCGCGCCGGCGATCTTGACGCCGAGGCGACTCGGCACGGTCGTCGTGCAGGTCGCGCCGCCGCTCGGGCAGACCAACCTCGCCACCGTCGCGACGCCGCCGGCGCCGAGCTTCTTGACGCCCTTCAAGGTCACGAGCTTCGCCGCGGCCGGGGTCGCCGACGGGCCAGGCGTGCCGGGGCCCGCGGGCTTGCTCTCCGGCGGGATCGGCTTCGGGACCTTGAAGTCGACGACGAACGGCAGCGGCGGCTTCTTCGGGTCTTCGCCGCTGCCGGACGAGTAGAAGTAGGAGGAGAGGCCGGTCTGGTCCTGGAAGGTGACCATCGACTGCGGCCAGGCGCCCCAGCCTTCGACTTCGCGTTTCTGCGGGTTTTTCGCGCCCGGGGTTTCAACCGCGACCCCGGCGTAGCTCGGGGCGATGGTCAGCGGCGCCTCGGGGTCGACCTTGACGCCGGTGAAGGTCGCGATCTGGGCGCCCGCGGTGGGGGCGAACGGGACGCAGCCGGCGGCCGGTTCGGCTTTGTTCGCTTTGCAGCCCAGGAGCGTCCCGGTCAGCTCCCCGGTCCCGTCGGCGTTGACGAGCAGCGTCGGGTTCTCGACCGAGAAGGGGGCGGTGCCGCCGTAGAAGTTGACGCTGAAGGAGGCGGTCCAGCTGATCCTCGCCGCGCCGTCGGCCTCGATCCGCCCCGTCCCCTCGCGCAGCCGCACCACCTGGTGGTGGCCCGCTTCGGCGCTGTAGTTCGTGTGCGTTCCCCAGGTGGCGATCGCGTGCGGGCCTTCGGCTTCGAGCAGCACCTCGGCGTTGCCGTCGGCTCCCTTGTAGGTGGCTTCCGTGCCGTCGGAGACCCCGGCGGAGAAGTAGTGGTACATGCCGAAGAGCGGCGACTGCATCACCGTGCTCCCGGTCCAGTCGAGGCTCGCGTGCTCGACCGCCACGCCGCCGGCGGGAATCGTGGCCGCCGTGGCCGGCGCCACGGTGGCCGCGATGGCTGCCACCGCCACGGCTACGAGAGCGCCGAGACGCCCTACCGAGCGGCTCGTGAACGGGATCGACTTCAACTGCGGCCTCCTTGTTAGGGTTACCTAATAAGGCGACCCTAACAGAGTCCCGCTAGATTCTATTAGGCGCCCCTAACTTCAGCAGCGACCGACCCGAGAGGAGCAGTACATGGTGCAAGCGAGGAAGTCCCGACTGGCCGCAGCCCTATCGCTGCTCGCGGTCGCGCTCTGCCTCTGGGCGGCCTCGACCGCCGCGGCCGCGGCGCCGAAGCGGATCGTCGCGCTCACCCCGTTCGCCGCCAACACCCTGGCCAAGCTCGGCGTCGAGCCGGTCGCGATCGGCCAGACGGTCGGCGGCAACGAACGCTTCGCCCCGCAGCTGAACGGCGTGACCGTGCTGCCGCTGTCGCACCCGAACGGCCCCAACCTGGAGCAGCTCGTCTCCCTCCGACCCGACCTCGTGCTCTCGACCAAGACCTGGGCGAAGGGAAACCAGGCGATGCAGAGCCTCGGCATCCGCGTCGTCACCCGCGAGCCGGTGCGGGTCAACGGCGTGATCCCGAAGACGCTGGCGATCGGCAGCCTGGTCGGCAAGCTGCCGGAGGCAAAGAAGCTCGTCGCGAAGATGAAGGAAGAACTGGGGAAGGCGCGCAAAGGGATCGCCAAGCGGCCGACCGTGATGGTGATCCTCGGCGTCGGGCACTCCCCGTTCACCTTCCTGCCCAACAGCTGGGGCGGTGACCTGGTGCGCAAGGCGGGCGCCGAAGTGCTCGCCGGAGGACTCAGCTCCGGCTCCGGCTTCCAGCGAATCTCCGACGAAGTGGTGGTCGCCGAAAACCCCGAAATCCTGATCGTGGTGCCGCACGGTGAGCCCAAGGACGTCCCGGCCATCACCAGGTACTTCGAAAACGACCCCGCCTGGGGCGCGACCAGGGCCGCCAAGGAAGGCCACATCTACATCTCCACGAACAACTCCCTCCTGCAGGCGGGCACCGACGCGGCGAAGACGATCGAAGAAGTTCGCCGGCGCTACCTGCACAACTGGCCCGGCTGAGCCTTGACGCGGCGCCTGATCGTCCTGGCGATCCTGATCGCCCTGCTGGTCGGCGCCGCGATCGCCGAGCTGGCGCTGGGCGCGGTCAAGGTGCCGCCGGGGGAAGTGCTCGACATCCTCTTCGGCAACGGCAAGGCGGGGCCGAACCACCAGATCGTCGAGTCCCTGCGCCTGCCGCGCACGGTGGAAGCGCTGGTCGTCGGCGCCGCGCTCGGGGTCGCCGGGGCGATCCTCCAGGGGGCGCTGGCCAACCCGCTGGCCTCTCCCGACGTGATCGGCGTCACCGGCGGGGCGGGCTTCGGGGCGATCCTGATCATCGTCCTCTTCCCGGAGAAGATCGCGCTGCTGCCGATCGGCGCCCTCTTCTTCGGCCTGCTGGCGGCGGCGATGGTCTTCCTCTTCGCCTGGACCGGGCGCAACCGCGGTTCGATCGCCAAGGTCGTCCTCGCCGGGATCGCGATGCTCTCGCTGTTCACCGCCGGGACCACCGGCCTACTCGCCGCCTTCCCCGAAAAAGCGCCGTCGGCGATCTTCTTCCTCGCCGGCGGGCTGACCTCGAGCGGCTGGGAAAGCCTCGACACCACCTGGCCCTACTTCCTCGCCGGCGCGATCCTCGTCCTCTTCCTGATCCGCCCGCTCGACCGGCTCGCGTTGGGGGACGATGTCGCCGCCTCGCTCGGCTCGCGCCCGCAGCTGATCCGGCTCGGCGCCGCGGTCGCGGCGGCGCTGCTGGCCGCCGCCTCGGCGGCGATCGCCGGCCTGCTCGCCTTCCTCGGCCTGGTGGTCCCACACGTCGTGCGGATGGCCGGGCGCACCTCGAGCCAGACCTTCGTCGTGCCGGCCTCGGCCCTCGGCGGCGCCGCGCTGCTGGCCGCCGGCGACACCCTGGCGCGCACGGTGCGGGCGCCGATCGAACTGCCGGTCGGGCCGTTCATGGTGATCCTCGGCGTCCCGGTGTTCCTCTGGCTGCTGCGGAGGGCGCTCTGATGGAGGCCGCCGTCCAGCCGGCCTACCCGCTGCCGCTCGAGGCCTACGACGTGCGCGTGACGATCGGCGGCACCCCGATCGTGCACGGCGCGACCCTGCAGGTGCGCCCGGGCGAGCTGGTCGCCGTGGTCGGTCCCAACGGGGCCGGGAAGTCGACGCTGGTCCGCGCGGTCTGCGGCCTACAGCGCCCGAGCGGCGGGGTCGTCGCCTGGTGGGGCCGGGACGTCAGCTCGCTGCGCGGGCGTGAGCTCGCCCGCCTGCGGGCCTTCGTACCGCAACGGATGCCGGTGCCGGCCGGCGTCACCGTGCGCGAAGCGGTGACGATCGGGCGCTCCTCGCAGCTGCGCGTGCTGGGCCGGATGACGCGCGCCGACCGCGATGCGATCGAGCGGGCGCTGGCCCGGGCCGAGGTCGGGCGCTTCGCCGAGCGGGCGCTCACCACCCTCTCCGGCGGCGAGCTCCAGCGGGTGCAGATCGCGATCGGGCTGGCCCAGGAGGCGCCGGTCCTGATCGCCGACGAGCCGACGTCCCAGCTGGACCTCGGCGCCACGGTCGAAGTCGCGGGGCTCCTGCGCAGCCTGACCGGCCAGGGGCTGACGGTGCTGCTCGTCGTCCACGACCTGGCGCTCGCGGCGGCGATCGCCGACACCGTGGTCGTCGTCTCCGCAGGCCGCACGGTCGCCGCCGGACCGCCGCGGGAGGTGCTCACCCCGGAGCGGCTGGCGGAGGTCTGGCGCACCGACGCCCGGCTCTCCGAGCACGACGGCCGCACCGCGCTCCATGTCGCCTGGCTGGGCGAGCGGTGAGGCGCCCGGCGGCAACCCCCTCCGACGCTTGCTCGCGTACGGAGGACAGGCGTGGGAAGGGGGGCGCCCGCCGGCGCCTCGCGGTGCTGGTCCTGGCGTGGGTCCTGGTCGGGGCCTGGGGCCCGGTCGGGGCGGCGCACGCCGACTCTCCCCAGGTCACGATCGTCACCCCGGGCGGGGTCCAGCACACGCTCGCGCTGGAAGCGCTGGCCGGGAGCGAGGACGTCGTCGGCAGCAACTACACGCTGCGCTCGGGGGGAGGTGAGAGCACCGAGGCCGTCAGCGGCTTCTCGATCGCGGCACTGCTGGAAGCGGCGGGGATCGACCCCTATGGCTTCTCCTACGTCGAAGTCCAGCGGCCGGGCGGCGGGGCGGTCCAGCTGAGCCGGCTGCAGGCGATCGAACCGGGGGCCTTCCCCGAGGGCCCGCCGGTCGTCTACTCGACCGGCACCGGCACCGGCACCGGCTTCCTGCGACCCGCCGCCGGCCCGGAGGACGACAACGCCACCGACAGCTTCCAGTCCCCCGCGGGCCTGACGATCGTCATGCGCAAGGGCCCCTCGTTGCAGGTGCGCGCAGAGGCGACGCCGCGCCGCGCCGCGGTCGGCAAGAAGGTCAGCTTCCGCGCCGTGGTCGAACGGTCCGGCTCCGGCGAGGCGCTCAGCTACTCCTGGTACTTCGACGACGGCGGCGCGGCCGAAGGGGAAGCGGTGACGCACGCCTTCGCCAAGCCGGGGAGCTACTCGGTGGTCGTCGGCGTCACCGCGGCCGGCGAAGACACCGGCACCTCGGCGGTGGTGAGGATCCAGGTCGGCGAAGCGCCCGGGGGCGGCCCCGACCGTCAGGGCGGCGGCCACAACAAGGCTGCAGGAGCCCCCGACCACGGCGCCGCCGACGGGCCGGCCGGTCCGTCGGCGGCGGGCGCGGTCCCCTCCCCGGTCGTCGCGCCCACCCCGGAAGCGACGCCCACCCCGACCCCGGAGCCGAAGCGGCGCGAGCAGGCGAAGCCGAAGCCCGCGAAGCCGGAGCGGCCGCAGAAGGAGGCGAAGCTCGAGCCGAAGCCGACCGGTGAGCTCGTCACCGGCGAACTGCTCGCCGGGAACGTCGAAGCGCGCCCGTCCTCCACGCCCCGCCGGCGCCAGACCGCCGCGCGGACCGGCGCGCCGCGGGCCGACGACGCCGGCGGGCCCGGCGGCGTGCCGGGCGCGGCCTGGGGCCTCGGCGCCGTCGCGGCGCTCCTGGGACTCGGCGCCCTCGTCGAGGCGGGCCGCTTCGTCGACCTCGTCCCACGAATCAAGGAGAGCCTGCGATGAAGGTCGAGAACCTCCTCTACGACGTCTCCGACGCGCTGCGGATCCCGGTGCTGGTCCTGGCCGTGATCGCGCTGGTCGTGGTGATCGTCGAAGCGGGCGCGCTGCTGGTCGAGCTGCGCCGGCGGCGTTATCGCAGCCTCACCCGGCTCGAGGCGGCGGTCGACCAGTGCCGCGCCCACCTCGGCGCCGGCCAGACGACCGCGGCGCTCCGCGCCCTCCAGCCCTTCGCCCGCAACATGCTGATGGAGGAGGCCTTCGCGGGCATCCTCGGGCAGATAGGCCGGCCGGACGCCGAGGCGCGGATCGCCAAGCGCCTCGCCGAGTACGACTACCGGAGCCTGCGCCGCCTGGAGCGCACCCGCATCCTGGTGCGGATGGGGCCCGCGCTGGGCCTGATGGGAACCCTGATCCCCCTCTCCCCGGCCCTGGCCGGACTCGCCGACGGCGACGTCACGACGCTCACCGACAACCTCCGCGTCGCCTTCAGCGTCACCGTCGCGGGCCTCCTCGTCGGCGCCGTCGCCTTCGGGATCTCCCTGGTCCGCGACCGGCTCTACGCCCAGGACTTCTCCGACGTCGAGTACGTGGCCGCCTGCCTTACCGCCCCGCACCCGGAAGCCGGGCTCCCGACCCCTCCCGCCGCCGATCGGGTCGGAGCGCCGTGAAGGTCACCGCCAGGGCGCGCAGTCGCGAGGACCGGGCGGGCGACCCGCTGGACGGGCTCGTCAACCTCTTCGACCTGGGCATCGTCCTCTCGGTCGCCTTCCTGCTCGCCGCTCTCTCCTCCCTGAACCTGACCTCGGCGATCACTGGCAAGGAGAAGGCCAAGACCAAGGCGCCCGCCGCCGACACCGTCACCGCGAAAAAGGACCAGGAGGTCCAGCGGGTGAAGCTGAAGCCGGGCGAGAAGGTGGTCGGCCGCGGCGAAGCGATCGGCACGATCTACCGCCTCAGCGACGGGCGCACGGTCATCGTCAGGAAGCCGCGCGCACGACGCTGAGGCATGATCTGCTCAGGCTCCGCCGACGAGCGTCACCTTGGCGATCTGCTTGGTCGACCGGCCGCCGGAGTCGACCACGATCGGCACGCGCAGGGTCACCTTCCCCGCACCGAGCGCGGCGCGGGCGCCCTTCGGCAGGCTGACCCGCACGGTCGTGCTGCCGCCGGCCTTGACCTTGCCGGGCGCGAGCACCGTGAGGAGGAACCGCTTGCCGCCGATCCGGACGGCGGTCCGCTCCGGGACGACCAGCCGGCAGGCCGCGGTGCCCGCCGGGCAGGCGACGCGGGCGAGTGACGCCGATCCACGGGCATCGAGCTTGCGGGGACCGCCGGGCAGCGAGACCCGGGCGGGCTTGGCCGTGGGCTCCGGAGCGACGGTCGTGATCGGAGCCTGGGAGGCACCGCCCTGCGGGTTCGCCGCGGGGGCGTCAGGCTTCGTCTCCGGTGCTTCCGGACCCGGTGCTTCCGGCTCGGGGGCGGGCGTTTCCGGCCCGTGGGCCTCGACCCCTTCGAAGTTCACCGTGAACGGCAACGGCGGCTTCTTCGGGTCGGCGCCGCCGCCCGACGTGTACCAGTAGGACGAGAGACCGGTCTGCAGCTGGAAGTCGACCATGTCCTGCGGCCAGGCTCCCCAGCCGGAAACGGCAGTGCTCTGGGGGGTGGAACCTGCGGGGATGGCGACTTCGACGCCCGCGTAGTCGGGCTGGATCGTGAGCTCCGCGTCGGGATCGACGTGCACGCCCTGGAAGGCCGCGATGGTCGCTTCCGGCGACGGCGCCAGCGCCGCGCATTCGTTGGGGTTGGCCATGCTCGAGGCGCAGCCTTCGAGGGTGGCGGAGAGCTCGCCGGTCCCGTCCGCGGCGAAATGAAGCTCGGGATCGGTGATCGTGAAGGGAACCAGCCCGCCGTAGAAGTTCACCGAGAAGGAGCCTTCCCAGGCGACTTCGCCGGACCCGTCGGCATCGAGGTGACCTTGGCCCGCGGAGAGGCGGGCCACCTGGCGGCCGCCGGCGGCGACGTGAGCCGCCCGGGTGGCCCAGGTGGCGAGGGTTTCTTCGCCCGCGCTCGAGACCTGGTAGATCGCGACGTTGCCTTCGGTCGCGTGGTAGGTGGCTTCGGCGCCGTTCGAGAGCCCGGCCGACAGGTAGTTCGAACCGCCGAACGGCGCTGCCGACTGCACCTCCTCGTTGCCGAGCCAGTCCAGCGAGGCCGCGGTGATGTCGACTCCCCCCGTCGGGATCGTCGCCCTCGCCGCACCCGCCGTCGCGATACCGAGCGCCGCGGCGAGCACGAAGCCCACCGTCGCCGCGAGCCAGGCCCGTCTGCCTCGCTCTTCGACTGCCCTGATCATGCTTCTCCTTCCGCTTGCTTTGCGTCGAATTTGTGCTCGCCGAAGGACGTCTCCGACGACGAGCGTGGCGGACCCTAGCAGGTATTAGGGGACCCTAATTAGGCAAGCCTAATTCCGCTTTGTTAGGCTGGATGCCATGAGCACTTCCGACGCGACTCCGAACGACATGCAGACCATCAACATGGGCGGCCACGGGGTCCCGGTGGGCGTGGGATCGGCCGCGGCCGAGCTGATGGCGGCGCTGCCGCCGCTGGTCGAGGTCCCGAGCGCCCGCTCGCGGAGCGCCGCGGAGGAGGCGCGGACGATCCTCGCCGCAAACGTCACCGGGGCGCTGGCGACCCTCACCGCCGACGGCGACCCGTGGGCGTCGATCGTCAACTACGGCGTCCTCGCCGACGGCAGCCCGGTCTTCTCCCTCTCCACCCTCGCCCTCCACGGCCGCAACCTGAAGCGGGACCAGCGGGCGAGCCTCGCCGTCTCCGAGTCGGTCCCGCCCGCCCGCGACCCCGCCGACACCGGTCGCGTCACGGTGGCCGGGGTGGCCGAGGAGCCGGCCGGCGAGCGGCTCGAGGAAGCGCGGCACGTCTACGAGGAAGCGATCGCCTCGGCGGCGATCTTCGGCAGCTTCAGCGACTTCAGCTGGTGGGTCCTGCGGGTCGAGCGGGTCCGCTGGGTCGGCGGCTTCGGTCGGATGGACTCGGTCGGGCCGGAGTCCTTTGCCGCCGCCGAGGCCGATCCGGTCGCCCCCCACGCCCCGGGCGCGATCAGCCACCTGAACGCCGACCACGCCGACTCGCTCCTGCTCATCGCCCGCAACCTCGGCGGCCACACCGACGCCGAGAAGGCGAGCTGCGTCGGCGCCGACCGCTACGGCCTCGACCTCGACCTCTCCACCCCCCGGGGCCGCACCACGGCGCGAGTCGGCTTCGAGGAGCCGGTGGGGGAGCCCGACGGCCTGCGCGCCGCCACCGTGGCCATGGTCGCCCGCGCCCGCGAGCTCGATAGCTGAGCCTGGGAACGGGGCGGGCAGGGGCTCGAGGCCTGCGCGCAGGCGCCCGGGCCCCGCACCCGTCCGAGATGCGTCCCGGGCGCGCTCGTGAAAAAGACGACACAGGGATGGGGGGAGACGCAGGGACGGCACGAGGTCGGACTTCCGTGACGGGTCCGTGCGGGAGGGGCCACACCCCACCCCGATCGGTGACGAAGACGCTGGGAACGTCACATTCCCGGGAAACTTTCGGTCCCTTTCCGGGCCGGAGAAGAAGGCCCGGGAACGCGCTGCATGCTTTGACCCCCCTATACGGTGGAAAACCCACGCAGCGCGTCCGTGACGGTTGGACAACACGGGAGGAGGCGTGGGGTTCCCTACGTCTTCGTGACCAGTCCCCGTTCCGTGACGGTCCCGTCACACCTCCCGGCCCCCGGGGCCGGGATCGGGGGGATCCGTGGCACCCTCCGGCCCCCGGACGCCGGGATCGGGGGCCCGTGGGACGCGCGTCGAGTTTTGGTTGCTGTGCAACCGAAACCAAACACGGAGGTCCTTGAGTAACGGCGAAGGGTGGGGAGGAAGGGTGACGTTCCCGACGGCTTCGTGACGGGGTCTCCCTTCGGTGACGGTCCCGTGACGGATCGGTCGCACCCTCCGGCCCCGGGGCCGGGATCGGGGGATCCGTGGGAGCGCCGTGTCGCTCGCGTGAGGGATCCGCCCGCACCCTCCCGGGGGCCTTCCGCGCTTCCCGCCCGCTCCCCGCACCCCCGGCCGTCTCGGCCACGGCCACAGCCTGCCAGGGCCGTGGACGAGGCGGCCGCATCCCTTTCCGCCGCGGGCGACAGCTCGAGGGGGCCGGGGGCCTTTCGCCTGGGTGGCGACAGCTTCCAGGGGCCCGGCACCCTTTCCCCTCGGGCGGCAGCTTGACGGGGCCGAGTCCCTTCCCGGGCGCCGGCTTCTCGAGGCTCCAACCCTCCCCGGGCGACAGCTTGCCGGGGCCGATCGATCGCCTAGGCCGTCTCCGACGCGACGTCGCGACCAAGCGCCGCCGGGTTGACTTCGGGGGCCGAGACGGGCAGGGTGAGCGGCGCCCGGTCGAGCTCGCTCGGCGCTTCCGGGGTCTCGCGCGGCCGGCGCCGCCGGTCGGCGTGGCCGAGGTAGAGGACCAGCTCCCAGTTGGCGGTCCCCTCCGGGGTCGGCTGCAGCGCCGCGGGCGCGCGGGCGGCCATCTTCTTCGGCCCCTGCGGCTTGTAGAGCCAGGAGACGACGTTGACCCAGATGTCGGCAAGTGAGGTCCGGACACCGATGAAGGCAACGATCGCGTAGGTGCCGAGCACCCCGTTGATCGCCGCGAAGACCGCGTTCGACCAGAGGTTGTTGTCGTAGGCGACCTTGAAGGTGTAGACCGACCAGGCAACCAGCAGGTAGGGCAGGGTGACGTACATGAACGCTGGCACGGTGCGGTTGCGCACCTTCGGCGTGCGCATGAATTTGCCCTTGGCGCCGGTCAGCGCCTGGACGATCGAGCTGAGGCTGCCCGCCAGGTTGACCGGCAGGAGCAGCAGGTTGAAGCCGTAGATGCGGAGCGCGTCGGAGTATTTGTAGCCGCAGTACTTGAGGTCGATCGCCATCACCACGAAGTAGGGGATCGCGACCGCGTAGGTGAGCGGCGAGACCAGGTGGCCGTTGAAGGGGATGATCATCAGGCAGAGGACGAAGAGCGAGGCCCAAAAGGTCGAGGCCATGTAGTTGAGCCGCAGCAGCAGCTCGCCGATGCTCGTCCGTTCACCGCGCTTGCGGCGCTCGCGCACCGCCCGCCACAGGTTCGGCAGGATCAGCAGGCCGCCGTTGGCCCACCGGTTGCGCTGGATGCAGAGCGAGCCGAAGTCCGGCGGCGTGGCGCTGAAGGCAAGGCGCTCGTTGTAGTTGTGGAGGGCCCAGCCGCCCGCCGCGAGGTCGATCGTCGACTCGGTGTCCTCGATCACCGTGCGGTCGGAGATGTAACGGTAGATCTTGAACGGGCCCTTGTACTCGACCTGCTCAATGTCGGCGAGGGCGCGTTTGCGGAGGACCGCGTTGGCGCCGACCCAGAAGGTCGCGTTGTTGTAGGTCATCCCCTGGTGGATGATGTGCTGGAGGTCGGTGGTGGCGCCGGCGATCCGCTCGATCCGCGTCGCCGCCCCGGGGAACGCGCTGTAGGGAGACTGGGCGACGGCGACGTTGCGGTGCTCCTCGCACTCCATCAGGTGGACCAGCCGCAGGCAGTACTCGGGCATGATCACGCTGTCGGCGTCGATCGTCAGCACGTAATCGGCTTCCGGCACGACGAGGTCGGCCTCGTGCTCGGCGACCGGGGTGAGGAAGAGGCCCGCCGGGGTCAGGTCTTCGCGGTAGGCGCCACCCATCAGGCCGATGTAGCTGTTCAGGTTCATCGCCTTGTTCGGCTCCGCCGAGAGCGAGGCGAACTGCTTGCGCTGGAAGCTCGACACCTCGCAGCGGAAAGTCCAGGCGAGGCGACGGTAGAGCTGCGCCATGCGGGCGGCGTCGATCTTCTCCGGCTCGTCGTCGGCGGCGTTGCGCAGGGCGCCGCCGATCACCGCCAGGTCGGCGGAGAGTTTGCCGAGCACGTGGTTGGCGAAGAACGCCTCGTTGTGGTCAGACACGTGATAGCGGTCGCTCAGGGAGCGGACCCAGCCGCCCGCGTACTCGTACTCGGCGGCGGCGGCGTGGACCTCGGCCGCGGTGGTCGGCAGCGACGGGTCGGCGCTCCGCTCGTAGGCCTCGAGCGCGCGGTCGAAGCGGCGCCGCGGCTCCGAGAGCAGCCGCTCGACCTCGGCGGGCAGCGCCTCGGCGCTGTCGAGGAGGCGCCGCGGCCCGGCATAGCGCGGGTTCGGCGGATCGTCGACGAGGAGGACGACGCGCAGGTCCGGGTACTCCTGCAGGGCGGTCGAGAGCAGCGTCATCAGGATCACGCCGGGCTCCTCCTGGTAGGAGGGGATCAGCGCGGTGACCGCGGGCCGGTGTTCGGCGTAGAACTCGTCGAGCATCGCGCGCGGCGTGCGGCGGCCGGTTTTGGTCCGGTAGTAGAAGCCGAGGCGGCCGAAGAGGTAGGCGGTCGCCGAGGCGGCGAGCAGGGTGACCGCGGTGAGGAAGCCGACCGTCTCGACCAGGCTGGCGTGGCCGACGACCCCTTCGATCACCTGGCCGTTGACGACGCTGAAGAAGAGCGCCGCCCAGGCGGCGACGGTGAGGACGACCGCGGCGCGGCCGATCGTCATCGTCCAATCGCCGACGATGCGCGGCACCTGCGGCATCGGGTCCTTGTGGGCGTCGGCGCCCCACTGGCGGCGCGGACCGTCTTGCTTGCGGCGGAAGATGCTCATTCGCCTTCCACTCCTGGGTTCGGCTCGCCCGGGTACTTGAAGAGCGGTTCCCACGGGGCGCTCGGGTCGGCGGGCAGGGCGTCCAGCGGCTGTTCGCCCTGCGTGTACCAGCGGGCCTTGTAGGGGAGCTTTTCGAAGGTCACCATGTCGCCGCCGTGGTAGACGGTCGTCGGCGACCACCTGGAGTGGTTGCCGTGATCGAGCTTGACCAGCCCCGGCGCGTGGCTGCCGGGCGGCACCGGGCCGATCGGCTGCCAGGGGCCGGTCGGCGAGTCGGCGGCGGCGGTGCCGGGCGGGGTGCCTTGGTTCCACCAGCCGGCCTGGTAGATCTGGCCCTGCCAGACGACCTTGTAGCCGCTGACGTAGGCGGCCGCGGGGCGCCAGATCGGGTAGGGGCTGGTGGCCGGGTCGTCGGCTTCCGGGGACGCGTGGGTCTGCGGCGCTGCCGCAGCTTCGGCCTGCGCGCGATGGGCCGTCTTGGTGCCGCGCAGCGCACTGAAGATGTGGGTGAACTCGAGCGGCTTCTGTTCGACGCCGCTGCAGGTGTCGGAGAGCTCGCCGACCTTGGCGAAGGCGCCGCCGCACTGCGAATCGCGGTTCAGCGACCAGATCGAGACGCGCGGGATGCCGCGCTGCTTGACGAAGTCCGCAAGTTCGTGGGCGTCCTTGGTGGTGAAGCGCTCCGCGGTCACGTCGTTGACGCCGATCATCGGGGTGACGCCGACGTGGCCCCAGGCGGCGGCCGCGCTGCTCGGCAGGCCGGCGGCGCGCCAGAGCGCCTGCACCTGCGCCTGGGTGGCGACGAGCGACCCCTCGATCGTCGCGATCATGTCGTGCGCGGCCCCTTCGCCGGGGCCGAAGTCCATCGTCATCGCGTTGACGCCCGCCAGCTTCACTCCGGCCTTCAGCGTCGCCCGCACCGCAGCGATCCCTTCGGCGGTGAGGCCACTGCTCGCGACCGGCAGCGTCATCCACACCCTCAGCGGCTTCTTTTCGGCCGCGAGCTGCTTCTGCACCGCGGCGATCGCGGTGGCGCGGCGCGCGTTGGCGGCGGCATCGGCGAGGGCGGCGCCCTCGACGTCGAGGTCGATCGCCGTCGCGTGGTAGCGCTGAATCGGTTCCAGGTAGGCCTGCTGGAGCTTCGCCGGATCGGTGCAGTCGACCGCCAGCTCGGTGTTGGCCTGGCCGCCGTAGGAGATCATCACGCTGCCGCCCTGACTGCGCAGCTGCGCGGTGCGGGCGTCGAGGTCGAGGCCCTGCTCGGCGCCGGCCAGCGTGTAGAAGGTCCCCCAGGAGGGCGTGCACGGTTCTTCCTTGTCGCTGACGATGAAGGCCAGGTAGACGCTCGAGACCGGGTTCGACGACGGCAGCTGGAACGGATAGGTCGGCGTCTGGGTGACGTCTACATAAGGGGAGTAGACCGGCACCGCGTCCGATTTGGCGCTCGCCGCCGGGGTTTCCTTGCTCGCCAGCTGCCACACCCCGAAGCCGATCGCGCAGAGCACGACCACCAGGACGACGACCCGCACCACCGAAAGTTCACGCGGCGGCGGCTCCAGCGGGGCCTTCGGTTTCTCCTTGACGATGACCATCTGTCCACCCCGTCTTCGGCAGCCGCCGAAGAGGACTTGAGCGCCGGGCGAACCCCCCGCACGTTGCGCAGTCCCCGCCGAGCAGAGGAGAGGACGGGGAGAGAGAACCCAACCCGTAGACCTTGGTCACCCTGTGGGTGACAAACGACAACAGGTCGGGCATCGGGGCTTGCGGAGCTGGCGGCGCGGCAACACGGAGTCGTCGCGATGAGGCAGCTCGCGGAGCTGGGGTACGGGCGGAACGCCGCCCACAAGGCAGCGAGAGTAGGGCGGCTGCATCGCGTCCACCGCGGCGTCTACGCGGTCGGGCACCGGCGCTGCATGGCGGCGGTCCTCGCCTCCTATCCATCGGTCGCGAGCCACCTCTCGGCGGCCTGGCTCTGGGGACTGCTCCGCTCCCGACCGGACCGGATCGACATCACCGGCCGAGGTCCGCGTCATGGCGCGCGCCCGTTCGTCGTGCACCGGTCCGAACTGGCGCCCGGCGACCGGTGCCGGGTGGACGGGATCCCGGCCACCTCCCTCTCGTGGACGATCCTCGACGTGGCGATCACGAGTCGCCGGGAGACCGTGGGACGTCACATCCGCATCGCCGATGAGCTCAAGGTCTTCGACCTGCGCGAGATGCATGACCTGCTCGACCGGACCAAGGGGCACAGGGGCCAGGCCAAGGTCAGCGCGGCGCTCGACATCTACGAGGAGGATCCGCCCTTCACCCGCTCGGGCCTGGAGCGCCGCTTCCTCGAGCTGACGAGGGAGGCGGGGCTGCCCGAGCCCGCGATGCTCGCCGGGATCGAGACCACGCGCGTCACCGGGCCGCGCCTCGATCGCGAACCGGCGGCGGTCGTCGAGTCGGTGCGGCGGCACCTCGCGCGCCGCGCGGGGCGGGGCGGGGCTACCAGGTGATGCCTTCAAAGAGCCCCGGGCCGGGGGTCGGGGCGCTACCCGTCAGCCAGACCGCCGAGAAAGAAGAAGGGGTTCGGGGGGCGCTCGCGCCAGGCGGCCGCAAGGGAGCCCTCGGCGGTGACCTTGCTGTCCGCGGGGGCCTCGGCGCGGATCCGGTCGGCCAGCTCGTTGGCGGCGTCCTCGTCGGCGGCGCCGACGACCATGTAGCGCCAGCGGCGCACCGGCTCGAGGCCCTCGCCCTCCAGCTTCGCGGCGAACTCCTTCGCCTCGCGGTGGGAGGGAAACTCGACCCGCACCTCGAACTCGGCAAGCCCGCCGCGTTCGGCGGCCTCTTCGTCCTCGGTCTGCATCAGGCGCTCGTGCTCGGCCGCAGCCGCGGCCGCCGTGGTCGGCTCGGCGGCGTCGGGGTCCTCCCAATCCTCGGCGGCCGAGTGCCAGTGGCGGAGCTCCAGCTTCGCCTCCCAGCCCTTCTCGTCGAGGTACTTCCGCACCGCAACCTCGGCACGATCGACCTGATCGCGGTCGCCGGCGTAGAGGAAAATCGTCTCGCCTTCGTGGCTGACGATCACCCGTCGGCCGAAATCGTTCGCGAGCTCGTGCTCCAGCTCGGCGGAGCGCATCGCATCGGCGACCTTCCCCGCGACCCCCTCATCGGCAAGATTGATCTGCAGGCGCCAGTCGTCGTTCATGGCTGAAGCCTAGAGCCACCGGCCCGCGGCGGGTGCGCTCCCGGTCTACTAGGACTTCGAGTGCGGCCCGAGGAAGATGGAGCTGCCCAGCACCAGGCCGTAGTTGGGATCGGGGTTGTTCGACCCGTCCAGCATGATGCCGATCGTTTCCGTGGCCGTATGCCCGTCGGCATAGCTGAAGGTGATGCGGCCGCGCGGGTCGACCGCGTAGGTGCCGTGGCTGGTGGGCGGCAGGGCACCGTAGCTACCGCCTTCGCCGAAGAACCCGGCGACGCCGGACGCGCGGGCGAATTCGCCGTTGCTCGACATCTGTAGGTCGATCGTGACGAAGGTGCAGCTGATCGGGCAGATGCCGTACTGGTTGATGTAGCTGCCGCTCGCGTCGAACCGCGCCCCCGCTTCCGGCATCACGGCTTCTTCGAAGGTCTTCGAGCCGACCTTCATGATGTGCGAGCCGACCTTGTATTCGCCGCCTTCGCCGCCCACCGTCAGCGCCCCGGTTTCTTCGTTCCAGGTGTAGGGCAGGCAGCCGTCTTCGTCGCCGTTGGCGGTCTGGCCGCTGCACGCCGGCGGCCCTTCCTTCGGGATCCCCCGGTAGATCCAGTGTTCGTCGACGACGTAGTAACCGTGGACGTAGGTGGTGATGAGGTATTCCGAGTTCCAGAAATAGCGGCCGACGATGTCGGGGACCTTCTTCGCTTCTTCCTTTTTCGGTGCTTCCTTCTTCGCCCCCGGCGCGACCTTCAGCGCCACCCCGTCACGCGCCTTCATCCCGTTCGGGGCGGTGGCGAGGAACCGGAGCTTCGGCCCCGCGGTCGCGGTGGCGGTGACCGTGAAGGACACCGACTTGGCCTTGTGCGCCTTCAGGGTGCCGACCGTCGCCTTGGCGGGCTTCACCTTGACCTGCCTGGAGCCCTTGGCGAGGAGCACCACCCCGGCGATCGGCCCCGGGCCGCGGTTGGCGACCTTGACCTTCACCTTCGTCGGGACGCCGACCGAGAGGCTCGCCGCCTTCGGCGCGCTGACCGAGAGCGGCGCCGCTTTCTTGCCTGCTGCCGCGGCGGCGAGCGCAAGGCCGAGCAGCAAGACCAGGATCAGGGTGACGGCGAAGCGCAGACGAAGCACTGGCGCGCGAGTCTACTGAGACTGGGTATCGGTAGCCGTGACTATTAGGTAATCGCCGCTCACTCAACCCAGTCGAAGGTCCGCTCCACGGCCTTCTTCCACTGCCGGTACTGGCGCTCGCGATCGGCCTCGGCCATCCGCGGCTCCCAGCGCCGGTCCTCGGCCCAGCGCTCGCGCAGCTCGTCGGTGCCCGCCCAGAAGCCGGCGGCGAGGCCCGCCGCGTAGGCGGCACCGAGCGCCGTCGTCTCGGTCACCGACGGGCGGACCACCGGCACGCCGAGCACATCGGCCTGGAGCTGCATCAGCAGCCCGTCGGCGGTCATTCCACCGTCCACCTTCAGCTCCGAGAAGGGCACGTCGGCGACCTCGTTGGCGGCGTCGACCACCTCGCGGCTCTGCCAGGCGGTCGCCTCCAGCGTCGCCCGGGCGAGGTGGCCCTTGTTGGCGTAGGCGGTGAGGCCGACGATGGCGCCGCGGGCGTCTTCGCGCCAGTAGGGAGCGAAGAGGCCGGAGAAGGCGGGGACGAAGTAGACGCCACCGTTGTCGTCGACGCTCCGCGCCAGCTTCTCGATTTCCGGCGCCTCCTTGATCAGGCCGAGCCGGTCGCGCAGCCACTGCACCGCGGCACCGGTCACCGCGATCGAGCCCTCGAGCATGTAGACGGGCGGCCCGTCCGGCCCGAGCCTCGCCCCCACCGTGGTCAGCAGCTTCTCGGTGTGGACGATCTCCCCGCCGGTGTTGACGAGCAGGAACGAACCGGTCCCATAGGTGTTCTTCGCGTCGCCCGGGTCGAAGCAGGTCTGACCGAACATCGCCGCCTGTTGGTCACCGAGGATGCCCGCCACCGGCCGACCCCCGAGCGCCGTACCCCGCACCTCGCCGTAGACCTCCGAGGAGGAGCGGATCGCCGGCAGGAGCGCCCGCGGGATCCCCATCAGGTCGAGGCTCGGCTGGTGCCAGTCGAGCGTCTCCAGGCTCATCAGCATGGTGCGGCTCGCGTTGGTGACATCGGTGGCGTGGACGCCGCCGTCCTTACCGCCGGTGAGGTTCCAGAGCACCCAGGTGTCCATCGTCCCGAAGGCCAGCTCGCCGGCCTCGGCGCGCGCCCGCGCCCCCTCCACGTGGTCGAGGATCCACCTGATCTTCGGCCCTGAGAAGTAGGTCGAGAGCGGCAGGCCGACGTCGCGGCGCAGCCGGTCCGGGCCCTCGTCGCCGGCCAGGTCCCGCACGATCTCCGCGGTCCGCGTGTCCTGCCAGACGATCGCGTTATGGATCGGCTCCCCGGTCTCCCGGTCCCAGACCACGGTCGTCTCACGCTGGTTGGTGATGCCGATCGCGGCGACGTCGCCGGCCTCGGCGCCGGAGCTCGCCAGCGCCCCGCCGACCACCTCGCGCACCCGCTGCCAGATCTCCAGCGGATCGTGCTCGACCCAGCCCGCACGCGGCGTGACCTGCCGGTGCTCACGTTGGTCGATCTGTCGGATCCGCCCGTCCCGGTCGAAGAGGATCAGGCGGCTCGACGTGGTCCCCTGATCGATCGCCGCGACGTAGTCCGCCATCGCCCCATCCTCGCCGATGGCGGCCCGCTGCGGGAGAAGCGGTCTAAGAAGCTGCGACGCCGGCGGCGCCCGGGTTTTCCGTCCGCTGCACGAAGAGCGCCGCCCCGGCGGCGAGCAGGGCGAGGATGCCGCCGACCAGCATCGCCGTGTGGAGGCCGGCCATGAAGGCTTCGTGGCTGCCGGTGACCACTGCGCTCTGCAGGTTGGCGGGGACGCCCTGGACCGGCGCCGCACCCTGGCCGACCAGCTCTTTCGCGCCTTCCAGCTGCCTCGCGACCGGGGCGGGGACCCCTGCGCCGGTCAGCTTTTCGAAGAGGACGGAGCCGACCTTGCCGGCGAGGATCGAGCCGAGGATCGCGGTGCCCATCACCCCGCCGACCTGGATCGCCGTCGACTGCAGGCCGCTGGCGACACCGGCGTCGTCGACCGGGGCGTTGCCGACGATCGCCTCGGCCGAGGCGGTGATCACGAGGCCGAGCCCAAGACCGACCATCACCAGCGGCGGCCACAGGCTGCCGTAGCTGGAGTCGGGTTCGAGCCCGGTCATCAACAGCAGGGCGGCGCCGAGCAGGGCGAGCCCGGCGACCAGCGGCGGCCGCGGGCCGAGCTTCTCGGTGAGGACGCCCCCGAGCGGCGAGCCGAACATCATCGAGATGCTCAGCGGCAACAGCCGCACGCCCGCCTGGACCGGCGAGTAGCCGTGCACGTTCTGCAGGTAGAGCGTGAGGAAGAAGAGGACGCCGAACATGCCGAGGAAGCCGACCAGGATCGTCCCCGTCCCGATCGACAGCGAGCGGTTGCGGAAGAGACGCATCGGCAGCAGGGCGAAGCGGGTGCGCGCCTCGACCAGGCCGAAGGCGACGAGGAGGACGATCCCGCCCGCCAGGAGGCCGAGCGTCCGGGCCGAGCCCCAGCCCCATTCCTGTGCCTTGATCAGGCCGAAGACGAGAGCGAAGAGGCCCGCGGCGAGCAGGGCGATGCCCGGGAAGTCGGCGTGGTGCTCGGCATTCGAACGGCTCTCGGCGAGGACCGCGGCGCCGATAACCAGGGCGATCGCGGCGATCGGCAGATTGAGGAAGAAGACCGACTCCCAGGAGACGTGCTCGACCAGGAGGCCGCCGACGATCGGCCCGAGCGCCACCGAGATCGCCGAGGAGCCGCCCCAGATGCCGATCGCCATGTTCAGCTTCTCGGGTGGGAAGGTCGCGCGCAGGATCGCCAGCGAGTTCGGCATCAGAAGCGCGCCGAAGGCCCCCTGGACAACGCGCAGGGCGATCACGCCGGTGGTCGAGCCGATCAGCCCGATGCCCGCCGAGGCGAGGCCGAAGCCGACCACGCCGATCAGGAACATCAGGCGGCGGCCGTAACGGTCGCCGAGTTTGCCCGCGAGGATCAGCGTGACCCCAAGGGTCAGTAGGTAGGCGTTGGTGATCCACTGCAGCTGCGAGAGCGAGGCGCCGAGGTCTTCGCCGATCGCCGGGTTGGCGATCGCGACCACCGAGCCATCGAGCCCGACCATGATCACGCCGAGGGCAACGCTGATCAAGGTCAACCAGGGGTGCCCGCGGCGGCCGGCGTGACCGGAGGGCGCGGCGGGTGCTGTCTCGGCGGTCACCGACATGCCGAGGCGCAGCCTAGCAAAATTGATAATTGCTTCTCAGTTCTGGCGCCGTCGCTGTTTGCGGCGTAAGTTGGGGCGGTGACGACGAGCCTGCGTAAAGACGCGGTCCGCAGCCGGCGGGCGATCCTCGACGCCGCACGCGAGCTCTACCGTGATGACGCCGAGGCGTCGTTCGCCGAGATCGCCCACGAGGCGGGCGTCGGGCAGGCGACCGTCTACCGCCACTTCACCGACCACCGGGCGCTGCTGGTGGCACTGGCCGAGGAGGACATGGGCGCGCTCGAGCAGCGGCTCGCCGCCGAGCCGATCGAGCCGGGCTCCCTGGAGGAGCTGCTGCGGGAGATGATCGCGGCGCAGTTGCGCTCGCAAGGGCTGATTGCCGCGATCCGCGCCGGCGAGGTCGAGGAGAGCCAGGTCGAGCGGCTGACCGAGCGGGTCCGCACCCTCATGGCGCCGCGGCTGGACGCGGCCCGCGCGGCGGGCCTGGTGCGCCCCGATCTGACCGCCGAGGACACCCTGATCGTGCTGGCGATGGTCGACGGCGCGGTAGCTCCGCTACGCGATCGCGACGAACGTGAACGGGCCGCGGAAAGAGCTTTCGAGATCGCCCTCGAGGGGCTAAATTTGAGGGCATGAAAGCCCGCCTCTTCCTCGCCCCCTGCCTGGCCGCCGCGCTCCTCCTGGCAGCCGTGACCTCCACCGCTCCCGCCGCCCCGGCGGCGACGGCGACCAAGGCCTGCGCCGCCCCCGGCCTGGTCGTCTGGGCGGGCGAAGAACCGGGCGGCGGCACCGCCGGCAGCGTCTACTACCGGATCGAGTTCACCAATCTCGCCACCACCACCTGCACCCTGAAGGGCTACCCGAAGGTGAACGCCGTCGACCTGAAGGGCCGCCGGATCGGCGCCTTCGCCACCCACGAAACGGGCAGGAAAGCGGGGCGGGTCACGCTCGCCCCCGGCCAGAGCGCGGTCGCGACGCTGCGGATCGTGGACGCGCTGAACTACCCCGCCGACAAGTGCAAGGCGACCCTGGCGGCGGGCCTGCGGATCGGCATCCCCGGCGGCTCGGGCAACAAGGTCGCGCCGCTCGCCTTCGAAACCTGCGCCCGGTCGATCACCAAGACCCTCGCCGTCGCCCCCGTGACCGCCGCCAGCTGACGCACATCCGTGACACCCACCCCGTTGATGGGCCGAAAACTCAAGAATGGCTTGAGTTTTCGGCCCATCAACATGGGGGGTGAGGCGCAACTGTGACGGGGGGTTGCCTGTTGTTGGGAGACCTTGAAACGCAATGCCCTCCTCTCCCTCGCCCTGACCCTCCTCGCGCTGGCCCTGACTCCCGCGGCCGCCTCGGCGGCGCTGCCCGCCGACTTCTGGGGCCTGGTCGCCAATCGGGCGCCTGACCCGAACCAGGCGCAGACCCTCCGGCAAGGCGGCGTCGAAAGCCTGCGCGTGCCGATCAACTGGTCGGCGGTGCAGCCCTCACCCGGGGCGGAGCCCGATTGGAGCTCGGTCGACCCGTTCGTGCGCGGTGCCGCCGAAACGGGCATCTCGGTCCTGCCCTTCTTCGTCGGCCCGCCGACCTGGGTGGTCAACTACGAAGGCGTCGGCGGGGCGCGAGCGCCCGTCAGCCTGCCGGTGCAGACTGCCGCACAGCGGTCCGCCTGGCGCGAACTCCTGCGCCTCGCCGTCTTCCGTTACGGCCCCGGGGGCAGCTTCTGGGCCGAAAACCCGCTGCTGCCCGCGCGGCCGATCCGCATCTGGCAGATCTGGAACGAGGAGAACTTCAAGTACTTCGCGGCGCGCCCGAACCCGGCCCAGTACGGCAAGCTCGTGGTCCAGTCGTTCCACGACCTGCGCAGCGCCGACGGCGGCGCCCGGATGGTCCTCGGCGGCCTCTTCCTGCAGCCCAAGGGCGGCAACGTCAAGCCCGCGCCGGGCCGGATCAAGCGCGCCTATTTCGCCGCCGAATTCCTCGAACGGATGTACCGGACGACCCCCGCCGTGCGCGGCAAGTTCATGGCGGTCGCCCTCCACCCCTACTCCAAGTACTACGGCAGGCTCAGCGGTGAAATCGAAGAAGTTCGCGCCGCCCTGAAGAAGTCCGGCGACCCGGGCCGGGCGCTGTGGGTGACGGAGCTCGGCTGGAGCAGCGGCCATCCCAGCGCCGCCAACGGCCACAATCAGTTCGAGAAGGGGGTCCAGGGACAGGTCCGCGAACTGAACGGCGCCTTCAATCTGCTGCGCGCGAAAGCGGCAGCCTGGCGAATCAAGCGGGTGTACTGGTTCTCCCTTACCGACGAGCCCGGCAGCTGCAACTTCTGCGATGGCTCCGGCCTCTTCAACGAGGGCTTCGCGCCGAAGCCCTCCTGGTCGGCCTACAAGCGCTTCGCCCGCTGAGCGGCCCTGGCGGACGCCCCGGCGGCGTCCGCCAGTTTCGTTGCAGGGCCGTTTCGATTGCCCCTGCCCGCCGTTGCTCCGGAGTACTTTCGGAGCGAGCGAGATGAAGGGCCAGCGCATCGAAGACCGTCCCTACGCCGCCGTAATCTTGGCGTTCTTGATCGGGCTGGTCGCACTCGGGCTCGTGGGCGTGCCGGCGCTGCTGGTGGCAGCGGTCGGCGTGGTCGTCGCGGCGCTCGCGATCGCCGTCTTCCACCGGGCGCTGGAAGGCCGTCGCGACTCGGCGTCGCATTCGTCGGCGAGTCGCCAGAGGATCCCCGAGAAGTACGTGCCGCGGGTGCTCGAGAGCGGCTCGCGGAGGCGCCGGCGCGGGGTCCACCTACGGCGCCACCGAGGCACCTCGCCGCCCTTGCGATTCCGCTGATTTAGCTGGTCTTTACCCTGTGGTAGCGTCCCGTTCTTCGAAGCATCTTCAAAGAGCGGGCCGAAGGCCATCCTCGACGCCTCCGCCCGCCAGGAAAGGGTGGGATTGATGGTGAGAGGTACAGGAAGGGGAAGTGGGGGCCGCCGCTTGTGGTTCGCGGCCGCACTTATGGCATTGGCGGCGTCGGTCATCCTCGCCGCATGTGGTGGCAGCGGTGGTACGACCACCACCAGCGCTACCGCGGGCGGCGGCGAATCGAGTGAATCTGGCGGCGTCGCGTTGGCGCCCGAATTCACCTCCGACGAACTCTTTGAACACGCCGGCGACAACTGGATCACCAACGGCGGCGGCACGACGAACGACCGCTTCTCCACGCTTGACGAAATCAACACCGAAAACGTCAAGGACCTCAAAGGCGACTGGGTGACCAAGATCGGCCAGAACGCCACCGCGGCGAAGTTCTCCGCCGAGGGAACCGCGATCGAGTACGAAGGCACGATCTACATCTCCGACGGAGCCGACGACGTCTTCGCCATCGACGCCCACAGCGGTCACCGCCTCTGGACCTACGAACCGCACCTCCCCCCCGACCCGCTCGGCGAAGTCGTCTGTTGCGGCTGGGACAACCGCGGCGTCGCGATCGGCGAGGGCATGGTCTTCCTGTCGCAGCTGAACGGTAACCAGGTGGCCCTCGATCAGGCGACGGGCAAAGTCAAATGGTCGACCAACATCGAAAAATTCCGCTCCGGCTTCTCGATCACCAGCGCGCCGCTTTACTACAACGGCCGCGTGTACGTCGGCGGCTCCGGCGGCGAGTACGGGATCCGCGGTCGTCTCACCGCGCTCGATGCCAAGACCGGCAAGGTCGACTGGCGCTTCTGGACCACGCCCGCCCCGAACGAACCGGGCGGCGACACCTGGCCGAAGAACTCCGACGCCTACAAACGCGGCGGCGCCTCGATCTGGAACACGCCGACCGTGAACCCCAAAAACGGCATGCTGTTCTTCTCGACCTCGAACGCCTCGCCGTGGGTCGGTGACGAACGGCCCGGTGAAAACCTCTTCACCGCGTCGATCGTCGGCCTCGATGCCGAAACCGGCGAATACAAATGCCACTTCCAGCAGGTCCACCACGACCTCTGGGACTTCGACTCGCCGAGCCCGACGGTCCTCATGACCGGCGAAATGAACGGCAAGACGGTGGAAGCCGTCGGCCAGCCGCAGAAGACCGGCTGGGCCTACGTCGTGGATCAGGAAAACTGCAAACCGGTCTACCCGATCCCCGAGGTCAAGGTCCCGCAGGATCCGTCGCAGAACACCTGGCCGACCCAGCCGGAGCCGACGATGGAACCGTTCAGCCCGATCGAAGCCACGCCGGAAGCTGTGGAAACCGCCGAAGAAGCGGTCAGCTCGGAAAAGAATCCGCCGAAAATCGTGGGGTCGAAAATCTTCACCCCGCAGAGCTCGGACCCGAACGTGGTGAACCTCGGCGCGAACTCCGCGGTCGGTGGCGACAACTGGCCGCCGTCCTCGTTCGACCCGGAAAAGAACATGTACTTCGTCTGCTCGCAGTCCGGCGCGCTGGGGCTGATCGTCCCGCCGCACCCGGAAAAGTTCAAAGAAGGACAGACGTACATCGGCTCCAACACGATCGTGGCGACCGGTTTCAACACGACCGGCTACATCACCGCCTACGACATGTCGACCGGCAAGATCGCCTGGCAGAACGAACTCAAAGGCGAATCGTGTTACTCGGGCACCACGACGACGGCGGGTGGCCTGCTCTTCGTCGGTAAGAACGACGGCAACCTGGTCGCCTACGACTCGGAAACCGGCAAAGAACTCTGGCACTGGCAGACCGGGGCCGGGGCCAACACGACGGTGACCGTCTTCGAAGACGAAGGCGAAGAGAAAGTCGCGATCTACGCCGGCGGCAACTCGCTGGCGGCGACGGCCCATGGTGAAAACTTCTGGGTCTTCTCCCTCAACGGGACCGCGGCCGAACCGAAAGGCCTGGAAGAGAAAGAAGAAGGCACCGAACACGCCGGCGAGGAAAAAGAAGCGGGCGGTGAAGGCGCCGAAGCCGAAGAAGGCAAAGCGCCCGAAGAAGCGGAAGGCGGCGAAACCGCCGGTGCTCCGAACGCGGAAGCCGGCAAAGAAGTGTTCGCCGAAAACTGCTCGACCTGCCACGGCGCCACCGGCCATGGCGGCAACGGCGGTCCTGACCTGACGACGATGCCGAAAGCCAAAGAACAGGCCGGCGCCGAGGAACAGGTGACCAACGGCGGTGGCGGCATGCCCCCGTTCAAAGGCTCACTGAGCACCGAAGAAATCGAAAACGTCGCCGCGTACGTAGTCGAAGACATCGTCGGCGGTAAATAAGGGCGTCTCTCCCCCGCGCAGGCCAGTTTTTGGGCTTGCGCGGGGGAAGGGCCCGGGGGACCCCCTCCTTCACGAACTGCGGGAGGTTCGTTCGGGGGTCCCCCGGGCCCTTCCTACCTGGGTGTCGGTGCCTACGCGGCGGCTTCGATCGCTTGCTGGATGGTCTCGGCGGCGAGTTTGTGGGCATCGCAGATGCGGCCCAGATGCAGCAGGGAGTCGGTCTCGGTGGCCACCTCGCCGTCGCCGAGGCGCAGGACGATCGGGACGTCGGGGCGGAGGTCCTCGGCAGCCAGGCCGACCGCGACGTTGACGAGGTCGTCGGAGGTGACCGCGGCGACGGCGGCGCAGTGGGCGATGCCGACCCGCTGCAATACCTCGCGGTCGTCGCCGCGACCGACGGCGACCGGGATCCCCGCCGCTTTGGCGAGGCGGATGCTTGGTGCTTCGGCATCACGCTCGATCGCCATCACGGCGACGCCACGTCCCTTCAGGGCCTGGGCGAGGCGGAAGCCGACCTGGCCGAAGCCGACCAGCACGACGTGGTGGCGGGCGGGCGCCGCGCGCGGGCCGAAGAAGGCGGTGAGCCGGCGGCGGCTGAGCCGGCGGACCAGCGCCGCGGTGAAGATCGCGACCAGGGCGATGGCCATCACCATGTTGGCGGCCGAGACGAGCTTGAACCAGGCGGGGCCGCTCTCCGCGCCGGGCGGGCCGGCGACGGTCGCGACCACCCGGGTGGAGAAGTAGAGGGCGTCGACGACGCCGTGGTGGAAGGCGATCATCGTGATCGCCATCTCGATCGCCAGGGCGAGGAAGAGACCGCAGGCCGAGGCGGCGAGGAGGCGGAGCGCGTCGTCGACGAGGCGGACCCCGTGGCGGCGACGGAGGACCGCTGCGTCGGCTTCGGCGAGGCAGCCCTCGGCGAGGTCGCCGGCGACGATCTCCGAGGGCGAGAGCACGTGGACCTTGGGAGCGACGTGCTGCAGCTCGCGGGAGACCGTCTGGTCGAACATCGTCACCCAGAGCGGCAGGTCGGGGCGCACGTGGGCGCTCAGCAGGGTGAGGCGCAGGGCGTGGGCGTCATCGCGGGTGACGACGGCGACGGCGCGCCACTTCCCCTCGCGCAACATGGCGGCGGCCTCGCCGTCGGTCAGGTTGAGCGCCGAGGCGGCCGGCGAGCCGCTCTGTTCGAAGCGCCGCAGCAGCGCCGCACCGAGCCCGCCGGCCTCGCCGAGGACGAGGACGGCGCCGGTCTGCGGCGGCCTCTGCTCAGACGGGGTCGGGTTGGAGGTCTGCGGAGTCTGCGTCACGATCCGTCAGATCTTGGCGATTCGACGTCTCGTCGTCCTCCCCGCCCCAGCCGCGGGCGAGCAGTCGCAGGGCGGCCCCGAGCAGGAAGCAGGCGAGCGCTGCCGCCGCGAACAGCCACCAGATGCGGTGCGAGGAGCCTTCGATCGCGCCCGGGTCGGCGGCGCTGAGGGTGGTTCCCGCCGACGCCGCGGCAAGCGGCCCGAGCGGCGTCGTGTCGATCCGCCCAAGCCGGAACTCGGCCGGGTAGGGGATCGCCAGGGTGCCGGACAGCGAGCCCGCGCCCGCGGAGACGAGCGCGTAGTCGTATTCCCCCGCCGCGAGCGCCGGGAGCGGCGCGGTCCAGCGCCCCGGCGCGGACTCTTCGAAGCGCAGCGGGATCGTCCTGCCCTGCGGCGAGGTGAGCGAGCCCGCGAGCGTTTCCAGCACGATCGAGCGGCCGCGAGCGGTGGTCGGGACGACTTCGAGCATGCGCTGATCGCCAGGAGCGAGGCTCGGGGTGAGGGGCGGAGGCGCCACCCCGCGCTCGACCCAGCGGCCGGCGTCCTGGAAGAGGCGTTCGTGCCCGAGCCATTCACCCGCCCATTCGGGGGTGAGGCCGGGGGTCCAGGCGGCGACGCGGCCGGAGCCGTACTGCCACTGGGCGAGCACCGGGTCCGGCGGGTGGTTTTTGTCCTGGCCGAGCAGCGCAGCCTCGGCGCCGGGCTTCAGTTCGGTCACCACGTTGCCGCCCAGCGGCGGCAGGTGTTCCCCGACGAGGCTGCCGGTGATCGGGCTGGGGTCCCCAGCCGAAACGCCGATTTCTCCGCGTAAGCGCACCGTGCGGGTGTTGAGGCGCGTCTCTTTGTCGAAGATCTTCGGCAGTTCGCGCGCGTTTTCGGTCCGGTAGTAGTTGCCCCCCGTGTCGGCGGCGATTTCTTTCAACAGCTTGAAGTCGGCTTCGGCGCCGAGCGCCACCGTGGCGACGCTGATCTTGCCCCGCTTCAGCCCCGGCAGCAGCCGGGCGTAGCTGCCCGGTTCGCTGATCCCGTCGGTGAGCAGGATGATGTGGCGCTCTTTGGCGGTGGAGCGTTCGATCTCCTTGACCCCTTCGGCGAGGCCCTTGTAGACGTTGGTACCGCCGTTGGCAGGGATGTTGTTGATCTTGCGTTCGATTTCCCGAACGTTGCCGGGGCCCACGCGGGTCAGCGGCACCACCGTCTTCGGTTTGACTTCGAAGGCGACGATGCCGATCTGGTCACGGTGCTTGAGCAGGAAGTCGAGCGCGCCGCGGGCCGCCGCCTGCGCCATCGCGATCTTCGGCACCCCGCCGACCTCGTTGATCATCGAGCCGGAGCGGTCGAGGATCAGCTCGACCGCGACGTTTTTGCGCTGCAATTTGCCGGGCACGAGGGATTTGACCGGCAGCGCGTCCTGGAGCGGCGATTTGTAGTACCTGCCGAGCGAGAAGGAGTGGTCACCGCCGAACGTCAGCAGCCCGAGGGCCTGGTTGCGGACCGCCGCGACGATCGCCTGGGCACGCGGCTTGCCGAGTTCTTCGGCCGAGACGTCTTCGAGAACGACCGCGTCGAAGCCCTTGTAGCCGGCGCCGCTCTCCGGCAGGGCGCCGGGCGCGACCGGGGTGACGGCGAAGCCGTCGGCGCGCAGCAGCTCGGCGGCGCTCGAGCCATCGGCGCCGGCGACCAGGACCTTCGGCGGAGCCTGCACCCGGACCGCCGTCCCCAGCGCGTCGTTGCCGGGACGCGAGTCACGTTCGCTGCGCACCTCGACTTCGTAGCCGTAGGAGCCGGCGTGCTGCGGCGCCCGCACCGAGAAGAGGAACGGATTGTCCCCCGCCCCCAGCGTGACCTTCTGGTGACCGACCGCCACGCCATTGCGGCGCACGGTGAGGACGGCGGGCGCTTCGACGGTGCTGCGCACCGTCACCTCGAGCGAGAGCGGGTCGCCGGCGTGCAGGGCGGCGGGCACCTGCAGGCGGGTGACGGCCGCGTCGGCGGGCTGGGTGGTGAGGGCGACGGTGTCGACGGCGACGCCGCGAGCGCGCGCCGCGGCGGCGAGGCCCAGCGGTTCGCCCGCGGTCTGCCGACCGTCGCTGAGCAGGACCACGCGGCCGCCGCGCGGGGTGCGCGCGAGCGCCAATTCCAGCGCCACCCCGAGGTTGCTTTCGCGGCCTTCGACGCTGCCGCCCGCCCCCTGCGGCAACGGCGCGGCGCCCGCGCCGGTGAATTCGGCGCCGCCGCCGAACTGGACGACGCGGCAGTTCTCGCCGCAGCCCCGGTTGGCGGCGAGCCATTCGCTCTCGACTTCGCCCGCGGCCGCCCCGATGCTGAGCGAGCGGTCGAGCACGAGCGTGGTCGGCGGCGGTTTCGAGCCGACCGTCGGGTCGAACAGGGCGATGGCGACGAGGACGATGGTCGCCACCTGGAGGCCCACCGCGATCCGCCGGCGGGTGGAGCTGTCGCGTTCCGGTTCCCGCCACCAGGCGTAGAGCGCCTCCAGGATCAGGACGAGGAGGACCGCCGCCAGCAGCCAGGGCCAGAGGTCGGTTTGGCCCGCCTGCGCGGGCGGCGCCGGGGCGGTGAGGTCGACCGGGGCGCCCGGTGTCGCCGCGAGCCCGGGGTTGACGGCAAGCGCCAGCGCGCGCGTCCCCCACGGCCCTGCGAGGGTGACCACGTAGTTGCCGGGCCGGGCGATCGCGACCGGGACTTCGGCCCCCGCCGCCACCGCGAGCTGCCGCGGCGGGCCGCCCGCCGCGGGCCGCAGGGTCGCGGCGGTGGTCCCGGGCGGCTCGGCCAGCGCGAAGGGCGTCCCCGCCGCGGCCGCCTGCGGCGCGAGGCGCTGGGACCAGGCGACGATGTTGTCGATCAGGGCCGGGAAGGCGGCGAGCTGGGGCAGGTTCGATTCGGAGGGCTCGAACGCGATCACCGCCACCCGGCGGCCGCCGTCGGCGCCGGAGGCGATCAGCGGGCCTTCGGCGCTCCACGCCGCGGCGGTCATCGCGGCCGGCAGGGTGAGCTTCCGGGCGGCGCCGGCGCCGATCGTCAGCGAGGAGATATCGGCGCCTTCGAGCAGCGGGCTCGCCGCTTCGGTGCCGCTCAGGCGACTGTCGTACATCCTCGGCTCGCCCTGCTCTCGGGCTTCGCCCCCTGCGCCGCCGGTGGGAAAGCGCGGCGGGTTGACGAGCAGTAGCGCCGGCGCCTTCGGCAGGCCGCCCGGCGGCACGAAGTCGTCGAGCACCAGCAGGTCGCTCGTCCCCGGATCCGTGGACCGGTAGGTCTGCGGGGTCCGCAGGCGGAGCTTCACCCCGGGGACCGAGGCGAGAGCGCGGGCCAGCGGCAGGGCGCGGGTGCGGTTGCCGACCAGGGTGATGTTCTCGCCGCCCGGTTGCGGCACCGAGACGAAGGCGGAGTCGTTGGCGGCAAGGCCGTCCCCGGGCGGGAGGCTCATCCGCACCGTGGCGCCGGGCGGGGCGGTGAAGACGAGCGGCGCCGCTTCGCCGGCGGGCAGTTCGACCGGCACGGTGTGGACCGGTTCGCCGCTGATTGCAACCCGGACCGGCAGGGTCCGCGCCGCCCCACCGGCGTCGGCGACGCGGACGAAGACTTCGCAGGCTTCGGCGCCGAGCCGATCGCAGTGGGCACTGGCCCCGGAGAGGGAGGCGTCCTGGACCGGTTCTCCCACTTCGAGGTCTTCGTAGGCGGAGCCGCCGCCGCGCACCTTCGGCGCCGCTTCCTCGGGCGCCCGCAGCAGGGCGATCCGGTCACCCGAGCCGGCCCGCAGACCGGCGGCGAGGCGCAGCGCCGCGGTCAGGTTGGCGGCGCCGGGGCCGGCCCGCAGGTCACCGAGCGCCGCCCCCGCGTCGGCGGCCTTGCCTTCGAAGAGGACGGTGGGCGTCGCTTCCGCACCGACGATCCGCACGGCTTCATCGCCCGGCAGCGCGGCGAGGCGTTCGCGCAGCACCCCCCGGGCGGCGTCGATCCGCGGCGTCCCTCCCGCTTCGGCCGCCATCCACATCGACTCGTCGACGACGTAGACGTGTGCGGAAGTCGTGGCGCTTCCGTTACTCACCGGGCGAGCGAGCGCGACGACCAGCAGGACCAGGGCGAGCAGCTGCAAGGCGAGCAGGAGGGGCAACGGTGGGCGGCCGATCCGGCGGGCGCCGCCACCCCCGGCGGCGGGCAGATCACGCCAGGCGAGCAGGCTGCCGACGGCGCGGCGCGGCGGCTTGCGGCGGCGCAGGTGCAACGCCACCAAGGGTGCGGCGAGAAGGAGGGCGGCCAGCGCCGCCCCGCTCAGCAACGTCAACGCGCCCTCACCACGGGAGGCGTTCGACCCACTTCAGCGATTCGAGGTAGTTCAGCTGCAACCCGCTGCTCGGGCCCGGGACGGCGCCCCCGGTCACCGGCACGAAGGAGAACTTCTCGCCGACCTGGGTGGCGCCGGTGACCTGAGCGGTGCGCGCCTTGCCGCCCGCGCCCTCTTCGCGGCCCGCCTTTTTGCGTTCCTTACCGGCTTTGTTGGAGCGCGAGGGCGCGTACGCGGGCTGGATCCGCACCGCCTGGGAGGCCTCCCCCTTGACCGGCGTCGCCTTGCCCTGCCGGCTGGTGCCCTGTTCACCGCCCGCGTGGTTGGCGCCCGCCTGGGCGCCGCCCCGTTTTTCGCTTTCGCCGGCGGTGGTTTCGTCGCCCGCCCCGTTAGGCGTGGATTTCTTGCCCGCCGCACCGCGGACCTTCGTCGGCCCACGCCGGGCGTGGTCCCCATTGCCTTTGCTTTTCACGTTGAAGCCAAGCGTCGGGTGTTCCGGTTCCTTGGGCAGGTTGGCGGCGGCTTTGTCGCCGCCTTTTTCGTTGCCCCCCTTGACTTCCGAGTTGGCGCCCTTCTTCAGCTTGCTGCCGGGCTTCGGCGCGTTCCCTTCGCCGCTTTCGCCTTTCCCGGGCCGGCCCTTCTTCTCCCGGCCGCCGGTCCGTTCGGCCTGGGGGATCTTCTGGTAACCGGAGCTTGCGGATTGCTCGGCGCTCGGCGGCGGCCCTTTTTTCGCTTCGAACTTGTGGAGCCTGCCGGTCGGCGCCACGCCTTTTTTGCCTTTGTTGGCGTGTTTGACGTATTCGCTTTCCATCGCGCCGCCGCCGCCGCCGCGGCCGCCATGACGGGGCCCGAGCGCGTCGAGCCGTCCGCCCGAGGACGAGCTGCCCGCGGCCAGCGCACCGATGCCGAGGACCACCGCGACCGCCGCCGCCGACCCGACCAGCACCCACCACTCGCACCCCGCGGGGGCCGCGCTCGCGTGCCAGTCCTCCCGCCCCGCCGCGAGGAGCGCCGCCGCGTCGGCGACCGTGCGCCGCTCGAGCGGCGTCTCGCCGCCACGCGCCTCGATCTCCAGCGCCGTCGCCAGCCGGTCGTTCAGCCCGAGCTTCTCGTCGAGCAGCCGCGCCAGCCCGAAGGGCGAGGGCCCGCGCAGGGCCATGGTCGTGACCGAGGCGAGGAAGAGGACGAGCGGCACCGCGACCGTCACCCACTGCGGGAAGGCATCGAGCTGCGCCCCGATCTCCAGCAGGGCCGCCAGCCCCAGCGCCACCGCGGCATGCCGACGCGCCAGCACGGCCAGCCGGCGGCGGGCGACGATCCCGCGCCACCGGCGGAGCTCCTCGCCGAGGTTCGCCCCCCGGGCGGGCTCGCCAAGCTCCCCGGCTCCGGCCAGGTCGACTACATCGCGGGGATCAGCGGCCAGCCATCGCCACACCAATCGACGGTACCAAGCCGCATGAATGGCCGAAGGCGCAGCTCTATTAGGGTTGGCCGTCGATGAAACGGCCAAGCGTCATTCTCCTGCTCCTCGCCCTGATCCTCTCGGCGGTCTTCGCGGCGTCCGCCTCGGCGGGCGGCAAGGAAGGGTGGGGCCGCTACGGCAGCTTCATCGGCCGTTACCACGTCAAGGTGCTCTCCGGGGGCAGCGCCGGGGTCCGCGGCGGCGAACTGACGATGTTCATCCAGGAAGAATTCCCCGGCTCCGAAGAGCCCGCCGGAATCCTCAAGCTGCGGACGAAGCGCAACAACGACGTCGTCTACCTGAAGGAACTGAAGCACCGGGGGCGCGCTCGTACCGCGCTCGTCAAGGGCGGCTCATTCCTCGGCCCGACGATCGGCAGGTTCAGCGGCAAGATGCGCCGTCCGGGCCGGATCGTCGCCAACGTTTCGACCCGCAGCCTCGGCACCGTCGAGCTGGCCTTTACCCGCTACTCGAGGAAGCCCACCCAATGAGACTCAAAGCCCCGTTCCTCGCCCTCGCCGCCCTCGCCGTGACGATCGTGCTCGCCGCCTGCGGGGGCGGTTCGTCGTCGGACGGCGGCTCGACCGCCGCGACCGCCAACGGCCCGAACGCCGCCTCGGCACCAAGCATCGAAGACTGGCCAGTCTTCGGCCGTGACCGCGACAACACCCGCTTCGCGACCCAGGACGAAATCAACACCGGCAACGTCGGCGAACTCGGCGAAGCGTGGAGCACCGGGCTCGGCCCCGACCAGTACCTGATGGAGTCCTTCCCGCTGGTGATCGGAGAAAACGTCTACGTCACCACCTCGACCGACGAGGTGATGCAGATCAACGGCAAGACCGGGCACATCAACTGGACCTACGCGCCGGAAGTCGACTTCTCCCAATCGACCGGGGTCGGCGGCTACGGGATCACGGTCAACCGCGGCGTCGCCGCCGAAGACGGCAAGCTCTTCCTCCTCACCTTCGACAACAACCTGCAGGCGATCAGCCAACGGACCGGCGAGCGCCTCTGGTCCTCGCAGGTCGAAGACCCGGCCACCGGGGCGTACGAGTCGATGGCCCCGACCGCCTACGACGGCAAGGTCTACGTCGGCGTCTCCGGCTCCGAGGACGGGGTCCGCGGCAAGATCGCCGCCTACGACGCGAAGACCGGCAAGGAACTCTGGACCTTCTACACCGTGCCCAAGGCAGGGACGAAGTGGGTGCCCGAAGGTGGCGGGGGCGGCACCATCTACATGCCGCCCACGGTCGACCCGGCGACCAACACGGTCTACGTCGGCACCGGCAACCCGGCTCCCGTCCTGGTCGGCGCCAAACGCCCGGGCAGGAACCTCTACACCGACTCGATCCTCGCTCTCGACGCCGGCACCGGCAAGCTGAAGTGGTTCCACCAGGAGCAGGCCCACGACCTCTGGGATTACGACGCCGAGAGCCCGGTCGTCCTCTTCAACGCCGAAATCAACGGGGAAATGAAGCGGGGCGTGGCCGAGGCGGGCAAGAACGGCCTGCTCTTCCTCCTCGACGCAAAGACCGGCGAAGACCTCTTCCCGCCGGTCGGCTTCGTCAAGCGCGACCACACGCCGCCGACGACGAAGCCGACGCTCGAGTGCCCCGGCCCGGTCGGCGGCTCGCAGTACTCCCCGCTCGCCTACAGCCCGGAAACGCAGGCGGTCTACATCTCGGGGATCGAACTCTGCATGTACCTGCGGGTCACCTACGAAAACCACAACGGTGAGAAACAGTTCGCCGGCGACCGCGTCGTCCCCAAAGACACCGAGAAGTCCGGCACCTTCACCGCCGTCGGCGTCAACACCGGCAAGGTCATCTGGAAGCACGACATGCCGACGCCGATGGACGGGGGCGCCACCGCCAGCGCGGGCGGCCTCGTCTTCACCGGTGACCAGCAGGGGATCCTCTACGCCTTCGACGCCGCCAACGGCGAAGACCTCTGGCAGGCCGACCTCAAACTCGCGTTCGGCACGGCGCCCGTGATCTACTCGATCGGCGGCACCCAGTACGTCCTGGCGACGGTCGGCGG
Organism: Actinomycetota bacterium; assembly: GCA_018268415.1. Lineage (GTDB taxonomy): Bacteria > Actinomycetota > Thermoleophilia > Solirubrobacterales > 70-9 > VAYN01. The sequence continues at coordinate 29,253 of JAFDWO010000011.1, read as the reverse complement.
CGCCGCCTTGACCGCGTCCGAAGAACTGGGCGAAATCGGCGCCCGGGTGATCGCGTTCAAGCTGGGCGGCAAGAAGCTGCCGACGGGGCCCGAGCTCAAGGGCTGAGGCGTCGCCGGGAGGTCCGATCTCCTGGGTCGCGAGTGAGCGCAGGCCGTGGCACCTTGCCGTCGCATAGCGACGGTTCCGCTCCACAGCCTGCGGCGACTTGCCGGCGAACGCTCAGAGGCTGACGAGCCGCGCCTCGCGCGCCGCGCCGAAGAGGAAGTCGAGCGCCGCGACGTCGGTGGGAGCGCGCAGGTAGGTGACGCCGCGGTCGGCACAACGGTCCTTCAGGGCGGTGGAGGCGGCCTCGAGGCGCTCTTCGTAGGTGGCACGGACGCGGGGAGTGACCTCGACCACCAGGCGCTCGCCGGTCTCGCGGTCCTCCAGCTCGTAGGCGCCCTCGAGAGCGGCCAGGGCGGCGGCGCCCTCGACCAGGTGGACGAAGGCGGCAGCGCGGGAGGAGCCGGCCAGCTCGTCGACCGCTTCGGCGAGGCGGTCGGCCTCGGCGAGGCCGTCGGAGAGCAGCACCGCCAGGTCGGCGGGCTCGGCCCCGCGGCGATACTCCCGCAGGGCCGCGGCGAGGTCGGTCCTGGTCCCGCGCGGCAGCTCTCCCACCTCCTCGATCAGCTCGCCGACCAGGTGCGGCGCGGCGAGGCGGGCGCCGGTAAAGGAGGTGCCGTCGGCGAGCATGTGGACGGCGACCACGTCGGAGCCGAGCAGGGCGACGGTGCCGAGCATCGCGCCCAGCTCCTGGGCGTAGCGGAAGCGCGAGGGCGTGCCGTCGTCCATCGAGCGGCTGCCGTCGAGCAGCAGCGCCAGGTCGACGTGGCCCTCGGCGGGCGCCGCTTTGACGACGATCTCGCGCAGGCGCGCGTAGACGTTCCAGTCGATCGAGCGCAGGTCGTCGCCGGGCGTATAGCGGCGATAGTCGACGAATTCCAGCCCGCGGGTGCGCTGGGCACCGGCGCGCTGCCCGCCGAACCCGGCGACGATCGCCTCGACGCCCGCGAGCGAGAGCGTTTCCAGCTGGCGCAGCGCGGGGGCGTCGACCAGGGAAGCGCCCGCCGCGCTCGACCCCACCATCGCAGCTAGGAGGAGGCCTCGCGCGGCAGCGCCTCGATCGCCTCCCGGACGATGTCGTCGGGCGAGACGCTCTGGCGCTCGGCGTCGATCGTGAGCACGAGGCGGTGGCGGAGGGCGGGCAGGGCGATCGCCTGGATGTCGTCGATCGAGAGGTTGTGGCGACCCTCGATCAGCGCCGCGACGCGGCCCGCCAGGGCGAGCGCCTGGGCCCCGCGCGGGCTCGGGCCGAGCCGGACGAAGCGCTTCACCGCGTCGGTGGCGCCGGCGCTTCCCGGGTGCAGCGAGACGACCAGCCGGCTGGCGTAGTCGATCACGTGGTCGGCGGCGGGGACGGAGCGGACCAGCGCGTTCATCCGCAAGACCGTGGTCGCGTCGGCGACCGGGGCCGACGCCTGTCGCGCCTGGTCGTGCTCGGCGGTGGTGGTCAGCCCGACCATCTCGTTCAGCTCGCTGATCGGCGGGAAGTCGAAGCGCAGTTTGAGGAAGAAGCGGTCGAGCTCGGCCTCCGGCAGCGGGTAGGTCCCGTACATCTCCACCGGGTTCTGGGTGGCGAGGACGAAGAATGGCGCGGGCAGGTCGCGGGTCAGGTTGGCGGTGGTGACGGTGTGCTCCTGCATCGCCTCCAGCAGGGCGCTCTGGGTGCGCGGCGCGGCGCGGTTGATCTCGTCGGCGATCACGACGTTGGCGAAGATCGGCCCCGGTTCGAAGCGCAGCTGCGTCTCCTGCGTGTCGGCGCCCTGGATCAGCACGGTGGTGCCGGTGATGTCGGCGGGCATCAGGTCGGGGGTGAACTGGATCCGTTTGGGCTCCAGCTCGAGCGCGCCGGCGAGAGCGCGGGCGAGGGTCGTCTTGCCCAGCCCGGGAACCCCCTCGAGCAGGGCGTGGCCGCCCGCGATCAGGCAGATCAGGGCACCACGGACGGCCTCGTGCTGGCCGACCACGATCTTGCCGACGGCCTCCTCGATCGCGGCGGCGACGCGCTGGAACTCCTCGGGCTCCAGCGGCGCGAGATCGGCAGTGCCGGTGAGTGCGGCGGTATCCGCGGTCATCAGACGGTGACTTTAGTGAAGCGGCTTCCCGTATCTGGGACGGTCAGCTGCCCAGGCGGAAGACAAAGAGCTTGGCGGGCGCGTCGGGGACGGTCCCCTTCGCTTCGACCAGCGACCCGCCGGCGGCGATCGCGATGTACTCGACGCCGTCGATTTCGTAGGCGATCGGGGCCGAGCCGACCCGGCGGCCGAGGTCGTGGCGCCAGAGCACCTTGCCGTCCCGCTGGTCGAAGGCGCGGAGGTAGCCATCGTCGTCGCCCACCAGGACGAGCCCCCCGGCGGTGGCGAGGGCGCCGCCGTTGGAGGGTCGCGGGAGGGCGGCGCGCCAGCGAACCTGCCCGGTCGCCGGGTTGAGCGCGACGAGCACGCCGGTCGCCGCGCCTACCTGTTCCGCGGTACCGCCGAGGTCGTTCTCCCCGGGCGCCCGTGCTTCCAGCTCCGCCCGCGGGGCGAGCCTGTAGCGCATGCACATCTGGTTCCCGGCGATGAAGAGCGACCCGGCATCGGCGCTCAGCGCGGCGGGCCCGTACTCGATCCCGCCGTAGATCCCCGGGCAGACCACCGTGCCCTGGCGGGTCGGCCTCAGGTGCGGCCGCGAGAACCTGGTGATGAACGGGGAGCGAGAGATCGGCTCCCCGCCCGCCGCGTCGAACACCGCGTAATAGCCCGCCTTGCTGCCGGTGCCGACCGCCCGGACGCTGTCGCCGCCCCGGGCCACGTCGAGCACCATCGGCGCCTGCACCGTGTCGTAATCCCAGGTATCACGGCAGAAGAGCGTGCGGCTCCACTCGATCCGGCCGGTCTTGGCGTCGAGCGCGACGATCGCGTCGGACAGGGGGTTGCAGCCGGGACGCCCAGAGGCGGTGAAGCCGGGGGTCGGGTTGCCCGTAGCGACGTAGACGGTGCCGCTGCGGGGGTCGACGGTCGGCGGCATCCAGACGTCCCCGCCGCCGTGCGCGCCATGGGCCCGGTTCCATCCCTTGCCGGGCGGGGGGACCATGAAGGTGCGCCAGAGCTGCCTGCCGGTGGCGGCGTCGTAGGCGGCGACGAAACCGCGCAGGCCCGCATTGCCGGCCGGGCCACCGACCAGGAGCTCCCCCTTCCAGAAGGTCCCCGGCGAGTTCAGCGTGTTGCCCGCTTCCGGGTCGATGACCTGGGTCTTCCACCGCACCCTGCCGGTGTGCGCGTCGAGCGCGATCAGCTGGTCATCGGCGGTGGTGAGGTAGATCCGCCCGGCGCCGTAGGTGACGCCACGGCTGACCGGCTCCGACAGCTGCAGTTGTGGGCCGGCGAGAAAATCGACCGGCGGCGCGTAGGTCCAGCGGACCTCGCCGGTGGCGGCGTCGACGGCGAAGACCTGGTCGAGGCCGGTGTCGTAGTACATCGTGCGCCCGACCACGATCGGGAACGTCTCCCAGGCGTTCTGTCCCTTGGCGCCGGGCCGGGTCCAGGCGACCCGCAGCCGCGAGACGTTGGCACGGTCGACCTGGTCGAGGGCGGCGGAGTGGGTGTTCTCGGGGACGTTGCCCCAGTTCGGCCAGCCGACGTCGCGTGCGCCTCCTTCGTGCCCGCCCCCGCAGCCCGCGAGCGCGACGACGGTGAGGGCAAGGGCGAGAAGGGTACGCAAGGCCTCCCAGAGAATAGATCCAGGACAACCAGCGCCCGGAGGTGCCGATGACCGTCCCGAAAGTCCCGAAAGCTCTGACCCTGCTCGTGGTTCTCGCCCTCGCCGGGGCCGCCGTGGTGGCCGGCTGCGGTGGCGGTGGCTCGACGAGCACCGCGGAATCGACCGCCAAGGAAGAACCGACCGAAAAGAAGGGTGGGGGTGGGGAAGCGGCGGGCGGCGGGGAAGCGGCGCTGATCGCGGAAGGCAAGACGGTCTTCACCACCAACTGCGGGGGCTGCCACACGCTGAAGGCGGCGGGGACGGGCGGCGCAGTCGGCCCCGACCTCGACGAACTCGAACCCGATCAGACGACGGTCGAACACCAGGTGGTGAACGGCGGCGGCGGGATGCCCGCCTTCAGCACCCTCAGCGAAGAAGAAGTGGAAGCCGTCGCGACCTTCGTCTCCTCGACGGCGGGCAAGGGGTAGGCGCGGCCCGGCGCGACACTCAGGCCTCGACGACGCGCACCGGGGCGCCGTCGAGGTAGGCCAGCACGTCCTCGACCGCATCGCAGAAGAAGGTGTCGTAGGTGTCCTCGGTGACGTAACCGAGGTGCGGGGTGAGGACGGTGCGGGGCGCGCTGCGCAGCGGGTGGTCGGCGGGCAGCGGCTCGGCGTCGTAGACGTCGATGCCGGCGCCGGCGATGGCGCCGCTCCGGAGTGCCGCGAGCAGCGCGTCGGTGTCGACGACGGGCCCGCGGGAGGTGTTGACCAGGTAGGCGCTCGGCTTCATCGCGCCGAGCTCGGCGGCGCCGACCAGCCCACGGCTGCGCTCGCTCAATTTGTAGTGGACGGAGACGACGTCGGCGCGTTCGAAGAGCGCCGGCTTCTCGACCGGCTCGGCGCCGGCCGCGCGGGCCGCCGCGGGGTCGAGGTTCTGGCTCCAGGCCAGCACCTCCATGCCGAAGGCCCTGCCGATCGTCGCCATCTTGGTCCCCAGCCTGCCTAGCCCGACCAACCCGAGCGTCGCGCCGTCGAGATCGCCGCCGATCGTCGTCTGCCAGCCACCGCTGCGCATCGAGGCGTCCTCGGCGGGAATCTTCCGCAGCAGCGTCAAGATCAGTCCCCAGCTGAGCTCGGCGGTCGGCGCGCCCTTGATGCCGGTACCACAGACGACCACCCCGTTTTGCCGCGCGGCGGCAACGTCGATCGCGACGTTCCGCATCCCGGTGGTGATCAACAGCTTCAGGTCCGGGAGCCGATCGAGGATCGCCGCCGGGAGCGGCGTGCGCTCCCGCATCGCGACGACGATCTCGGCGCCCGAGAGCGCTTCCACAAGTTCGTCGGCATCGTCGATGTGCTGCTCCAGGGCGACCACCTGCCACTCGTCCGGGACGCGGTCCCAACCGCCGTAATCGAGTGCCACTCCCTGATAGTCGTCGAGCAGGACGATCCGCTTCACCCCCCGAGCCTTGCACACGGCTAAATTGCTCGCACGTGATCGGAGCGAAGGTCATCGCGCTGCTGGTGGCTGCCGCCCTCGCCGGCGCGCACGGCGCGGCCCACGCGGCGCGCCCGGCCAAGCCCCTCGCGGGCAAGGTCGTCGGCATCGACCCGGGCCACAACGGCGGCAACTTCTCCGACCCCGGCTTCATCAACAAGCCGGTATGGAACGGCCGCGAAATGGAGGCCTGCGACACCACCGGGACCGCGACCAACGGCGGCTACACCGAGGCGCGCTTCAACTTCAACGTTGCCGCCTACCTGCGCGCCTACCTCGTCCGCGAGGGCGCCAAGGTCGTGATGACCCGTCGGACCAACCACGGGGTCGGCCCCTGCATCGACCGCCGCGCGCGGATCCTCGACCGGGCCCATGCCGACGTGGCGATCGACATCCACGCCGACGGGGGCCCCGCGGGCGGCCGCGGCGTCGCCGTCCTCACCCCGGTCCCCGACGGCCCCAACGACAGGGTGATCGCCTCCTCGAAGCGCTTCGGCCGCATCCTCCTCGCCCGTTACACGAAGCTCACCGGCATCCCGATCTCCACCTACGACGGGACGAACGGCTTCGCCCCGCGGGACAACCTCGCCGGGCTCAACCTCACCACCGTCCCCAAGGTCCTGATCGAGTGCCTGAACATGCGCAACGCCGCCGACGCCGCCCGTCTGATCAAGCCGAGCTTCCAGCGCCTGGCGGCCAAGTCGATGGCGCAGGCGATCACCGCCTTCCTCGCGGGCCGGCGCTAGCCGTTCCATAAGCTCACCTCGCCCTTCCCACCTCCCCCGGATCGGAGTTCCCATGTCCCAGACCAGTGCCTTCGGCGCCTCGGCCGCCGACCAGCCCCTCGCCTCCCTCGCGATCGAGCGGCGCGACCCCGGTGCCCGCGACGTCTCCATCGACATCCTCTACTGCGGCGTCTGCCACTCCGACCTCCACTTCGTACGCGGCGAGTGGGGGCAGCAGGATTGGCCGATCGTGCCGGGGCACGAGATCATCGGCCGGGTCACCGCGGTCGGGGACGAGGTCGAGGGCTTCGCGGTCGGCGACCTTGCCGGGGTCGGCTGCATGGTCGACTCCTGCCGCACCTGCTCGGCCTGCGCCGAAGACCTCGAGCAGTTCTGCGAGAGCGGCAGCACGCTGACCTACGGCGGCGTCGAGAAAGAGACCGGCCGCGTCACCCAGGGCGGCTACTCGAACGCGATCGTCGTCGACCAGGACTTCTGCCTGCACGTCTCCGCGGACGTCGACCTGGCCGCCACCGCGCCGCTGCTTTGCGCCGGCATCACCACCTACTCGCCGCTGCGCCACTGGAACGCCGGCGAGGGCTCGCGGGTCGGCGTGGTCGGGCTCGGCGGGCTCGGCCACATGGCGGTCAAGCTGGCCAAGGCGATGGGCGCCGAGGTGACGGTCTTCACCACCTCGCCGGCGAAGGACGCGGATGCCCGGGCGCTCGGCGCCGACGACGTCGTGATCTCCACGGACCCTGCCCGGATGAAGGCCGCCCGGGGGACGCTCGACCTGATCATCGACTCGGTCGCCGCGCCCCACGACCTCAATCCCTACCTCGCCGCGCTCGACCGGGGCGGCGCGATGGTGCTGCTCGGGGTGCCGCCGGCGCCGCACCCCTCCCCCGCCGTCCACAACTTCGTCCGCGGGCGGCGCTCGCTGAGCGGTTCGCTGATCGGCGGCATCGCCGAGACGCAGGAGATGCTCGACTTCTGCGCCGAGCACGGCGTCACCGCCGATGTCGAGATGATCTCGATGGACCAGATCGACGCGGCTTACGACCGCATGCTCACGGGCGACGTCAAGTTCCGCTTCGTGATCGACCTGGAGTCGATGCCCACGGCCGCGTAGGGTGCCGTCCGCGAGCTGCGCGCGGCGGTCGCCGTGGTCGCCGCCGCTTGCGTTGGCGCCAAAGCGGCATAGGATCGGGGTCGTGCCTGGGACGCACGGGGACAAGGCGACACGCGCGCGGTCGTTCGGGGCCGCTGCCGACCTCTACGAGCGGGCGCGGCCGGGCTACCCCGACGACGCGGTCGACTGGTTGGTGCCCGACGGAGCGCGGACGGTCCTCGACCTCGGCGCCGGGACCGGCAAGCTGAGCCGCTCGCTGGTCGGCCGCGGTCTCGACGTGATCGCGATCGAGCCCCTCCCCGAGATGCGCGCGGCGCTCACCGCCGCCGTCCCGGAGGTGCGCGCCCTGGCGGGCACGGCGGAGCAGATCCCCCTGGCGGATGCGAGCGTCGACGCGATCACGGTCGCCCAGGCCTGGCACTGGGTCGATCCCCGACGCGCCACCGCCGAGGTGGCACGCGTACTGCGCCCCGGCGGCACCCTCGGACTGATCTGGAACCGCCGCGACGACCGCGTCGACTGGATCGTCCAGCTCACCAAGGCGATGGGTAGCGCCGAGGTCGAGGTCATGGACATGGACGCGGTCGAGATCGGCCCACCATTCGGTCCCACCGAAAGCTTCGTCACCGAGTGGTCACGCCCAATGGACGTCGACCTCCTGGTCGAGATGACCGCCTCCCGCAGCTACGTCATCACCGCGACCCCCCGCCGCCGCCGCGAGATCCTCGCCGGCGTCCGCCGCGTGGTGGAAGCCGACGCCCACCTGGGCACCGACTTCACCCTCCCCTACCGCACCTACTGCTACCGCGCCGCCCTGCCCACGTAGACCCGCGGCCACCCTAGACGTGCAAGTCGCGTCACAAACTCTCCACACACTTCTACTTTCTGCGCGCCACACGCGCGTGTTTCCGGCCTAACGTCGCGAACGTGCAGTGGCCGCCCCGAGAAGGTGAATTGCTTCCTCGATGTGACGAGCCCGTGGGGATCGAGGAGAAGCTGCGCAGATATGCACTCGTTGTCGAGCATACGGTCGGCGGGCCAAAGGCGAGGGGCTTCCGGTCGGTCCGATTTCCGATAGCCGGACCCGGCCGCTGCAGCCACCGTACGCACCGTTGCGGACCGGCTCGAAGGTCGAAGGACCCTCAGCGAGACCCCGGCTGGTCACCGCATTTCCACGAACGAGGGGGAAAGATGAGTGCAACCAGGACGGTCATCGGCGAACACGACGTAGTCGCGCTGCTCAATGCCGTCGACGGCCGGCCGAAAGGGACCGAAGGAGCAGTTGTCGACGACCAGCCAACCCGCAAGTGGGTCGAGGTCGCGAACGAGCGGGGCGAATGCCTCGACATCCTCTTCGTTCCCACGGAGCAGCTCCGGCTCGTTGGGAAATGCCCGACGGCAGCCACCTGAAGCCACCGTCGATTAGTTTCCGCCTGCTTCGTCGTCTAGGTAGAAAGCGGCGGGAAAGAGCCTCGGCCGCACGACTTGGAGGAGGAGCATCATGGGGAAGATCGTTGCCACCGAGTTCATCTCGCTGGACGGGGTGATCGAGGATCCGGGCGGTTCCGAGGACTTCGTCCACGGCGGCTGGACCTTCGAGATCGACAGCGGCGAGGAGGGGGACGCCTTCAAGCTCGGCGAGCTCGAAGAGGCGGAGGCGCAACTGCTGGGCCGGGTCACCTACGAAGGCTTCGCCGAATTCTGGCCGAAGCGGGAAGGCGACCCCGCCATGGGCGGCTTCGCCAAGAAGATGAACGCGATGCCGAAGTACGTCTACTCGACCACCCTCGGCGCGGCCGACTGGCAGAACACCACCGTCCTGTCCGGCGACTTCGCCACCGATATCGCCAAGGTCAAAGACGAGGTGGACGGCGTCATCCTCGTCGCCGGCTCCGCCGCCCTCGTCCAGGGCCTCCTCGCCAACGACCTCCTCGACGAGCTCCGCCTGATGCTCTTCCCCGTCACCCTCGGCGGCGGCAAGCGCCTCTTCGCCGGCGACGGCCGCAAGGTCCCTCTGACCCTGACCGACGCCCGCACGATCGGCGCCGGCATCCAGCTACTGACCTACGCGCGGAGTTGATGCGAGCGAGGACGTGGACGTGGCGCCGTCCCGGCGGCGCCAAATGATCTCGCCCTTCGGGATCCGGAGCCGATCGGAGATGGTCGCATCAGCGGCCGTCCATCCGTCCAAGGCCCGGGAGTGTCATATAGGAATATTTATATGATTATTTAAAGACGCTTATGGCGGTGCCGAAAGATCCATTGCGAGACCCCCGGGGGGCGGGGTCAGCGCCGACCCGCCGGCCGATCTCGGTTCTGGTCGTCGACGACCACCCGATCGTCCGTGAATTTCTGAGCCGCCTGATCGAGTCCGACCCGCGCCTCCGCCTCGTCGCCGAAGCAGGTGACGGGATCGAGGCACTGCGACTGGCGGAGGAGCTCCGTCCCGACGTAATGGTGCTCGACATCGAGATGCCGAAGCGGGACGGCGTGGGCGTATTGCGAGGGCTGCGTGCCGCCGATCTCCCGATCCGCGTCCTGGTCTTCACGGGACACGCCAGCGAGGCACAGGAGCGCGAAGTCGAAAACCTGCGAGCCGATTCGGTTGTCCGCAAGGGAGATGGGACCTGCGTGCGCGACGAGATCGTCGCAATGGTTCGTCGCGAACCCTCCACCGGACGCCACAAGGCCGAAGGCGGTCGGTCGGTCCCACACGACCCGTGGGCCTTGACCGAGCGGGAGCGGGTAGTCCTGGCCTTCGCCGCGCAAGGGAGGTCGGTGGCGGACCTCGCCGCCCGCCTCACGGTCTCCGAGAGAACGGCGAAGGTGTGCCGTCGCGACCTCTGCAAGAGGTTCGGGGCCACTTCGATACTCGGCGTCGTCGCGACGGCGACCCGCCTGGGTCTGCTCGACTAGAAGCGGAGGATTGGCCCGATCGCCCATTTTGTTACTTCTACCTAAGAGAAAGTGTGCCCTTCTTGCTACGCCGCTCTAAGAATAAGTGTGCCTGAAGTGTTGATGACAACGGCGTACGGCACTGACAGGCTCGCCGTCGTGAAGTGCGTCTCTGTCAATCAAGGAGGAAACATGAATTACATGGTTCGGAGGACTCACCTTCTCCTCGGTCTGGTCATGAGCCTCGCCGCGACCGCTTTGGTCACGCTGGCGCTCGGAACCTCGCCCGCGTCCGCGTCGCCGTACTGTGGCGGCCAGCAAGTCAACAACGTCCAAAGATGCTGGGGAGTGATTCGCGTCATGAGCGGGGCCGAAGTGGTCGGCGCGTCCACGGGCGCTTGCGCCGGCGCGGACACGTACTCGGGCACCTGCGCGCCGCAGGGTCAGAGGGCGTACATCGACGGCCTGAGTGGCGAACACAACCCGTGGGCCCAGGGCACTGCATCTGCCTTGACCTACGTCGCGGCCAACACCTTCTGAGCGGCGTCCGCTAGACGGCACGAGTTCTGCGGAGTACGGCACGTTACGACGACCGCCGAAGCCGTGAAGATCATGCATTCCGGGCACCAGGTTGAGTCCACCCCCTATGGTTCGGGTCGACGGCTCGGCCTGGTGCTCTTGCTCGCCCTAACGGTCGTAGTTGCGGCATGCGGCGGACCGCAGTCATCACGGATCGAAGGTCAAGGCCGGGTTCCTCAGGCGCGGGAGGGTGGGTTGGCTGCGAAAGCAGGCGCCGGGCAGCGGCCGCCACGTCAGCTTTCCGCAGAATTCTCGATTCTTCGTCGGCCTGCTGAAGGGCTGCCTCGGCGCGTCACCAAGGCGCTACACATACCGATCCAGGGGATGCGCTGGGATCGCGCTCGACTCGTGCCGGTCACGCTGCCGGGACGCTACTGGCTCGTCCCCGGGAACAGAGACCTCTGCATGGTCGCAAGAACTCCCGGATCGCCGGGGGTCGCAACGGTCTGCGCGACGATCGAGCAGGCCCGTCACCACGGCATCGCCAACACGCAGGTCGACCCACGTTCGGGGACCCGCACGATCGCCGGCGTCGCCCCGGACGGCACCCGCGCCGTAGTCGTGCGCAGCGCCAGGTCGAGCAGGGCGATCCCGGTGCGTCGCGGTGAGTTCGTGCTGCGCGACTCGGCGTTGGAACCACCAGACGAATTTGTTCTGCGTAGACGGCGAAGCGTGGTACCGTAAACGGGCGCATGACGGTCCCGGTAAGCGTGCGTCCGATTTAGGAACGGCTCGTCGGGTCCTATATCTCCAGAAAGGGGGCGGCCAAGCGGTCGCCCCCTTTTCTGTTGGGCGAGGATCCGGGAGTGGTCACGCAGGTGGCGAAGCCTTCGCGGGTGACCCGGTCGAGCAGAGGGGACTCAGACCCTCGAGCTCTCCGAGCTTCCACCGCCGGCGGCGACCACGTCTGCTCGCCTTGGCCATCCGCGAGGTGTAACGGTCGGGAGCGCCGACAAAGAAGGGGCGACCCAGAGGCCGCCCCTCTTTTACGTCGACCTACCGCCAGGTGGGCTTTGCCGCGAACCTACTTCTTCGACGTGCAGGCGCGGACGATTTCGGTTTCGGCTTTGGTTCCGTCTTCGAACTTGCCGAGGACGTGGACTTTGAGCTTCCCATCGGTGCATTTGGCGCTGATCGGGTTGATCGTTTTGCCACCAACCTTCACGCTCTTTTTGATTTCGAGGTGGAATTTGGTGATCGAGCCGGTGCCGCCAACGAGCTGGGGGATCTTTGCCACCGCCAGGGTGCCGAAACGCCCCTTATGAATCTTCGAGATCTTCACGGTCGTGATGATCGCGCCCGAGATCGGATTAGAGAAGAAGGCGTGAATGAAGAACGTCGTCGCGCCGCCCGTTTCACCGCCGTTGAAAACGAGGATCTTCGAGTTGACGTTGATCGGTCGCTGTTCTTCGATCGCCACCTGGGCGGTGGCCTGGCCTTCGCCGATCAAGGCATCCCCGCATGCCTTTTCGGCAGCCCCAGTGTCGGTGGACTGGATCTGACCTGACTTGCACACCGGTATGCCTTTGGTGTGGACTTCCCCATTTTTGTCAGATTCCAGGATTACTTCGCGGACGGCCGGCGGATGGGTGCCGTCCGCCTCTTTGACTTCGCCGGCGGCTTTGAAGCTGATCGGCGTCTGTTTCGTCTTCGACAGCGCCTTCGGGCTGAAGCCACCGTTTGCCGTCAGTTCGAGATTGCCGACTTTGACCGTGACCGGGGTTTCGCCTCCCGCCGCGGTCGCGATCCCCACCGCGGAGACGGCGAGCAAAGCAGCCAGTGCCCCCACGAGCATCACGTGATACCTACGCATCTTCCCCTCCCTCTTTGGGTTCTGACCCCTTCCAGGGGTCAGAACCGCAGCTTGACGGAATTCGTCTCGTACCTGATAGAGACTACTGAAATTCTGGCGCCGACCAAGCGTCTTTGCGAGACACGACCGCGCTGGTACCCCTACGTATCAGCGCCCCGTCTGTTCGAAGGTGTGCTGGTACTGCGTCTCTTCGCCGGTGCCATAGATCGACTTGATCTTCTGCTGTTGTCTACACGGGGGCGTCGGAGCGGCGGCGGTGCTTGATTGTTCGCCGAAGGCGAACCGCTTGATCCGATTGAAGAGGCTTTCGGCCTGCGTAATTCTTTCCTGTTCGGTGAATTCGGTCTGACCTTCTTCTTTCAGCTTCCTGATGCGTTCGAGGAAGGCCGGGTTGGTGGGCGTTGACGGGTCGAGTTCGGCGACCAGACCGGAGCTGCAGTTCGCGGTGCTGAAGCTGGGCAACCCGTGGAGAATTTCTTCCGCCCAGCCCGGCGGTCTGTAGGCACTGTTCCGGTTGAGGGCGAGCCGCGACGGATAGGTGGCGACAGATTCGGGATTGATCGGCCCAAGGGTCCGCAGGAAATGCACCTTGTTTCCCGCTTCGTTGGTTTCGGTGAGTTCGGCGTCGGCGGCGGCCGTGACATTGCCGAAGAACGAGGTGACCTCGCGTCTATAGAGACCGAGCCCGGTCACTATCGGATTCAGGTTACGGACAAACGGATCGACCGCTCGCAACAACGGCGGGAACTGGTCGCGAAACAGCTTGCGCAGGGCAGGGAAGCCGGTCGGCGCCTCACGCTCCACCGCGGGCAGCGCTTCGAAGAGCTTCTTTGCTTCCGGCGCCAGTTCGCCGAACTTGATCAGGGTCGGCGACAGCTGTTCGGCGACCGGGACCAACTGCTTCGACAGTGGGTCGGCGTTGGTGGCGAAACTCTGCAGGCGGGCGACGGTGAGACGCGACTCGTCCTCGAAAGTCGGGAAGGCGCGGAAGAGAGCTTCGATGTCTTCGTTTCGACTTGCCGTCGTCTTGAAGAGGTCGTTGGAGCTGCGGATCAGGTTCGCGAGTTCGCCTTCGCGGCCGCGTAGTGCTTCGAACGTCTTCGCGCCGTTGCTGAACAGTTTCGAGACCGCGAGCTTCTGGCTGTTGAGGACGCGAAAGAGGCCTTCGTATTCCTTGAAGGTCGGTTCGAAGTTGCCGATCGCATACGAGAGGTTTTGACCCTGACCCTCGATCGCCACCGCCGCTTCCTGCATCCAGGTCTGGAAGGCGCGGCGCGTTTCCGGGTTGAAGGTCTGGAAGATCTCGTCGAGCTGGGCCGATTCGGCGACCTGCGCCGCCGGCAGCTGTCCGCCGTCTTCGAGCGGCGGTTCTTCCTTGGAGCCCGGCGTCAGTTCGACGTAGGTCTCACCGAGGAGCGTCTTGGTCCGCAGCATCGCGCGGGTGCCCTGAGGCAGCGGCGCGTACTTGTCGTCGATGTTCAGCAGCGCCACCGATTCACGGCCCTTGGGGCCCAGTTCGATGCTTTCGACTTTGCCGACGTCGACGCCGGAGATCCGCACGTCGGACTGTTCGGCCAGCTGTGAGGCCTCGGTGAACGGGACCGTGACCTGGTAGCTCTTGGCTTTGAACGGGGTGGGGCCACCGAAGGTCACCCAAAGGAAGAGCAGGATCCCGAAGCAGGACAGGGCAAACGCGGTTATCACCAGGAGCTGCGTGGTGCTGGGGGCGCGCTTACTCATTTTTCCCCGGCCCCTTCGGCGGTCGTGCAATGCCCAGGTTCGCCGAAGGGGTTCGGCAGTTCGGGCGCACGCGGGGCGCCGATGAGTTCGAGCAGCGTCTGCAGGTTTTCGAATTTCGTTTGTTCGACGATCCCGAAGCCGAGGGCCGCGCCGGTGCAGCTGAGCTGGACGGAGCTCCGCAAAACCGGCCCCCCACCGTCTTCGAGGCTGAAGGCGGTGCTGAAATCGTGGTTGACCCAGGGGACGTAGAAGAGGTAGCTCTGCTTGCTGCCCTTCGGCTTATAGGCGAGTTCGTTGAAGAAGGAGTTCAGTCCGCCGAGGCCTTCGCCAAAGCTCCGCACCGTCTTTTCGAGCGGCTTCGAGCCTTCGTTGGCGGCGGTCAGCAACGGCCGAACTTCCTGCGAGAACGGGCGGATGCCATCGCGGATCGGCGCCGTCGTCTGGCTGAAGAGCCGCTCCGTCGCCTTGAAGGCGGGCGTCGATGCCTGTGCCTGCGGGATCAGCTTGGTCAGCGTCGGCAAGGCGACGGTCGAGAATTCGTTCGAGCTCGCCAGGCCTTCGTTCGCGACCTTCAACGTTTCGGGGAACTCTTCAAAGGTTTCTTCCAGCGCCGCCTGCTGGTGCGCGAAGTTGCCGAGCGCCTTTTCGGAGGAGCCGACGAAGCGGCGGATCTGGGCATCATGCTTGCCGAGTTCGGTGGTGAGTTCGCCGAAATCATGGATCACCTTCGCCAACTCGGTGCGACGGCCCGCGATGGCTTTGTTCAGTTTCGCGGTGTACTCGACGAACGGCTCGAAGCGCCGCAGGGCGTTGCCGAGCTGCACGCCACGGCCACCGATCCCCTGCGCCCCGCCGGCCACCAGCAACTGGATGTACTGGCGCGTATCGGCGTCGAGGCTGTTCCACAGTGCTTCCAGCTGCACGTTCGCTTCGGTCTGGGCGAGGGGGAACCGGTGCCCGTCTTCCACGGCTTCCGTACCGCTGCCCGGTTCGACCTCGACGGTCATGTCGTTGAGCCCGGTTTTCGGCCGCAGCAGGAAATGGGCATCAGGGTGGATCAGCTGCATGTACTTCGGCTCGATCTGCATGCCGACGATCGCGTGCCCGTCTTCGAGGCTGACCGAGGAGACCTTGCCGATCTGCAGGCCGGCAACATCGACCGCCTGACCCTGGCCGGGAGTGACCGCCTGGGCAGTGGTGAATTCGGCCGAGATGCTCTTGAATTCTTCGCCGACGAACGGCAGCCATGACGGCAGCGAAGCTTTCTGCTGGGTGAAGATCCCGAGCATCATCACGATGCCGACAAAGGCGAGGACGAGGATCGCGATCGTGTCGGTGCGGTGCCCGCGCGCCTGTCGAGTGAGCCAGGCGCGGAAGTGCCCGATGCGACTGCGCCGTTCAGGGGTCGGCGTGGGTTTCGGAGTCTGGGTCGCCATCAGGGTCCGCTGATCACTTTCACGCCGGTCGCGCCGACACTGCCGGGGCCACCGTTGATGTCAGGGACGGGATTGGTTTCACAACGAACGTCAGGCTTTGATTCCGGTTGGCCGGCGAGCTGCGGCTGGATGCCAAGGGGGGGTTCGATCGACCGCGTGTACTGGCGACGCTGCGGAGGGTTTTCAGCATGTGGGCTGAGTTCTTCGAGCAAATATGGGCCGCCGCCGCCTTGAGCGCGTACGTATGGACCGTTGCCGTCGAAGTTCTGACTGGCGCCCGCGAGGTTGGTGAGCAGCCGCCAGAAGTCGCGGTAGTTCGGTCCGCCGTCGCCGAAGCGGTCGTTGATCGGCTCTTCAGAGGTCGGCACCAGAACCTTGGTGGTGCACTGGCTGAGCTGGTTGAGCTGTGGCAGCGCGACCGACTTACCGGCCTGCGTCGCGCCGGCGAGTCCCGGCGTCGCTTCGGCCAGCAGCTTCACCGCGCCGCCCGCCTCCTTGCCGGTGAGCAACGGGCGCACCTGGGCGAGCCACGGTTTCGATGCCTTGATCAGGCCCGGCAGCTCGGCGACCGCGGGAGTCAGCTCGATCGCGTAGGTTCGCAGGGGCGGCAGCGAACGATCGAGGCTGATCAGCGAGGTGTGCGCGGTCTGTAGGGTCGGCGCCAGCTCGCGGACCGTGGTCTGCAGGTTTTCCGACTGGTTGGCAAGCGCCCCGGTGAAAGTGTCGAAGTTGTCGATCAGCCCTTGCAAGGCCGCCTGGTCGGCGCTGAAGGCGTTGAAGGTTCGGGCCGAGCCCGAGACCAGCCTGGCGAGATCGTGCTTCCGGGTGCCGGTGAGTGCCTGGGTGACCTGGGCGCTGTATTTCCCGGCTTCGCCGCCGTATTCGAAGGTCTTGTTGAGCGCCTGCCCGCCGGAGAGACCAGCAACCTGCGGTAGCTGGTTCGCGTTTTCCGCAGCGGTCGGCTCATGGGTGAGCGCTTGCCCGTAGCTCTCCAGCAACCGGCCGAGGTTGGCGCGAACCGGCGACTGCAGCGCGGTCAGCACTTCGTCGATCTGCACCGCCGTCGCGGTGTGGCTGATCGGGATCGTCCCGCCGCTGCCCAGTTCGGGCGAACCGGGACTGCCGGGATCGAGGTCGATGAAGAAGTTCCCCTCGAGGAAGATCCGCGGCTTGACCGTGGCGAACGCGTTCTGGTGGATCGGCCGGCCGGAGTCGTCGACGGTGAAGGTGACGGTGGTGGCATCGCCATCGCGTTCGGTCGAGACCACCTTCCCGACTTCCACCCCGGCGATCCGCACCGGCGACTTCAGCGAGATGTTCGCTGAGTTGGTGAAGGTCGCCTTCAGCTCGTACCCGTAGCTGGTGAACGGGATGTGTTTGGTGAACGCCAGGTACGGCCCGATCGTGAAGATCAGGATGAAGATCACAGCGATCAGCCAGTTCGGCACGCGCGGCTTGCCGTGGCGCCGTTTCTTCGGCGTGGCCCCGGCCGATCTGCTCTGTCGGGCGTCGGACGTCATCTCCCCTTTTCCGTTCCGGAAGAGGTAGGCGCCAGGTTCCTGGTGGTCGTACCCCAGAGCTTGGTATGCCCGATAACCGTCTTGCCGGGGATGTACTTCTCGTTGCCGGCTTCACAGATGTCGTTTTGGCCCGGGGCGGCGGTCTGCGGGTACGGATTGAAGTGGAGGTGGTTCCTCCTCGGACCCGATGCTGGCGCTGACGCCTGGCCACCCTCACTATTGGGCCCCGTCGCGGGCTCGAATGAAATTACGTTGAGCCACTTCCCATAGTCGTTGCCCTGACTGTTTGAGCTGGCCAGATTGGCGAACAGCAGCGTCCCGTAGAAGCACTTGGTCTGGGCCGGGACGATGTATTCGAGCGGTTCCTTGAGGTTCTTGTTCAGGTCGGTGAGGAGGTCCAACCCCGTAAAGACCCCTTCGGACTGCTGGAACGCGAGCAGCGCTTCGGCGGTCGGGAGCAGCTGGTTGTTGAGCACCGGGGAGGCGTTCAGCGCCGGGACGCCGGCGCGCAGGGATTCGGCGATGATCGGTGCGGTTTCCTGCAGCGCCTTGGCACCCGGTCGCAGAGCAGTGAAGAAGCGCGCGGTGTCGTGCAGGAAGGGGTTTACCTTCGGCAGGCCGGCGTTCACCGTTTCCAGCGTCGGCGGGCCTTTCTCGATCGTTTCCTGGATGTAGGGCCGCGAGACGTTGGCGAAGGCGGTGAACGTCTGGTCGAGAACGACGAACATGCTCGCCTGCTCCTGGGCGACCGGAGCGACGGTCGCCGCGAGCGCCTCGAGCGCCTTGAAGAACCCGGCGAAGTTGGTGCTCGGCGCCGCCAGGTTCGCCGCCGCCGGCTCGCCTTGTTCGACCAGCCCGCGCAGCGCACCGATCGCTTCGTTCAGCTGCGGGCCGCGGCCCGCCAGCGCGTTTCCGAAGCCCGCCAGGTTGCGCTGGATCGCCTTGCGGGTCGGCGTGTTGAACATGTCGAAGAATCTGTCGATGTCCCCTGGTTCCGGCCTCGCGTACCGGACCGGGATCGTTTCGCCGGCCTTGATCGATTCGTTCGAGGTACCGGGGGTGATCTGCAGGTACTTCAGCCCGAGCGGCGATTTCGGCCGGATCAACAGCGTCGAGCCCTTCGGGATGGGTTCGGCGCTCTTGTCGAGGCTCAGCGTGAGTTCGGCCTCCACCCCACCGTTCGGCAGCTGCACTGGAACCACTGACTTGACCACGCCGACACGGGCGCCGCCGATCCGCACCTCGTTCGCCTTCACCAGCGCGTCCGCGTTGGGAACCCGCGCCTTGATGTTGTAAGTCGACACGAACGGGAGCCCGTTGTTCGCGTTGTAGGCGAGAAAGACGGCGACGATGATCACCAGGACGGTCACCGCACCGACCAGCACCGGGCTCACCGCGAATCCTCCGTTGCGGTTCCTCATTGGCCCAAGAGGTAGTTGAGAAGGGGTTCGGTGCCCCCTTCGGTTTGCCTGGCTTCGCCGAGCCCGGCTTCTTCTTCGCGTTCACCCCTGAGGCGTTCGGCGGGCGCCGACGGTTCGGTCGATTCCGCCGAGCCGAGGCCGGTCGTCAGGCCTGCGCGACCTTCGGTCCCGGCGCTCGTACCGCCGCTCCGTGCCGCCCGAGTCTGTTCAAGAAGCTGTCGCAGCTGGGCGACCGAGGTGAGCGATTCCGCCGGTTCTGCGTGCTGGTAGCCGTTGAAGCGGGCGACACAACCGCTGTAGCCGCCCTTGTTGGCTTCGTATTTCAGGCAGGTCGTCAGGGTCACCGCAGCCCGCCCGTAGTGCCCATACTTGTCGAAACCGTTGAATGCGCCGGCCGAGTTGTAGATCAGTTCGGTGAGGCTCCTCCAGCCGCCGGTCCCCTCGAGGCTCCTGAACAATCCCGCCAGTTCCTTGGTCGGGACGACGCCGGTCTTCGCCAGCTTGCCCGCCTTCCGCACGACCGGCGTGGCCTGGGCGAACACCGGGCCCGACGCTTCACCGGCGGTGGCGAGGCTCTTCAGCGCCACCGTCGTCGCTTCCGAGAACGGCGTGAGCGTCCGCGTCGCGTTGGTCAGCGCCGGGGCGGCGACGCCGAGGTCTTCGAGCAACGGCGTGCCGGCGTCCGAGAACTCCTTGAGATTCCTCATCGTTTCGCGGAACTCCACGAGGAAGGTGGGGAACTTCTGCAGCGCCGCTTCGAGTTCGGCGCCATGTTCGGAGCTCGCTTCCGCCGCTTCGCCAGAGTGGGCGAGGAAGCCGACCACGTGTTCTTTTTCGCGGGTCAGCGGTTCGAGGATTTCCTGCGATTCGGCGGCCAACTGGGCAAGCTGGTCCTTCTGTTCGGTCAGCTGGCCGAACAGCTTGTCGACCGAGCGTAGGGTCGGGTTCGCGTGCTTGATCGCCGCCTCGAGGTCCTGGCCGCGGCCCGCCAAGCCGGCACCGAGTTCATTGAAGATCAACCGGAAGCGCTGCGCGTAGGGCAACGAGTTGATGTTGTTGATCAGGTCCGGGTCGACCGTGGTCTGGTTGCGCCCGAGCGGCAGCAGGTACTGCCCCGCGCCCGGTTCGCCGTCCGGGATCCGCGTCAGCGGCGGCGGGGGCTGCTGCCCCGGCGCGCGCGGCTCGGTGGGGTGGCAGTCGACGTACTTCTCGCCGATCAGCGACTGCGGCCGGATTTCGCAGCCGGCGTCCTGGCGGAAGTCCTGGAAGCTCGGGTCCGAGATTTCGAGCTCGATGATCGCCTTGCCGGGGACGTCGACGAGCTTGCCGCCCCTTTCGGCGGTCGGTTCACCGGGCAGCGAGACGCTGACGGACTTGATCGTGCCGACGTTGGCGCCCGCCACCCGCACCTGCTCGCCGGCGACCATGAACGAGCCGTTGCTGAAGACCGCTCGCACGACGTAGCCTTCGCTCGAGCTGCCGGAGATCAGCACGATCACGGCCACCACGGCCGCGACGACGAGGAGCCCTGCGAACGCGCGTTTCATCCGCCGGCCCCTTGATTCACGTTGCATTCGGACGGGCTCACGGAGCTGCCGCCGTGGGGCGGGTTGACGTAGGGGTTCGACGCGTCGGCGGCGGGCTGCGTGGCGCCCCCGGGACAACGGCGCGGGATCGAGGTCGAGGTGAAGCCGTTGAACTGTTCGGCGCGGGTGATCGGCGTCAGCTTGCCGCCGTCGTATTTGAAGAGGTTCGCGGCTGAGATCGAAGCCCGCACATAGTGACCGCTCCCGTCATAACCACCAGCGGCGACCCCGAGATTGCCCAGCGCGTTGAACAGGTCAGGCGTGTAGGAGCGGGCGAAGGTGAGCTGCGGCTGGAAGGCGGCGATCGCGTCTTCGGCGTGGGGGAAGGTGCGCGAGGCGCGCTGCTGGACGACCGGGATTTCCTTCAGCAGCGAGGCGGTGTCGTTATGCGGGCCGGGGCGGCTCAGCGCCAGGCCGAGGTTGCGGGTGAAGGGGATGAACTTGTTCAGGACCGGACGCAGTTCGGCCAGGAAGGGAGCGAGGTTCTTGGTCGCCGGCTTGGCGGTGTTGACCAACGGTTCGACGTCGTCGAGCGCGGCGCGCAGGTTGACGAAGGTCGTGTTGGCCTGGCGCATCACCGGCGGCAGCTGTTCCAAGGTCCGTTCCAGCGCCACGTTCTGGCTGCTGATCGCCTGGAAGGCCTGGTTGGCGTTGGAGATCGCGCTCGAGAGCTGGGCGCCGCGACCGGCGACGGCGCTGGTGAGGTTGCTGGAGCTCACCAGGAACTTGGAGAGCAGCTGTTCGTCGGCGTTCAGTTCGGCGGCCAACGCCGTCGCCCGGTTCAGCGCCGTGCCGAAGTACTTGTAGCTTTCGTTCGCGTCCTTGCCGCGGCCGGCATAAATCTGGCCATTGCCCTTGATGAAGTTCTGCAGCCCTTCGCGCACTTTCGCCGGGAAGCTGTTGAAGAGCTGGTCGATGTCGACCGGCGTCGTGGTCGAGGCGAGCCCGAGCGGGGTGCCTTCGTCGAGCGCCGGGCTGCTGTTCGGTCCCGGGCTGATCGACAGATAGTGGTTGGCGACGCCGGAGAGCGAGGTGGCGCGGATCACCGCGGTGGTGCCTTCGTGCAGCTCCTGTTCCACTTCGACGTGGACTTCGGCAAGGTTGTTCGGGCTCAGGTCGATCCCGGAGACGGTCCCGACCGGCGAGCCGCCGATCGTCACCTGGTTGTCGTTGACCAACTGGCCCGCGTTCTGGAACATGAACGTGTAGTTGTGCCCACCGCCCCCGGTGAAGAGCACGATCGCGAGGACGATCACGGCCACCGCAAGGGCCCCGATCGCGGCCATGCGGGCAGGAGTGGTTCCTCGGCTCGGAGCCGAGCGTTTCTCCTCGCCTTGGGGTTTCGCAGCCACAGGTCGTCGCCTGCCCCTCCCTTGGCCCCCTCGACCCTGCGGATGGGCGCGGGAATCGTATCCGAGGCGATACCCGCCAAAAGCCGGTGGAGCGGGGACTTAATGGGAATTCAACGCGCTACTCTGGCGCCGCGGACCGGTTAGGGGAATGGGAGGCGATCCGCACAATTTCCGATCCAGGAGCACTCAATGCACAAACGTTTCACTCTGATCGCGAGCCTTGCCGCTCTCGCGGCGTTCGCGATCCCGGCTTCGGCCGCCCTTGCCGGGGAAACGGTGACCGGGCCCGACGGCAACACCCAGTCGATCGAAGCCTCGGTTTCGCCCAAGGCCCTCTACAAGAAGACCGCCTCGCCCGTGGCGCTGAGCGTCGAGGTGAAAACGGGCAAGAGCGGCAGCGGGGTGCCGAGCCCGGCCGTCCATGACGTCATCGACTTCGACCAGAACCTCTCGCTGATGACCAAGGGCCTGCCCACCTGCTCGGCGGCGCAGTTGCAGAACACGACCACGGAAGCTGCGGAACTGGCCTGCGGCAAGGCCAAGATCGGCAGCGGCTCGGCGATCACCCTGCTGCCGCTGAGCGTCCTCTACACCGAGCCGACGAAGGTCACCGCCTTCAACGGGGTGCCACAGGGCGGCAAGCCGGTGGTGCTGCTGCACGCCTACGGCCAGGCGCCGATCCAGACCACGCTGGTCCTGGTCGGCACCGTCTCCAGCTACGGCAAGGAAGGCTACGGCCCGCGCCTCGACGTCACGATCCCCCCGATCGCCGGCGGCGTCGGCGTGATCACCGACTTCAAGGTGAAGATCCAGAAATCCTGGACCTACAAGGGCAAGAAGGTGAGCTTCGTCAACGCCAAATGCCCGGCCTCGAAGAAGCTGAAGTACCGCGGCGCCTTCACTTACCAGGACGGCACCACGATCAACGCCGACACGACGCAGGCCTGCACGCCGAAGGCGGAACCGAAGAAGAAGTAACCCCCGCCGGGCGCGATCGCGCGGTGAGGCCGCCCCGAGCGGCCCACCGTCGCGATCGGGGACGCTCTACACGTTCAGCCGTGGCAGCACCCGCTCGAGCGGACGCGGGAGCCACCAGACGCGGTCGCCGAGCAGGAGCATCAGGGCCGGGAGGAGGACGATCCGCACGACGGTGGCGTCAAGGACGACCGCGACGGTGAGGCCGACGCCGAGTTGGCTCACCGTCGCGATCGGCTCGCCGGCGAAGACGACGAAGACCGCCAGCATGATCACCGCGGCGCCGGTGATCACCCGCGCCGTCTTCTCGAGGCCGTAACGGACCGCGGTCTCGTTGTCGTCGCCGGCGTCGTAGCGCTCGCGCATGCGGCTCAGCAGGAAGACGGCGTAATCGATCGAGAGGCCGAAGACGACCGCGAAGATCATGCAGGCCCCGACCGCGTCGACGTAATCGTGGCCGCCCAGCGGCCAGTCCGCGGGGACGTGGAAGAGCAGCGTCAGGATGCCGAAGGCGACCCCGACCGTGAGCAGGTTGAGGCCGACCGCGATCGCCGCCAGCGGCAGCGCCCGCAGCACCACCACGAGCACCAGGAAGGTGACGAAGGTGATGACCGCGATGATCCAGGGGATCCGGTCGCGGGTGATCTTGCTGTAGTCGTTCAGCTGCGCCGCACCGCCCGCGACGCCGGTCAGGAGGCTCGCGTCCTTCCCCAGTTCGGCCGCCGCGGCCGCCAGTTCCTGGTTCAGCCGGATCGATCCGGGCGAGTTGAATTCGTACTTCGAGATCACCAACATCGAGGCCGCCTGGCCACCCTTGTTGAGGTCGATGGTCGTTGCCGCCTTTTCGCGCGGGCCGGGCGGCGCCCCGTCGAGCGCCGAGAGCACGAAGTACCCCGAGTTGAAGAGGCCCGGCGTCTGCTCCTGCACTTTGCCCGCCTGCCGGCGGATCTTCGCCTTGCCTTCCAGCACCTTCACGCTCGCTTCCGCGAGCCCCGCTTCCAGCGGTTCGACTTCCACCGCGCCGGCCGCGAGGTTCGCTTCCAGCGCTTCGGCGCCACCGCTGAGCTGGTCGAGCCCGCTGACCAGGGAGGCCGCCCCGGCGCCCAGCCGTTCGATGCCCTCGCCGAGCCGGCCCGCTTCCTTGGCCAGCTTGTCGGCGCCACGGGCGAGCGTGTTGCTGCCGCGGCGAAGCCTCTGTAGGCCTTCGATCAGCCGCCCCGTCGCCCGCCCGGTTTTCTTCAATCCTTCAACCGAGGAATGTATGAACGACGTCGTTCTCCTGTTGAGTTCGGCGTACTGATCCAGCCGTTCCCGGAGACCTTCGAGTTCGGCGGTCAGACCGGCATAGCCCTCCCGATAGGGGGCACCGTCGACCGGGTTGGTGCCCGTCAGCGCGGCCCGCGCGGCCTGAACCGATTCCAGCGCCGCGGCGGCCGTCGGGTCGTCGGGCGCCGCTTCCTTCAGCTCGGCTTCCGCCGCGGCCAGCTTTTCGACGCTTGCCTGGGCCGGTGCGAGCAGTCGCGGAACCGTTTCGTTCTGCTCGGCCCGGAGCCCCCGGAGCTGTTCGCGCTGAGCCCGTCGCCCGTTGTAGTTGAGTGAGCTGGTGATTCCGTTGATCCCGGTGACCCGGACCTGCTGCGCTCCGATTTCCGCCTGCAGCAGCCCTTCCGCGAGCTTTTCGGTGCCCTTCGCCAGGCGTTCCAGGGCGTCGATCGCCCGTTGGCTTCCTCCCGCCGCGCGCCCCAGCCCCCGCGCGATCAACTGCGCGCCTTCGCCGGCGTGGTCGGAGCCGAGCGCCAGGAGACCGGCGCCGTTGCTCGCTTCGGTGATCCCGCCGCGCAGTTCCCCCACCCCGCCCGCGGCGACGTTCAGTTCCCTGCCGAGCTTCCCCAGTTCCTTGACCGGGCCGAGGTTCCCGCGCGAGGCGAGCGCCGAGTTGCCGAATTCCTGCAACGGCTTCACCCGCTTCGTCGCCGCCTGCGGACCGATCACGACTTTGACCCCTTCGAACCTGGCGACCTTGTGCTGGAAGTGCTGGAGAGCCGCCATGCTGCCCGCGTCGGTGATCGGCCCGTTCGGGTTGGTGGCGACGACCTGGAACGGGGCGTCCCAGCCGGATCCGATCGCGTGGTCGATCAGTTCGGCGTTCACCCGCGCGGGCGCGTCCTTGGCCAGCTGTTCGGGGCTCGGCGGGCCGAGCTTCAACCCGATCGCCGGGCCCGCCAGAGCGAGCAGGACCGCGCCGATCACCAGCGCCGCGAGGAGCGGGCGGCGCAGCGCCCCGTTGACGAAGCGCATCACCGCGGAGCGCTCGGCACTCGCCCGCGATCCGATCCGCCAGCGGTCGACGTTCCTTCCGACCAGCGTGAGGATCGCGGGACCGACCAGCGTCGCCACGGTGACGCTGAGAACGACGACCATCGCCACCGTCCCGGCCAACGACACGAGCAGCGACCCGGGCAGGATCAACAGCGAGACGAGCATCGAGAGCAGCAGGGTCGAGCCCGCGAAGGAGACGGTCCGCCCCGCGTGGCGCCGGGTTCGGCGCGCCGCCTCGAGCGGCTCGGCGCCGGCCTCGAGCTCCTCGCGGAAGCGCGACACCATCAAGAGGGCGTAGTCCACCCCCAGCGCCAGGCCGATCATCGTGCAGACGGTCAGCGCGAACGCGTCGATCGAGAACCATTCCGTGGCGAAGTAGAGGATCCCCCGTGACGCGAGCACGGTGATCGCGCCGAAGCCGAGCGGGATCACCGCCGCGATCGGCGAGCGGAAGACGAGCAGGAGGACGACCAGGAGGATCGGTAGCGCGATCAGCTCGCCCCGCTCGGCGGCGTCGATCGATTCCTGCTGCAACGATCGCGAGAGGGTCGCGTACCCGGTCTGCGTCGCCCGCACCGGGGCCGTCACGCTTTCTTCGAGGATTTCGTCGAGGCGCGGCACGGTCTCGTCGACCGCCGTTTTCGTGTCGACGTGGAAGTCGGCGAGGATCAGCGCCTTTTCGGGGGTCGGGCGCAGCCCTTCGACCGATCCCTGGTCCCAGGGCGAGAGCGTCGAGACGTTCGGTTCCGCCCGCAGCGCCCGGACCAGGCGCGGCCCCTGTTCTTCGAGCGCGGCGGCCGGGCCGCGCAGCAGGATCGCGAACGGCGCCGAGGGTCCGAAGTGTTCTTCCAGCATCTCGTTGGCTTCCGCCGAGGAGCTGCCGGGCACGTTGAGGGTGGTCGGGTCGAGCCGCGAATCGACGCCGGTGCCGACGACCGCCAGCGCGGCCAGAACGATCGCCGCGACCACCAGGATCTCGCGTGGATGACGCAGCAACCACGGCGCGCCCGGGCCCGCGTCCGGCCCGCCGGGGCGCTCGCTTCCCCTCCTCCTGCTGCTTCCCACCCGTGGTAGTTTGGCGTGCGGGGGCTACGGGAGGAGCGAACCTATGCGGAAGACTGTGTTAAGGACGGCGGTTCTTACCGCCGTCGCGTTGCTGGCCATGGGCGGGGTTGCACTGGCGACGATCGTGTTGCGGGCCGGCCCGGTCGAAGTCGTGGCCGAAGGAGGTTTCACGCCGACCACCCTGCCCAGGCACGAGCCCGGCGCGATCACGCTGCACGGGGAAGGCCGGATCGCGGCCACCGACGGCGGACTGGCGCCGATCCTGAAGACGCTGACCGTCTGGTACGACAAGCACGGCGCGGTGGTCACGAAAGGCCTCCCGTACTGCACGAAGAACAAGCTGGCGGCGACCACCTCGGCGACGGCGCGCAAGGTTTGCGCGGGCTCGATCGTGGGTGAGGGCCACGGCACCGCCCTGATCGCCTTCCCCGAACAGCGGCCGTTCAAGGCCGGCTCACCGATCACGATCTTCAACGCCGCGCCCCACAACGGCAACCCGACCGTGCTCGCCCACGCCTACCTGAGCGTGCCCGCGCCGACCACCTACATCGTCCCGGTGGAAATCCAGAAGGTGCACGCGGGACCGTTCGGTTTCCGCACCGAAGCGAGGATCCCGCGGATCGCGGGCGGCTACGGGATCCCCCTCGAAGGGCGGCTGACGATCGGCAAACGCTGGACCTTCAAGGGCCAGAAGCTGAGCTACGCGAACGCCAGCTGCCCGGGCGGCAAGCTGCAGGCGAAAGTCGAAACCGAATTCAACGAAGGAACGAAATTGAACGGGATCATCATCAAACACTGCAAGGGGGCTGATTGAGGCGACGCCGGGCAGCCCTACCCACGGCCGCGGTCGTCGCGGCCGTGCTGATCCTCGCCGCCGTCGCCGGCGCGGTCACCACCCAGATCGGCAACCTCAAGGTCAGCGCGACCGCCGAATTCCAGCCGCGCGCCTTCCCCAGGCACGGCACCCTCCCGGCCCACTTCGGCAGCATCGTCCGGATCAACTCGGTGAACGGCGAACAGCCGCCGGCGCTGCGATCGCTGACCTTCGAATTCGACAAGCACGGCAGGCTGAACTTCAAGGGCGTGCCGACCTGCACGGTGGCGAAGCTCGAAGGGACGACGCCGGACGAAGCCCGCAAGCGCTGCGCCGGGGCGTTGCTCGGCACCGGGATCGGCAGGGCGCGCGTGGCGATGATGGGCAAACCACCCTTCACGATCAGCTCGCCGATCTCGATCTTCAACGCGCCGCCGCAGGGCGGCCGACCGGCGCTGATCGCCCACGCCTACGAGACCGTGCCCGCGCCGCAGGCTCTGATCGTCCCGTTCACGGTCGAAAAGGTGGATCACGGCCGTTATGGCTACCGCACGGAAATCCAGCTACCGGAGATCGCCGGTGGCGCCGGCGCCGCGATCCTCGCCGAAACCCAATTCGGCCGCACCTACACCCGCCACGGCCGGAAGGTCGGGTACGCCGAAGCCGAATGCGTCGGCGGCCGCCTCCAGGTCTTCGGCAAATTGACCTTCGCGGACGGCAGCCACCTACAGTCGCTGCTGACCTCGCCATGCCACACCGACTGAGGCGCGCCCTCCCCTTCTTCCTCACGATCTTCGTCTGCGCGGCCCTGGCCGAGGGCGCGCTCGGCGCCGCGATGGTGGAAACCCGGGAAATTCGACTGCGGCTGAACGCCGACTTCCAGCCGCTCAACCTGCCGAGGAAGAGCTTTGCCCCGGTCCGGTTCGAGGGCTACCTCGATATCGCCAGGCCCGGCGGCGGCGCGCCTCCCGCCCTGCGGCAGGTGGTCATGGACTTCGACCGCGACGGGCGCCTCGACGTCGCCGGGCTGCCGACCTGCGCGCCTGAACGGATCGCGGCGGCGAGCGTCGAAGAAGCGCGCGCCATCTGTAAGAGCGCGATCGTCGGCACCGGCAGGCTCGAAGCGCTGGTCTCGCTGCCCGGCGGCCCGGTGCCGACCAGCTCCGCGCTCACCCTCTTCAACGGCCCGCGCGAAGAAGGCCACCCCACCGTCGTCGTCCACGCTCGCATCGACGTGCCCGCGACGCAGACCTACGCCTTCCTCGTACCGATCGAAAAGCGCCCCGGTGAATTCCGCTACCGGGCCACCGTCAACCTGCCGGAACTGGCAGGCGGCCTCGCCTCGATCACCCACATCAACGTCAAGATCGGCCGGCGGTACGCCGCCGGAGGCGTGCAGCGCAGCTACGTCGCCGCCCGCTGCTCCGACCACATCCTGCGCAGCCACGGCATCTTCACCTTCGCCAACGGCCTGGTGATCGAAGGCGTCGGGCTCGAAAAGTACTGCGCCCAGCGCTGAGGCCCGGCGGTCCCCGGCGGCCCGGGATTCCTATAATCCTCCGCCCGGGGCCGTTAGCTCAGTTGGTAGAGCAGGAGACTCTTAATCTCAAGGTCGTTGGTTCGAGCCCAACACGGCCCACTCAGCACCCGGTCAGGCGCCTATTCGCCGCCCAGAGACGTGCCGCCGAGACCCTGGATCGGGTTTTCGAGCGATTCCTTGCCGGCCGACTTGCTCTTCGACGCTTTTTCGACCTGCAGCTGTTGGCCAAATTTTTTGGCGTTTTTTTCGACTTCTTCGTATTTATTTTCGAAGGATTCGCGTTCGAACTTCGTGTTCGCCAGTTTGACCGCTTCTTCTTTGGCTTCTTCGGCCAGCTTGTAGTTCTGGGCGAAGAGCGCGTAGAAGGAGAGCGTGCTCCAGCTGTTCAGGTCGTTGCGCTTCGCGGCGACGACCTGCTCGGCTTCCGCCGCCGCTTTCACGTTTTCCAACGCTTCTTCGCCGTTGCTCGAGAGTTCGGCGAGCTGGAACAGGGCCGGAGCGGCCTGGATCGCCAGCCCAGCGCTCGGTTCGCTCGCCGTGGCGGCGTATTTCGACCAGCTTTCGCTCGCCAGGGCGAGCTGCTGCTTGATTTCTTCGACCCCGCCCGCGGATTCGCCCTTGCCGTTGGTGATCATCGAGTTGGCGGCGTTGATCCGGGTGCGCGTCAGGTTCGCCATCAGCGCTTCGTCTTCCGGCGTTTTCGCCAGCTTCGTTTCGATGTGTTCGGCCTGCTTGATGAAGCTCGAGGCGGCGCTTTCGACGCTCGAGGCGGTACCGAAGATCGAGTTGAGGTTGACGGCCCCGGTGACCAGGAAGAGGCTGGCCGCCATCAGGATCGCGAGGATCGCGTAGACGACTTTGACCACGTGCCGCCTGCGGCCGCGGATGTCAAAGACCATTCGATGCTCGTCGCTGCCCTGCGCCATCTGCCCCTTCTCACTCCTGCGTGCTCGGCTCCGCCGCTCCCGCCCCTTCGCGCGGACGGCCGAACCAACGTGCCAGCAAGATACTCAACTCGAAGAGGACGAGCAGGGGGACCATCTCGATCAGCATCGAGATC